>JBBRGO010000218.1:0-5747 GCA_038224055.1 Actinomycetales bacterium
GTGGAGCAGGTCGTCGCCGTCGTCCCACCACGCGACGAGCCCGAGGTCGCGGACGGGCGCGAAGGCCGCCGCCCGGGTGCCGATGGCGATGTGGACGTGACCGCGCAGCACCTTGAGCCAGGCGGTGTACCGGGCCTGCGGACCCTGGTCGGCGGTGAGCCGCACGTGCCGGCCCGGACCGATGAGGTCGGTGAGCGCCCGGTCAAGCCGGTCGACGTCGCGGTGGTCGGGCACGACGAGGACCGCCCCACGTCCCGCCGCCGCGGCCGTCGCCGCCGCCACCGCGAGCGCGGCGGGCCAGTCCTGCTCCCGCGGCCGGGTGGGCAGCGCCGTCCACGCCGCCTCGGGTCCCTCCCCCTCCGCGATCCGCCGCAGCAGGGCCGGCCCCGCGGGGTAGGCCACCCACGGTCCGGCCTCGGGATGGTCGAGCGCGACGGGCGACTCGGGCGCCGCCGGCAAGTTGCGCTCCGCGGTGGCGTGGCGCTTGGGCACGGCGAGCCGCAGGACGTCGCTCAACGTCCCGGCATACCGCTCGGCGACCTCTCGGCACAGGGCGAGGACCTCGGGGGTCAGGACCGGTTCGGGGCTGACCACCCGGCGCAGCGGCTGGAGTCGGCCGTCGTGCTCGGGAGCGGCCCGGCGCCCGACGACGAAGCCGTCGAGGTCGCGCCCGGCGAAACGCACCTTGACCCGGGCCCCCGGCACGGCCGTCTCGAGCAGGTCGTCGGGGACGGTGTACTCGAAGACGCGGTCGAGGTGGGCGAGCGGGGTCTCGACGACGACGGCAGCGACCGGGCCGGTGCCCACCTGGGGTCCCGGTGCCGGCCGCCGCGTCGTCTCATCCCCCACGGGGGCGAATCTAGCCTCAGCCGGCGACGGCGGAGCGCAGCGCCTCGACGCGGTCGGTCCGCTCCCACGTGAAGGGGTTGTCGACGCCCTCGGCGACGGTGCGGCCGAAGTGGCCGTAGGCGGCCGTCGGCCGGTAGATCGGGCGGAGCAGGTCGAGGGCCTCGACGAGGGCGCCGGGGCGCAGGTCGAACACGCTCGTGATCGCGGCCTGGATCCGGTCGACCGGGACGGTCTCGGTGCCGAAGGTCTCGATGTAGAGGCCGACCGGCTGCGCCTTGCCGATCGCGTAGGCGACCTGGACCTCGCACCGCCGCGCGAGTCCCGCGGCGACGACGTTCTTGGCGACCCAGCGCATCGCGTAGGCCGCCGAGCGGTCGACCTTGCTCGGGTCCTTCCCGGAGAAGGCGCCGCCGCCGTGGCGGGCCATGCCACCGTAGGTGTCGACGATGATCTTGCGGCCGGTGAGGCCCGCGTCACCCATCGGGCCACCGATCTCGAAGCGGCCCGTGGGGTTGATCAGCGCCCGGTAGTCGGAGACATCGAGCTCGGTTCCGGCGTCGCGCAGCTCGGCGAGGACGGGCTCGAAGACGTGCGCGACGATGTCGGGGGCGAGCATCCCGTCGAGGGAGACGTCGGGGGCGTGCTGCGTCGACAGGACGACCGTGTCGAGCTTGACGGCGCGGTCGCCGTCGTAGGAGATCGTCACCTGGGTCTTGCCGTCGGGGCGCAGGTAGGCGAGGTCGCCGTTCTTGCGGACCTGGGTGAGCCGCTCGGCGAGCCGGTGGGCGAGGTGGATCGGCAGCGGCATCAGCTCGGCGGTGTCGTCGCAGGCGTAGCCGAACATCAGGCCCTGGTCACCGGCGCCCTGCTTGTCGAGGGGGTCGACGCCGCCGTGCCGGTTCTCGTGGGCGGTGTCGACACCCTGGGCGATGTCGGGGCTCTGGGCGCCGATGGAGACCGAGACCCCGCACGTGCGTCCGTCGAACCCCTTCTCGGAGCCGTCGTAGCCGACCTCGAGGATCGTCTTGCGCACGAGCGCGGGGATCTCCACGTATCCGATCGTCGAGACCTCACCGGCGACGTGGACCAGGCCGGTCGTCACGAGGGTCTCGACGGCGACCCGGGCGTGCGGGTCCTGCCCGAGCATGGCGTCGAGGATCGAGTCGCTGATCTGGTCACAGATCTTGTCCGGGTGCCCTTCGGTGACGGACTCGGACGTGAACAGACGTGCGGACACTGGCTCTCCCTGTGGTGGGCGGGGTTGGGCGGCGTGGACGGGCATGGAACGGCGGCGACGGGCGTGGACCGGCGGCGAGAGTGTAGCCGTCAGCGCAACAGCTGCTCCACGACGTCCATGACGGCGCGCGCCACCGCGTCCTTGGACGCCGGGCCCACGGTAGCGACCTCGTCGCGGTCGCGGCGCAGCAGGTGGACGGTCGTGTCGTCGTGGCCGAACGTCAGGTCGCGGCCCACCTCGTTGACGACCTGCAGGTCGCTGCCCTTGCGCTCGAACTTCGCGCGGGCATGGTCCATCACGGAGCCGTCGGCGTCGCCGGTCTCCGCGGCGAAGCTGACGATGAGGGGTCGCGCGGTGCCGGCGTCGTCGCGGGCGCGGACGAGTCCGCGGACGATGTCCGGGTTCTCCACGAGGTCGAGGCGGAGCGCGCCGACGCCGTCCCCCCGGTCGGGTGACTTCTTGATCTTGCTCTCGCTCGCGCTCGCCGGACGGAAGTCGGCCGGGGCTGCGGCCATCACGACGACGTCCGCGTCGGCGGCGGCCTCCTCGACGGCCTCCTTGAGCTCGAGGGTCGTCTCGACGGTCACGAGCTCGACGCCCTCGGGGACGGGCAGCGCGACGTTGGCGGACACGAGGGTGACCGAGGCCCCGCGGGCCACGGCCGCGCGCGCGATCGCGTAGCCCTGCTTGCCCGAGGACCGGTTGCCGAGGTAGCGCACCGGGTCGATCGGCTCCCGCGTCCCACCGGCCGACACGACGACCGCTCGTCCCTGGAGCGGGTATGCCGCGGGGGCCTCGTCCGCGGGCGCCGCTGCGTCGACGTCGGCGGGCGCCACGGGCGCCACGGCGGCCAGCGCAGCGGCATACAGCTCGGCGGGCTCGGGCAGGCGGCCGGCGCCGGTGTCCTTGCCGGTGAGCCGGCCCCGCGCCGGCTCGATGACGTGGACACCGCGGGCCCGCAGCGTCTCGACGTTGGCCCGGGTCGCGGCGTGCTCCCACATCTCGGTGTGCATCGCCGGGGCGAGCACGACCGGGCACCGGGCGGTGAGCAGGGTCGTCGTCAGCAGGTCGTCGGCCAGTCCGTGGGCGGCCCTGGCGATGACGTCGGCCGTCGCCGGGGCGACGACGACGAGGTCCGCCTCCTGGCCGATGCGCACGTGGGGCACCTCGTGGACCGAGGTCCACACGTCGGTGCTCACCGGCTTGCCCGACAGCGCCGCCCACGTGGGGGCGCCGACGAACCTCAGCGCGGCCGCGGTCGGCACGACGGTCACGTCGTGGCCGGCCTCGGTGAACAGCCGCAGCAGGGAGCAGGCCTTGTAGGCGGCGATCCCTCCGGTCACCCCGAGGACGACCCGCATCGGCTGCCGGGGTGCCACCGGGACGCTCAGACCTCGGTCGGCTCGGAGGTCAGCATCCGCTGGTTGATCTCGCGGAGCGCGATCGACAACGGCTTCTCGTGGACCTCGGTCTCGACGAGGGGGCCGACGTAGTCGAGCAGGCCCTCCTGCAGCTGGGAGTAGTACGCGTTGATCTGACGCGCGCGCTGCGCGGAGTAGATGACGAGCGCGTACTTGGAGTCAGCGACGGTCAGGAGGTCGTCGATCGGCGGGTTGGTGATGCCGATGGGGGCAGCCTTGGTACCGGACACGGTGCTCTCGTTTCGTTCGTTGGCGTATGTGGCGGTGCTCTGGTCGTGCGCCAGGGGTGCTGGCGGCGCACACGTCACGGCAGGACTCACCCTTCGGCGCGTCCCGATCTCATCAATGATACGAGTTCTTCGCTGGCCCGACGAACGTCGTCGTTGACGACGACCTCGTCGAACTCCGACCGGGCGGCCATCTCGGCCCGTGCGGACTCGAGACGGCGCTCCTGCTCGGACTCCTCCTCGGTGCCCCGACCGACGAGCCGGCGGACCAGCTCCTCCCAGCTCGGCGGCTCGAGGAAGACGAACAGCGCCTCGGGCCACGTGTGCCGGACCTGCCGGGCTCCCTGCAGGTCGATCTCGAGCAGGGCGTCCTGGCCGCTGCGGATGGCGCGCTCGACCGGCCCTCTCGGGGTGCCGTACTTCGCGGCGCCGTGGACGACGGCGTACTCGAGGAACTCGCCCGCCTCGACGAGGCGGTCGAACTCCTGGTCGTCGACGAAGTGGTAGTGCACGCCGTCGACCTCACCGGGGCGCGGTCGCCGGGTCGTCATCGACACCGAGAACCACACGCCCGGGAAGTGGGTGCGCACGTAGGCCGCCATGGTGCCCTTGCCGACCGCCGTGGGACCCGCGAGCACGGTGAGACGTCCGCGACGTGGTGCCGCGCCGGCGGTCACGGCTTCTCGAAACGTCGCAAGAGGGCCTCGACCTGGTTGGCGCCCAGGCCCCGGAGGCGGCGCGACTCGGCGATGCCGACCTGTTCCATGATCGCCCGGGCCCGGACCCGACCCACCCCGGGCATCGACTCGAGCAGCTCGGTGACCTTCATCTTGCCGATGACGGGGTCGATCTTGCCGTCCTCGATGACCTCGGACAGGGAACCGCTGGAGTACTTGAGGCGGTTCTTCACCGCGGCTCGCTCCCGTCGTGCCGCGGCGGCCTTCTCCAGGGCGGCAGCGCGCTGCTCGGGGGTGAGCGGGGGAAGGGCCACGATGAAAGTTCTCCTCGATGCCTGCGCGCGGGCGTCCGCGCCGGAGGGTTGACGGGGGCGTCCGGGGTCGGACACCGATCATGCTGTTCTGCCGAACCTAGCGACCCGCGGGGCGGCGTCGCAACGCGGCCCTCATCCGGGGCCCGCTACGGGGTCGGGGCCACGCCACAGGTCCGGCCGGCGTGCGCGGCGATCGTCGCGCGCGCCCCGCGGAGCCGGTCGGTGGCCCCGGGCCGCGCGGTCGCGGCCCCCAGCGCCGCGGTCACCGCGAAGGCGATGAAGTCCCCCCAGGCGGGACGCACCTCCTCCGGGGCGACGTCCTGGATGCGCTGCAGGGCGGCAACCCCCCGCTGGACGGCCTCCCGGTCCGTCACCGCCCCGGAGAGGGCCGACAGCTCCCCCTGCTCCGCTTGCAGGGCCGCGCAGTAGGCCCCGTCGGACCCGCGGCCGGGACCGGAGGCGACGGGCGGGGAGGCGGGGCTCGGGTCGCTGGAGGTCGGGTCGCTGGAGGTCGGGTCGCTGGAGGTCGAGTCGCTGGAGGTCGGTCGGGTCACCTGCGTGGTGGGGGGCGCGCTGGGGGCGTTCCCGCCGCTCGAGCAGCCGCCGAGCAGGGTGAGGGCGGAGAGCAGCAACGCCACGCCCAGCGCGTGGCACGGCCCCGGGGCGCGCCGCGTCATGGTGTCGACGAGTGCCCACAGGTGTCCACGGGTGTCCACGGGTGTCCACGTGATGACCCGGCCCGGCGGTTCAGCGCAGCGCGTCGGCAACGCGCTGCACCTGGTCGACGAGGCGGCTGGGGTCGGGCCCGACCCCGAGGATCTCCCGGCTCGAGGAGGCGAGGACCTGACCGCGGGCGGCTCCGAACACCCGGTCGAGGTCGGCCGAGGTGCCGCCCTGGGCCCCGAACCCCGGCGCGAGGACCGGGGTGGCGGCCGTGACGAGGTCGAGACCGAGGTCCGCCACGGCCGGGCCGACCGTCGCCCCGATGACCAGCCCCACGCTGCCGAGCTCACCGCGCTCGC
>JBBRGO010000219.1:0-5742 GCA_038224055.1 Actinomycetales bacterium
ATCTTCGCCGTCGGCGAGACGATGTACTCCCCCATCCTCAACCCGCTCACCGCGCAGCTCGCCCCGCAGGGTCTCGTCGGGACCACGCTCGGCACCTTCGGCGCGATCCAGACGACGTTCTCGGCGCTCGGCCCCCTCGTCGCCGGAGCCCTGCTCGGGGCCGGTCTCGCGGACGGCTTCCTCGGGCTGCACATCGCGATCAGCCTGCTCGCCCTGTATGCCGCCTGGCGCCTCCGCGGCGCGATGCGACGCCAGCGGGAGGACGCGCTGGCGAAGGCCACGACGGCCCCGCCGGTGCGCAGCGAGGCCGCACTCACGGCGTGACCCCCTCCTCAAGTCGAGTGGGCACTTTCACCCGGCTTGGCTCCCGGGCGGGGGAAACTGCCCACTCGACGGAAGCGCGGGCGTTGGCGGGGTCAGCGCGCGGCGTTGAAGGCCTCGATGCGCGAGATCGCCTCGGCCACGGCGGTGGAGCCGGCCGCGAAGCTGAGCCGCACCGCGCTCGCGCCGCGGCGGTCGTCGAAGTCGGCGCCGGGGGTGACCGCCACCCCGGCCTCCTCGAGGAGGGCCCGGGCGTATGCCGCCGAGCTGCCCCAGCGCGCCAGCTGGCTGCCGAGGTCGGCCCAGTAGTAGAACGCGCCGTCGGCGGGGGCGGCCTCGCCCCAGCCGAGCCGGGAGGCGTTGTCCAGCAGCAGCTTCCGGGTCCGGCCGAACTCCGCGACGGCCTCGTCGCACTCGCGGTAGGACTCCTCGGCGAAGGCGGCGACAGCGGCATACTGCGCAGGGGCGGGCGGGCACAGCGCGACGTTGCCCGCGAGCGCGTCGACCGGTCGGGCGAGGTCCTCCGGCAGGAGCATCCAGCCGAGCCGCCACCCCGTCATCCCCCAGTACTTGCTGAAGGACGAGACGATCACGGCCGACTCGTCGACCTCCCGGGCGCAGACGCCTCGCGGGTCGGCGGCGCCGGGGGGCGGGTAGGTGACCCCGTGGTAGATCTCGTCACTGACGAGACGGACCCCGTGCGCCGTGCACCAGTCGGCGATCGCCGTCAGCTCGGCACGGTCGACCATCGTCCCCGTCGGGTTCGCGGGCGAAGCGAGGACGAGACCGGCGAGCGGGCCCCGCGACTGGACCGCGTCGAGCAGCTCCGGAGTGGGCTGGAAACGGACCTCAGCACCGCAGTCGATCTCGACGACCTCGCAGCCGAGGGCCGCGAGGATGTTGCGGTAGGCCGGGTAGCCGGGCCTCGCAAGCGCCACCCGGTCGCCCGGGTCGAAGGCGGCGAGGAAGGCCAGCACGAAGCCACCGGAGGACCCCGTCGTGATCGCGATCCGGGCGGGGTCGACGTCGAGGTCGTACCAGCGTCGGTAGTGCGTCGCGAGCTCGCTGCGCAGCTCCCGGATGCCGAGGGCGGAGGTGTAGGTGAGGGCCCGACCGGACGCGTGGATGGCCGCCGCCGCCGCCGAGACGAGCGCGGGCGCACCGCCGGACGGCTCCCCCGCGCAGAGCGAGACGATGTCGCGGCCCTCGCCGCGGAGCACGGCGACCCGGTCGAGAACGTCCATCACCTCGAAGGGGGCCACCCGGGAGCGCGCGGACGGCGCGAGGGACACGGGGCGCGCGGGGGTATCGGTCACCGGCCCAGTCTCCCCCACGCCCGGAACGGCGCTTCACGTGCCATCATCGCCGTCATGACCCTCGTCGACCTGCCCGATGGACGTCAGCTCGACCTCGCCGTCAGCGGCCCGGACTCGGGGACCCCGCTGCTCTACCACCACGGGACACCGGGCTCGGTCTCGGCGTTCCGGTCCTTCGAGCGTGCCGCCCACAGCCGTGGGCTGCGCCTCGTCACGTGGTCGCGGCCCGGCTACGGCTCCTCGACCCGCCGGCCCGGCCGCCGGGTCGTCGACGTCGTGGACGACGTCGAGGCCGTGCTCGATCACCTCGCCGCACCCCGGTGCGTCGTGGCCGGATGGTCAGGTGGCGGACCCCACACGCTGGCGACGGGGGCACGGCTCGCGAGTCGGGTCGCGGGCGTCCTGACGATCGCGGGCGTCGCCCCGCACGGCGCGGGTGACCTCGACTTCCTCGCGGGGATGGGTGAGGACAACCTCGAGGAGTTCGGGCTGGCCCTGCGCGGGGAGGCGGCCCTGCGCGGCTACCTCGAGGACGCGGCGCCGGGCCTGCGGGCGGCGGGACCTGCTGACATCATCGAGGAGATGCGCAGCCTGCTGCCGGACGTCGACCAGGCCCTCGTCACCGACGAGTTCGGCGAGGACCTCGCGGCCGCCTTCCACGAGGCCCTGCGGGTCGGGGTCGACGGCTGGCTCGACGACGACCTCGCCCTCTGCGAGCCGTGGGGCTTCGACGTCGCCGAGATCGCCGTGCCGACCTTCGTATGGCAGGGATCCGTCGACCTCATGGTGCCCTTCGCGCACGGTGAGTGGCTGGCCTCCCACGTCCCCGGGGTCACCGCGCACCTGCTCCCGGGCGAGGGCCACCTCTCCGTCCTCGTCGGCTCGGTCGACGCGATGTTCGACGAGCTCGCCGCCACCCTGTGACCCCCGCGCTCACGGCGCCACCCCTGCCGCGGACCCGTCACAGCAGGAGTGACAGGTCGAGCGACTCCACGAGACGGGTGACGGCCAGCACGCCCGCCTGGGTCAGCCGCGGGTGCCCCGCGAACCAGTGAACGTAGTCCGACGTGGGCTGGCGACCATCCGGCCCGTTGAAGGCGTGCCGGAGGTCGGCGCACACGAACCCGTGGGCTCGGGCGATGGCACAGTCCGCGGTCGCCCAGCGCTCGGTGATCTCGAGCGACCGCTCGAGCGCGAGCCGGACCCTCGGGGGCAGGGGCTCGGGACCGAGATCGGGGTGGCCGACGAGGTCGTTGAAGACCCCGAGGTCGACGAGTACGGCCGCGTGGTCGGCCACGAGTCGTTGGATGGTGCTGTAGAGCCGAACCAGGCGGCTCCGATAGCCGGCGACGAACGCATCGACACAGGCAGGCGTGACCCGGGTCAGGGCCTCGATGCCGTCCTTCGGCGGCGTCTTGCCGCCACCCGGGCACGGGGTGTCCAGCCACCCGTCCTGACTCTGCATCCCGACCGACACGACGACGAGGTCGGCGGCCCCGACCACCTTCTCCCGCTCGTCGGACGTGAGCCCGAGCAGGACCCCGTCGACGTCGCCGCCCGAGAGCGAGAGGTTGTCGCGGACCACCGGCCGGCCGGTCCGGTCACCGAGGTCGCGGGCCAGGGCCTGCTCCACGCCGACGCACGGGGCGACCCTCCGCGGCGCAGCGGGCACGCAGTCGGGGACGGGGAGGGTGACCGAGTCGCCGACGACGACGATGCGGAGCGGGTCGGTCCGGGTCATCCGGGGCTCGGGGGTGGTCACCACGCCCGGCGCCACCGCCGACAGGGGTCGAGCGCGCCCGACGACGCCGTCACAGGCACCCAGGACCGCACCCGACACGAGGGTCGCGAGCACGGCTCCCACCACGGTCGGGACGAGGCCCCACGGCCGACGACCACATCTCTGCACCTGCACCTGCACCTGCACCACGGGCCACCTCCCGGGGACTGCGGAACCCTTCCACGGTACTCGCGCGGAGGTCCCACGTCCCGCGGTTTTCGGCCGGCCAACTAGGCTCCGACCATGTCGCGAACGCTCGACCTCGCCACGGCCCTCGCCCCCGATCTCGTCGCGCTCCGGCGCCGGCTCCACCGGATCCCGGAGATCGGCCTCGACCTGCCGTTGACCCAGCAGGCCGTGCTCGACGCACTCGAGGGCCTCGACCTCGAGATCACCCTCGGCCGGTCCCTCTCCTCCGTCGTCGCCGTGCTGCGGGGCACGGCTCCGGTGCCGGACGCGTCACGCAGCGTGCGGCCCGCCGTGCTGCTGCGCGGCGACATGGACGCCCTGCCGGTGACCGAGGAGGTCACGTCGGACCACCGCTCCACGCACGTCGGGGTGATGCACGCCTGCGGACACGACCTGCACATGGCCGCGCTCGTCGGCGCCGCGAGGGTGCTCCACGCGATGCGTGACGAGCTCGCCGGTGACGTCGTCTTCATGTTCCAGCCCGGCGAGGAGGGACCGGGCGGGGCGGCGCCGATGATCGAGGAGGGCCTGCTCGAGGCGAGCGGAAACCGGGTCTGCGCGGCCTACACGCTGCACGTCTACTCGGCCGAGCACCCGAAGGGCACCTGGTTCGGCCGGCCCGGCCCGCTCATGGCGGCGGCCGACGAGGCCGTTGTCCGCGTCGTCGGCCGCGGCGGCCACGGGGCCGCACCGCACCGCACGCTCGACCCGATCCCGGTGGCCTGCGAGATGGTGCTCGCCCTGCACACGATGGTGACGCGCGGGTTCGACGTCTTCGACCCGGTCGTCGTGACCGTCGGGCGCATCGCCGGCGGCACGAAGGAGAACATCATCCCGGACGACGCGGTCTTCGAGGCGACGATCCGCAGCCTGTCGCCGGAGTCCCGGCAGCATGCGCACGACCGGATCACCCGACTCTGCACCGGCATCGCCGAGGCACACGGTCTGAAGGCAGAGGTCGGCTACCACTTCGGCTACCCCGTCACCCGCAACGACGAGGCCGAGTTCGCCCGCGCCCAGGCCGTGGTGACCGACCTCTTCGGCGCCGACCGCTGGACCCCGATGGGCGAGCCCGAGCTCGGCTCGGAGGACATGTCGTTCGTCCTCGACGAGGTTCCCGGCGCCTACCTCAACCTCAGTGCCTGTGCGCACGCCGACCCGGACGACGCCGACGACAACCACTCCCCGCGCGCGGAGTTCGACGACTCGGTGCTCGGCGACGCGGCCGCCTACCTCGCCGAGGTCGCGCTCCGCCGCCTCGCTACCGGTCCCGCCACCGACTGACGACGGGGGACGGGGGACGGGGGACCCGTTCCCGGGCTTGCGCGCCACCAGATCGACCGCTCGGCAGGACTGTCAGCACGTTTGCCAATACGTTCAGGTGTTGATGTCGAAGACCCCGGCGGCCGTTCGACGTACGTGCGAGAAGCAACTCCCCAGCAACCAGTAGGAGTGATCAACATGCCGCGTTTCATGGGATTCGTGAGGATGGAAGAAGGCGTCGGCACGCCGCCGCAGGCGCTCTTCGACGCGATGGACGCCCACATCGGCGACCGGGCCGCCCAGGGTGTCTTCCTCGACGGCGGCGGCCTGTACGGGACCGAGGACGCCGTGAACTTCGTGGTCCGCCAGGGCGAGGTCAGCCGTCACGATTGGCCGTACGCCGAGGCCAAAGAGGTCGTCGGTGGCTGGTCGATCCTGCAGTACGAGACCCGCGAGCAAGCCGTGGCCGATATGGAGAAGTTCGCCGAGCTGCACGCCACGCACTGGCCCGAGGTCACCGTGATCTCGACCCTGCGCCAGATCTCCACCGGCCCGGAGGCGCCCGGCCACTGACCGGGAATCACTACGCTGGCGTCGTGCCGGCGAAGACCAGGACGGATGACCCCAACGAGGCCATCGTCGCCGCGTGGCGGGCCGAGTCGGCCCGCCTCGTCGGCGCCCTGACCCGGATGACTCGTGATGTGGGGCTGGCTGAGGACCTGGCGCAGGACGCGCTCGTGGCCGCGATGGAGCAGTGGCCCACAGGCGGCATACCAGAGAACCCGATGGCGTGGCTGATGACCACTGCGAAGCGACGCGGCATCGATCACTTCCGGCGCGCCGACACTCTTCGGCGCAAGACCGCGGAGCTCG
>JBBRGO010000220.1:0-5737 GCA_038224055.1 Actinomycetales bacterium
GGTTCGCTGCCGCGCTACCTCGAGACGTTCGACCACACCCTGGCGGTGATGCAGACAGTGGATGGCCTGCACCGCGTCGCGAGCGAGTGCGTGCAGGATCTCGCCGCGGACGGCGTGGTCTACGCCGAGAGCCGCTACGCCCCGGAGCAGCACCTCGTCGACGGGCTGTCCCTCGAGGACGTCGTGGAGGCGGTGAACGCCGGCTTCCGTGACGGCGAGGCGCGGGCTGCCGAGGCAGGTCACCCGATCCGGGTGACCGCGCTGCTGACGGCCATGCGCCATGCCGCGAAGTCGACGGAGATCGCCGGGCTCGCGATCCGCTACCGCGACAGCGGCGTGGCAGGTTTCGACATCGCGGGCGCGGAGGCCGGCTATCCCCCCACCCGTCACCTCGACGCCTTCGAGTACCTCCGGCGCGAGAACGCCCACTTCACCATCCATGCGGGGGAGGCCTTCGGACTGCCGTCGATCTGGGAGGCCATCCAGTGGTGTGGCGCCGACCGTCTCGGCCACGGTGTCCGCATCGTCGACGACATCACGATCGACGAGCGACCCTTCAACGCCTGGCTCGACGAGCACGGGAGTGACCCCCGCGCGCTCGTCGAGGTCGACCTCGACCGCGTGCACCTCGGGAGGCTGGCCGCCTACGTCCGGGACACCCGCATCCCGCTGGAGATGTGCCCGAGCAGCAACCTGCAGACCTCGGCCGCCCGCTCCATCGCCCTGCACCCCATCACCCTGCTCGGGCGACTGCGCTTCCGGGTCACCCTCAACACCGACAACCGGTTGATGAGCGGGACGACGATGTCCCGGGAGGCGCAGCTGCTCGCCCAGGAGTCCGGGTGGGACCTCGAGGACCTGCGCTGGGTGACCGTCAACGCGATGAAGTCCGCGTTCCTGCCGTTCGACGAGCGGCTGGCGATCATCGACGGGGTCATCAAGCCCGGTTACGGGTCCCTGCTCGGCTGACGGCAGGTCGTGAGGGCCGACAGCTCGGCCTCGGCGGCGTGTGGATGGGTCGCCCGCGCACCGAGGGCGCAGGCCTCCGCCACGACCTCAGGTTCGGCGCGCCACAGGGCCATCCCTCGTCTCAGCAGGAGGTGGGGCGGCTTGCGCCGCTCGGCGAGGTCCCGGGCGAAGCGCCGCACCGCGGTGAGGGAGCGGTTCTGCCGGACGCACAAGGCATCCGCGAGCAGGTCCTCGGATGCCAACCGCGTCACGAGCCGGGCGGCGAAGAGTCCCTCGGCGAGCACGAAGGAGTCGGGGGCGGCCGCGACCCGGTGGTGCCCGGTGATCCGCGACGTGCCGATGTCGTAGACGGGCACGTCGACCGACCCGCTGACGACGAGCTGTCGGAGCGCGTCCACGGCCGCGTCGGCGTCCCAGGAGTCGGCGTGGTCCCAGTCCGCGATGCCGAGAGGGGACCGGGGCAGCCAGGGGTCGTCGATCTCGCGGTAGAAGTCGTCGAGTCTGACGACGGGCCAGTCGTGGGCCGAGCTGAGGCGGGCGGCGAGTCGACTCTTCCCGGCCCCGCTCGGGCCGGTCAGCAGGATGACCCGCCGGAGGCCGACGGGGCTCGTCGTCCGGTCAGCAGCGGTGCGACGGCTCACGGGTGGCTCGGTTCAGGGTCGGCCGAGTCACAGGCCCTTGGGGTGCCAAACCGTCTTGGTCTCGAGGAAGGCGCGGATGCGGGCCAGCCCGGGGTCGAGAGTCCAGTCCGGCTCGACCGGCTCGCCGCCGGACAGCTCCGGACGGAGCACCCGCTTGAGGTTGCCCGCGGAGTCCCGCTCGAGGTCGGCCCAGTCGCAGTCCTCGGCGCCGGCGACGCCGGTGAGGTCGATGGCATTGACGTCCCGGTGCGAGGCGAGCCAGGGGGCCACCTCGGCGGTGCGCGCCGTGATGATGTTGACGACGCCACCGGGGAGGTCCGACGTCGCGAGCACCTCGCCGAGCGTGACCGCGGGCAGCGGCCTCAGCGTCGACGTGACGACGACGGCGGTATTGCCCGTGGCGATGACGGGGGCCACGACCGACACGAGGCCGAGCAGCGAGGACCGCTGGGGCGCAAGCACGCCCACGACGCCGGTCGGCTCGGGTGCCGAGACGTTGAAGTAGGGGCCGGCGACCGGGTTGAGGTTGCCGAGCACCTGCGCCACCTTGTCGGTCCAACCGGCGTACCACACGAGTCGGTCGACCGCGGCGTCCACGACGACGGACGCGGCTCGCGGGCTCAGACCCTCACCGGCGGCGACCTCCTCGACGAACTGGGCGCGACGTCCCTCAAGCACCTCGGCGACCCGGTAGAGGACCTGGCCCCGGTTGTAGGCGGTGGCCGCGGCCCACTTCGGCTGCGCTGTGCGGGCCGCGACGACGGCGTCACGCACGTCCTTGCGCGAGCCGAGGGCCGCATTGGCGAGGAAGTCCCCGGCCGCGGACACGACCTCGTAGGAGCGGCCGGACTCGCTGCGGGGGAAGGCGCCCCCGATGTAGAGCTTGTACGTCTTGCGCACGTCGAGGCGGCTCATCGGGTGGCTCCCTGGCTTGGGTCGGGGCTGGTGGTGACGTAGGCCTCGAGGCCGTGACGGCCGCCCTCACGGCCGTAGCCGGACTCCTTGTAGCCGCCGAAGGGCGACGACGGGTCGAAGCGGTTGAAGGTGTTGGCCCACACGACGCCGGCCCGGAGCTGGTCGGCCATCCACAGGATCCGAGACCCCTTCTCGGTCCAGACACCCGCGGAGAGGCCGTATGCCGTGTTGTTGGCCTTGGCGACCGCCTCCTGCGGAGTGCGGAAGGTCAGCACGGTCAGGACCGGCCCGAAGATCTCCTCGGTCGCGACGCGGTGGGTCTGCGAGACGCCGGTGAGCAGGGTCGGGGGATACCAGAAGCCGGTGCTCGGCAGGGTGCACGCCGGGCTCCAGCGCTCGGCTCCCTCGGCAACGCCCGCGTCGACGAGCATCGTGATGCGGTCGAGCTGCTCACGGGAGTTGATCGCGCCGAGGTCGCTGTTCTTGTCGAGCGGGTCGCCGACGCGCAGCGTCTCGAGGCGCCGCTTCAGCTTCGCGACGACCTGGTCGTGGATGTTCTCCTGGACGAGCAGGCGCGACCCGGCGCAGCAGACCTGGCCCTGGTTGAAGAAGATGCCGCCGACGATGCCCTCGACCGCCTGGTCGAGCGGGGCGTCGTCGAAGACGATGTTGGCCGCCTTCCCGCCGAGCTCGAGCGTCGCCTTCTTGGCGGTGCCGGCGATCGAGCGGGCGATGCTCCGGCCCACCTCGGTGGAGCCGGTGAAGGCGATCTTGTCGACGTCGGGGTGCTCCACGAGAGCCTTGCCCGTGCGGCCGTCGCCCGTGATGATGTTGACGACCCCGGCGGGCAGCTCGGCCTGCTGGCACACCTCGGCGAAGAGGAGGGCGCTGAGCGGGGTCGTCTCGGCCGGCTTGAGCACGACGGTGTTTCCCGTCGCGAGGGCGGGAGCGACCTTCCACGAGAGCATCAGCAGCGGGAAGTTCCACGGGATGATCTGGGCGACGACGCCGTGCGGGCGGGGGGCGGGTCCGCCGGGGACCGACAGGCCGGCATACTCCAGCTTGTCGGCCCAGCCTGCGTGGTAGAAGAAGTGTGCCGCGGCCGTGGGGACGTCGAAGTCCCTGGTCTCCTTGATCGGCTTTCCGTTGTCGAGCGCCTCCAGCACGGCGAACTCGCGCGCCCGCTCCTGCAGGATGCGCGCGATGCGGAAGAGGTACTTCCCGCGCTCTGCCCCGGACAGCCGGCCCCACGGTCCCTCGAGCGCGGCGCGGGCGGCGGCCACGGCCTTGTCGACGTCCTTCGGACCGGCCTGGCTCACCTCGGCGAGGACGGTCTCGTCCGCGGGGTTGATCGTGGGGAAGGTCGCCTTCGGTCGGGTGAACGCGCCGTCGACGAAGAAGCCGTAGGTCTTCTTGATCGTCACGACGGACCGGGACTCGGGCGCTGGTGCGTAGTCGAACGTGGGCATCAGGGTCTCTCTCGGTCAGTCGATCGTGACGTAGTCGGGACCGGAGTAGGCACCGGTCGCCAGCTTCTGTCGTTGCAGGAGAAGGTCGTTGAGCAGGCTCGACGCGCCGAAGCGGAACCAGGCAGGGGAGAGCCAGTCCTCGCCCGCGACCTCGTTGACCATGACGAGGTACCTGATGGCGTCCTTCGTGGTGCGGATGCCGCCCGCGGGCTTCACCCCGACCTGCACCCCGGTCAGCTCGCGCCAGTCGCGGACCGCCTCGAGCATCACGAGCGTGACCGGCAGGGTCGCGGCCGGCGACACCTTGCCGGTCGAGGTCTTGATGAAGTCGCCACCGGCGAGCATCGACAGGAAGGACGCGCGCCGCACGTTGTCGTAGGTGACGAGCTCGCCCGTCTCCATGATCACCTTGAGGTGGGTGTCGCCGCAGACTGCCTTGACCTCGGCGATCTGGTTGAAGACCGTGAGGTAGTCCCCGGAGAGGAAGGCCCCGCGGTCGATGACCATGTCGATCTCGTCGGCCCCGGCCGCAACGGCGTCGCGCACGTCGGCCAGCTTGACCGCCATGCTCGCGCGGCCCGACGGGAAGGCGGTCGCCACTGCGGCGACGTGGACCCCGCTGTCGCCCAGCGCGGCTCGCGCGGTCGCCACCATGTCCCCGTAGACGCAGACGGCGGCCGGGCGGGGCGTCGTCGGGTCGAGTGGGTCGGGGACCAGCGCCTTCGCGCAGAGCGACCGGACCTTGCCCGGTGTGTCGGACCCTTCGAGCGTCGTGAGGTCGATCATCCCGATGGCCGCATCGATGGCCCACGCCTTCGAGGTCGTCTTGATCGACCGCGTGCCGAGACCGGCGGCACGCGCCTCGCAGCCGACCTGGTCGACACCGGGGAGACCGTGCAGCCACGAGGTGAGGGCGTGGTTCGTCAGGCGCGAGACGCCGAGGACGTCCCGGGCCTCGGCCGTGAGCTCCTGTGCGGTGCGCGTCGTCGGGCTAACTGTCACCACGGGAGTGTACCCACCCGGCGCCGACCCCCACCCGACCCCCAGCCGACCCCGATCCGCTGCCAGGGCGCCCGCCGCTCCGGCGTCGTGAGAGGCTCGGACGACCGAGAAGGAGAAACGCATGAGCCACGATGCCGGACCGTCACCGACGGACGACCCGTCAGGGAGTGCGCGTCCCCCGCTGCGCGGCGCCCGCACCCTCCGTCCCGGCTCGGCGGTCGCGACCGGAGCGGTCAGCGCGGCGGCAGGGCTGGCGCTGCTCGTGCCGGGCCTGCTGTCGAGCCCCCGCAACTGGACCCTCATCTCCTCCCTCGTGCTGGCTCTCGTACTCGTCTGGCTCTTCGTCGTCCGTCCGGCCGCCGTGATCCACGAGGAGGGCATCCGCCTCGTCAACCCGCTGCGCGTCGTCGACCTCACCTGGCCCGCCATCGCCGAGGTCCGCTCCCGCTGGGCGCTCGAGCTGTTCGCCGACGGGGCGCGCTACACCGCCTGGGGCATCCCGGCGGATCCGAAGAGACCCCGCTACGGCCGGGAGATCCTCAAGATCGGGGTGCCGAGATCGGCCCCCGGCAGGGGCAGGGGCAAGGGTGACGACGGGGGCGCCGCGGGCGGCACCGGATCGGTCGCAGCCGATTCGAGCTCACGTCCGAAGATCGAGGCCCAGACGGTGGCCGCCGAGGTGGAGGCGGCGATGGAGGCAGACCGTCGTCACGGCAGCAGGACGCCGCGGATCGCCACCCA
>JBBRGO010000221.1:0-5732 GCA_038224055.1 Actinomycetales bacterium
CGACGAGCACGCCCGCGCCGGTGAGCCGGTTGAGCAGGGACGACTTCCCGGCGTTGGTGTAGCCGGCGATGGCGACACTCGGCACGCCGTGCTGGTCGCGGCTCGAGCGCTTCGTGTCGCGGTTGGTCTTCATGTCCTTGATCTCGCGATTGAGCTTGGCGACCCGCGTGTTGATCCGCCGGCGGTCGAGCTCGATCTTCGTCTCACCCGGCCCGCGCGATCCCATGCCCTGGCCGCCGGCCGCCTGGCCACCGGCCTGGCGGGACATCGAGTCACCCCAGCCACGCAGGCGCGGCAGGAGGTACTGGAGCTGGGCGAGCTCGACCTGCGCCTTGCCCTCCCGGCTCTTGGCGTGCTGGGCGAAGATGTCGAGGATGAGGGCGGTCCGGTCGATGACCTTCACCTTGACGACGTCCTCGAGGGCGCGACGTTGGCTCGGAGCCAGCTCGCTGTCGCAGATGACGGTGTCGGCCCCCTCCTCGACGACGATGTCACGCAGCTCGATCGCCTTGCCCTTGCCGAGGTAGGTGGCCGGGTCGGGCTTGTGCCGACGCTGGATGACGCCGTCGAGCACCGTCGAGCCGGCGGTCTCCGCGAGAGCGGCGAGCTCTCGCATCGAGTTCTCGGCGTCCTGGGCGGTGCCCTCGGTCCAGACGCCGGCCAGGACGACCCGCTCGAGGCGCAGCTGGCGGTACTCGACCTCGGTGACGTCCTCGAGCTCGGTGGACAAGCCCGCGACGCGACGCAGGGCCGCCCGCTCGTCACGCTCGAGCTGGTCGCCGTCGTAGAGCGCGCGCCCCTGCTCGTCGGTGTCGGACCAGCCCAGATGCTCGAGGTCGTCGACCGCGAGCGCGTCGGCGCGTGTCGCGAAGAGGCTGGTGTGCTTCGGGGTGTCGTTCGTGGTGTGGCTCGTCATGTTCTCCCTAGGGTCCCACTTCCTCAACGCCACGATCCACCGGTTTGTGCCCGCACCTGCTCCATACCCGCCCGCCGCCGCGCCACTGCCACCGCCCACGCCGCGCCCTCCCGCTAGCGTGGGCGTCGATGAGCGACCACTACTTCTCCGCCACGCCGGCCTCGCGCGACGAGCGCCAGACGGTCCGGGTCCGGCTCGAGGGCCGCGACCTCGCCCTCGTCACCGCACGCGGGGTCTACTCCCCGGACCGGCTCGACCCGGGGACGGCGGTCCTGCTCCGGGGCGCGCCGGACCCGAGCCCGACCGGGGTGCTGCTCGACCTCGGCTGCGGCTGGGGTCCCGTTGCGCTGACCCTCGCGATGCGGTCCCCGGGCGCCCGGGTGTGGGGCGTCGACGTCAACGAGCGGGCCCTCGACCTCGCCCGCCACAACGCCGCCGCGGCCGACGTCGACACCGTGACCTTCGCCCGGCCCGATGACGTCCCCGAGGACCTGCGCTTCGACACCATCTGGAGCAACCCCCCGATCCACGTCGGCAAGGCGGCCCTGCACGAGCTGCTCGAGCGGTGGCTCCCCCGGCTCACCGACGACGGGCTGGCCCACCTCGTCGTCCAGAAACACCTCGGCTCGGACTCGCTCCAGAAGTGGTTGGGCACCCGGTCGTGGGGACTGACCTGCACCCGCCTGTCCTCGGCGAAGGCCTTCCGGATCCTCGAGGTCCGTCGCGGCTGACGTCGTCCTCCGCGGTTCGAGGTGATCCGTCGCGCTCGGACGCGACCTCTCACCTCGGGCGGTGGTGGTGGGGCCGGCCCGGTCCGATCAGAGCGGGAAGTCGCCGTCGGCGACGAGGACGGCCGGGCCCGCGAGCTCGACGTGCTGTCCGGCCAGCGGCGTCACGGTGAGTCGTCCGCCCGGGACGTCCACCGTCCACGGCGACTCGTCCTCGATGCCGGACCAGAAGCGGGTGGCGAGGGCGGCGGCCGCGGCGCCCGTGCCGCACGAGCGGGTCTCGCCCACGCCGCGCTCGTGGACCCGCATGGCGATGTGCCCCGGGCCGACGGCCCGCACGAACTCCACGTTGGACCCCTCGACCGCCGGCGGGTTGATCTCCGGTGCCTCGGTGAGGTCCATCCCCTCGAGGCTGATCCCCTCGGGCAGCATGACCACGGTGTGCGGGTTGCCGAGGTCGAGGGAGAGCCCGGGGACGGGCTTGCCGTGCCGGGACAGGACCATGACGTCGAACCCGTCGCGGCGGGCCCCCTCCTCGTCGGCGAGGCGCCACGGCCCGAGGTCGACCGCGAAGCCCTGCTCGGTGACGCGGACCTGCTTGAGGCCGGCCCGAGTCGCGACCGGCACGACGGACCCCGCGGCCAGGCCCTCGCGCAGGAGGTAGGCCGCGAAGACCCGGGTGCCGTTGCCACACATCTCAGCGAGCGAGCCGTCGGCGTTGCGGTAGTCCATGAACCACTCCGCCCCGCCCGCGAGGTCACGCACCGCGTCGTCGGTCGCGTGCTCGGTGCGGACGACGCGGATCACACCGTCCGCGCCGAGGCCGGCGTGCCGGTCGGTGATCCGCTGGACCTGGAACGGGGTGAGCTCGAGCGACCCCTCGAGGTCAGGGATGAGGACGAAGTCGTTCTCCGTGCCGTGGCCCTTGGTGAATCGCGTCATGACACCCATCCTCCCGTATGCCGCCGGGTCAGCCGCGCGCGCCCGTCCCGGCACGGGCCCCGCTGCTCCTGAGCGGACGTGACGGCTGTCAGCGCCGCGTCGACCAGAGCTGACTGCGCATCGCCCGTCGTGGCGTCCAGCCACGTGATCCGCGGGTCGGGGCGGAACCACGACTCCTGTCGCCGGGCATAGCGCCGCGTCGCCGCCGCCGTCTCCGCCACCGCCTCGGCGCGTGACAGGACGCCGCCGAGGACGTCGACGGCCTGGCGGTAGCCGATGGCCCGGCTCGCGGTGACGCCGTCTCGCAGGCCCCGGCCCAGGAGCGCCTCCACCTCGCCGAGGAGCCCGTCGTCCCACATCCGGTCGACCCGCGCGGCGATCCGCTCGTAGAGCGTGGGGCGCTCGACCCGGAGCCCGACGAGGACGGTCGGCTCGAGGAACCGCCGGGTGGGCATCGAGGCACTGAACGGCCGCCCGGTGAGCTGCACCACCTCGAGGGCCCGGACCACGCGGCGCACGTTGGTCGGCTGGATCCGGGTGGCGGCGTCCGGGTCGGCCGCCCGGAGCCGGGCGAAGAGGGCGGCGCCGCCCTGCCGCTCGGCCTGCTGCTCGAGCTCGGCCCGCACCGCGGGATCGGTCGGCGGGATGTCGAGGTGGTCGAGCGCCGCCCGCACGTAGAGGCCCGACCCGCCGACGAGGACGGGCACGCGGCCCCGGGCCCTGATCGAGGCGATGTCGGCCCGCGCCGCGGCCTGGTAGCCGGCGACGCTCGCCTCCTGGGTCACCTCGAGGACATCGAGCTCGTGGTGCGGGATGCCGCGTCGCTCCGCGTCGGTCAGCTTCGCGGTGCCGATGTCCATCCCGCGGTAGAACTGCATCGCGTCGGCGTTGATGATCTCCCCGCAAAGGCGCTCGGCGAGGTCGAGCGCGAGGTCCGACTTCCCGGTGGCCGTGGGCCCGACGACGGCGACGACGGGGGTACGACGTGGGTCGGTCACCCGGCGAGCTCGCCCTCATGCGTCTCGTGGTGGGTGACGCCGCTCTCACCGTCGCTGGTCTCCCCGTGCCCGAAGGGATCCTCGTCGACGCCGGGCAGCCAGGAGCTGCCCGGCTTGCCCCAGCCGTTGCGCTTGACGGCCTTGCGCGCCTTCTTCGACTGGCGCTCGTCGAGCCGGTCGATGTAGAGGGTGCCGTTGAGGTGGTCGTACTCGTGCTGCATGCACCGGGCGAACCAGCCGGTGGCGTCGAACTCGATGCGGTGTCCGTCGAGGTCGAAGCCGATGACGTGGGCCCGGTCGGCGCGCTTCAACGCGAACGCCTCCCCCGGCACCGAGAGGCAGCCCTCGGTCTCCTCGTCGGGGTTGGGGCGCTCCTGCGGGATCCGCGACGTCGTCACGGTGGGGTTGAGGATGTGTCCGCTCTCCGGGACTCCGTCGTCGTTGGCCATCTTCCACACGAAGATCCGCAGGCCGACGCCGATCTGGGGCGCCGCGAGCCCGACACCGTTGGCGGCGTCGTTGGTCTCGGCCATGTCCTCGACGAGGGAGCGGACGTCGTCGTCGACGTCCGTCACGAGGGCAGCGGCGCGGTGGAGGACGGGCTCGCCGGTGATGACGATGGGACGGACAGCCATGGTCCAAGTCAAGCACGTCGCCATCCCGGAGCGGGTTCGCGTCCCTCGATCCGCCACATCCAGCCCGGGATGTGCCTAGATGGAGGGAGACACCGATCTCGGGAGGCACGACATGGGTAACTTCGACGTACTGACCGACCTGGCCCGCAACCTCGCTCACCAGAACCCGGAACATCGGCCGGGAAAGCAACCACAGGTCGAGCAGGCGCCGGGGCGCCTCGACCCCGTGGGCGTCGACCTGCCCCTCGAGACCGACGACGAGATGGCCGAGACGGCGGAGACGGACGGCGAGACGGTCCTCGAGGAGTCGGAGCGCGAGTCGGGTGCCGAGTAGCCGCCCTGCGCGTGGACGCCGGCGAGCGTCGGCCGCCGGTCAGGGCGTGGCGCAGGCCGGAGCCGCTGTGGTGGCCACGGTCGGCCTGCCGAGGGAGGGCATGCCCAGACTCACGGCCGGCTTGCCCGATCCGCTCGGGAGGTCCTGGAGCGCTGCCCAGGCGTCGCCGCCGCGGGTACGCCGAACGGCATACGGCCCGCCGGAGATGCCCGAGTCGGCGACGAGGTGGTGCGGCGCGCCGTAGGTGACCGCGACGGTGACGGCGTCCCCGGGACGAGGCACCTCGCCCCCGGCGGGGACGGCGAAGTGGACGAGGCGGTTGTCCTTGGCCCGCCCGGACAGCCGCTTGGTCTCGACGTCCTTTCGGCCCTCGGACGGAGCGACGATGACCTCGACCTCGCGTCCGTGCAAGGCCTGGTTCTCCGCCCAGCTGACCTCCTCCTGCACCGCGATGAGCCGCTCGAAGCGCTCCTGCACGACGGCCTTGGGGATCTGGTCGGCCATCGTGGCGGCGGGCGTGCCGGGGCGGATCGAGTACTGGAAGGTGAAGGCGCTGGAGAAGCGGGCCCGACGCACGACCTCGAGCGTCCCCTGGAAGTCCTGCTCCGTCTCGCCCGGGAAGCCGACGATGATGTCGGTCGTGATCGCGGCCTCCGGGATGTGCTCACGGACCGAGTCGATGATCCGCAGGAACTTCGAGCTGCGGTAGGAGCGCCGCATCGCCTTGAGGACCGCGTCGGAGCCTGACTGGAGCGGCATGTGCAGGCTCGGCATGACGTTGGGCGTCTGCGCCATCGCGAGGATGACGTCGTCGGTGAAGGCGGCCGGGTGCGGGCTGGTGAAGCGCACGCGCTCGAGGCCGTCGATCTCGCCGCACGCGCGCAGCAGCTTGCCGAACGCGAGCCGGTCACCGAACTCGACTCCGTAGGTGTTGACGTTCTGGCCCAGCAGGGTCACCTCGACGACGCCCTGGGCCACGAGCGCCTCGACCTCGGCGAGGATCTCCCCCGGGCGACGGTCCTGCTCCGTGCCGCGCAAGCTCGGCACGATGCAGAACGTGCACGTGTTGTTGCACCCCACGGAGATCGAGACCCACCCGCTATAGGCGGAGTCTCGCCGGGTGGGCAGGGTCGACGGGAAGACGTCGAGGCTCTCGAGGATCTCCACCTCGGCCCTGCG
>JBBRGO010000222.1:0-5634 GCA_038224055.1 Actinomycetales bacterium
ACAGCTCGTTCTTCCTGGAGCGCAGGGAGGGCGACTTCGAGGGCGACTTCGTCCTCGCCCTCGACGACCGAGGGTCCTTCCGGGGTGGAGTGGTGCTCCCCGTGGAGCAGGACCGCTGGCACGTGAACCTCTCGGGCGTGCACGGGGACGTCCCGCCCACCGACGACGACGGCATCCGCGCCTTCGCTGCGAGCCTGCCGAGTCCGGCGGTCGCGCTGCTGGTCGACCGCTGCCGGCGGGTCTCGCCGGCGGTGACGCACCGGTTCCCCTCGAGCCCGCGGCGCCACTTCGAGGCGACCCACCTGCCCGGCCTCGTCATGCTCGGCGACGCCGCCAGCAGCTTCAACCCCGTCTACGGCCAGGGCATGAGCTCCGCCGCGCTCCAGACGAAGGCCCTGGGCGGTCTCGTCGAGGCACACGGGGCCGCTGCCGCCGGGCTGGCTCGACGGGTCCACCGCGAGACCGCCCGGATCATCGACGGCCCGTGGCGGATCGCCGTCGGCGCGGATCTCGCCCACCCCGCGACCGTCGGGGACCGGTCGCGGGAGACGGCGGTCCTCAACCGCTGGGTGCGCACGATCGTGCTCGCAGCCCACGTGTCGGTCTTGGTCGCGCGCACCTTCAACCGGGTCCTCCAGCTGAGCGAGCCGCCCGCCGTCCTGCTCCACCCGGCGACGGTCGCCCGGGTGCTGAGGAGCTTCCGCTCCTCTCCCGCGCTCACGGGCGCCCCGATCCGGCACCCGTCGGTCGGGCCGAGCCGGCCGGTGTGACGACACCGGCGAACTGGGCGACGAGGAGAGGGTCGACGGCCGCCATCACGGCATACGCGTGGTCTGGCGTGAGGTCGACGACGTCGTAGTGCTGGGCGCCCGCGGCCGTCGTCGCGATGAGCGTGACCACCCCGGCGCGCCGCTGGAAGAAGGACTGGCGGACCGTCCAGCCGACGATGCCGGACCGGTCGAGGGCCACCCGCCTCCGGTCGAAGGACCCCTGCCGGGTGACGAGGTGCCGCGGGGTGAGCGCGTGCCCGAGGGCCCCGGCCCGGTCCCGCGCGAGACCCCAGGCCACGGCGACGACGACGGGGGCGCTGAGGAAGAGGCTGCCGTCCCAGTCCCAGACGCTGCGTGCCAGCAGGAGCACGCCGAGGACCGCCAGCGTCGGCCCGAGCGACCTCGTGTAGCGCCGGCGCCGGGCGACCGGGCCGTGGTCGACGAGGGGCCCGGTCACGGCGGCGGCGTCGTCGATGACCTCCGTGGCGAGCGCCGTCACCACGACGGAGGGCGCCGGGGGGGACAGCCAGTCGGCCCCGGCCCCGCGCTCGCCCCCCAGGCCCGTGCTGACGGCCCGGAGGCGACTGGCCCCACCGAGGCGCAGGCCGAGCGGCTCACCCAGCTCGATGCCACGCACCCGGGCCCGGTCGATCGTCGTCTCCCGCGTCGTGAGCAGCCCCCGCCTCGTGTGCAACGTGTCCGTGCGGCTGCGGGTGAGCCGGAAGCCCCAGAAGCTGAGCACGTAGGCCACGACGGCGAGCAGGCCGACGACGATGACGACGAGGGCGACGTCCACCGCCCAGGGGAGCCTCCGCACCCAGCCGACGCCGGAGTCCACGAGCGCGTTGTCGCGCCCGTACTGCTGTAAGCCCTGGACGGCGAAACCCACGACGGCCCCCGCGGCGGCCAGTCCGGTCAGGGTGAGCGGCGCGTAGCGGATCCAGGCGGGGGAGAGACGGAGCAGCTCCACCTCGCCGTCCTCCGTCCAGTCCGTGTCGGCCGGGTCGGAACCCGGCTCGACCGCCGGGCCGGTGGGCGGCGGCAGGTCCACGACGGCCGGAGGCACGCGGTGGAGCAGCTCCGTGCGGAGCCGCTGACCGGTGGCCAGGCCGAGCGAGTCGAGCACGAGGCGCTCGCGGGTGGCCCCGCCGGTCGAGATCTCGACCTTCGCGAGCCCGAGGACCCGGTGGTGCGGCCGTGCCGTGAGGTCGACCGTGCGCACCTTGTCGAGGCGGGCCGTCGTCGTCCGCCGGGTGAGCAGGCCGCGGCTCAGCTCGATCTGCCCGTCGGTGATGCGGTAGCGCGTCGTCGCCCACCGCAGCACGCCGTAGCCGATGACGACGGGCAGCGTGAGGAGCTCCCACCGGTCGGGGCCCCCCGACCCGGCCCGGGCGATGACGATGGCGAGGATCGCGGGGAGGAAGCGCAGGAACGCCTCGAGGGGGTGCACGAGGAGCATTCGCGCGTCGAGGCGCCGCCACGCTCCGGGCTCCGGGCCGGAGCCGGGGGCGCGGCGTCCCGTCTCGGTCACGTGGCGTCGCCCCGCTCGGCGACCGCCGCCACGGTGAGGGAGTCGACGAGGCGCGTCGCGACCTCGAGGTCGAGCCCCGCGATCTCGAGCGGTCCCGCCGCCGAGGCCGTCGTGACGGTGACGGACGCGAGGCCGAGGAGCTGGGCGACCGGCCCGCGCTGGAGGTCGACGGTCTGCACGCGGCTGATGGGAGCGATCCGCCGCTCCTGGAGGAGCCAGCCGCTCTGCGTGTAGATGGCGTGGTCGGTGGCCTCCCACCGGTGCACCCGGTAGCGCCACCGAGGCATCACGGCGACGTAGGCGGCTCCGACGACGAGCCAGACGGCACCGACGACCCAGTGCGGCGCGCGACCGGGCGCATCGTCGACGAGCCACCACCCGACCTGGACGGCCAGCCCGACGGCCATCGCGCCGAGGGCCCGGACCGTCCACAGCAGGACGGACCTCGGGGACACGAGGTGGGCCGGTGACCGCAGGGGGGACGCAGCGGCCTGCGCGGCCGGTGCCGCCCCATCCTCACCGACGTCGTCCATGCGACCACGGTGCCACACCTCGTCCCATCACCTCGCGGGCGGGAGCGGGGCGCGGTCCTCAGGTCGTCCGGGCCGTGACGCCGACGACCTCGGTCAGCGTGGCGCAGGCGTCGGTCGCGACCCGGTCGAGCTCTTCGGGGTAGGCGTTGAGGAAGTTCGTCGAGAGCGCCACGTCCCCGACGGGCGCCCAGAGGAAGGTCTCCTCGACGGAGAGCAGCGGCCTCCCGCCGTGGCCTCCGGGCCCGCCGGGTGGAGACGGTGGATGATGGGCCGATGGACCTCCTCGAGACCCCCGCTGCCCGCTTCGCAGGTCTGTCCTTCCCCGGTGCCGAGCGGGCGCAAGTGCGCGCCCCCGACGGCGCCGTGGCCCGGATGGCCTGGGTGGACGAGGGCCCGTCGGACGGGCCCGTCGTCGTGCTGCTCCACGGTGAGCCGACGTGGTCCTACCTCTACCGCACCATGATCCCCGTGCTCAC
The DNA here is from genome assembly GCA_038224055.1 of Actinomycetales bacterium. Classification (GTDB taxonomy): domain Bacteria; phylum Actinomycetota; class Actinomycetes; order Actinomycetales; family Dermatophilaceae; genus JBDSSS01. Next base: position 3,311 of record JBBRGO010000222.1, read on the forward strand.
CGGGGGTGGCGTCCGGGTCATCGCCCCCGATCTCGTCGGCTTCGGCCGGTCCGACAAGCCGACGGCCGTGACCGACCACACCTACGCCCGGCACGTCGGCTGGGTGCGGTCGCTGCTCGTCGACGTCCTCGACCTGTCCGGGGTGACGCTCTTCGGCCAGGACTGGGGTGGTCTGCTCGGGCTTCGCCTCACCGCCGAGGAGCCGGGCCTCGTGACCCGGGTCGTCGCCTCCAACACGGGGCTGCCGACCGGCGACCACGCGATGCCCGAGGTCTGGTGGTCCTTCCGTCGGGCCGTCGAGTCGGCGCCGCACCTCGACGTCGGACGCCTCGTCGCGTCCGGGTGCCGCCACGGGCTCTCCGACGTCGACCGTGCCGCATACGACGCACCCTTCCCGGACGAGACCTACAAGGCCGGACCGCGGGCGATGCCGCTCATCCTGCCGACCCTGCCCGACGACCCTGCCTCGGAGGCGAACCGGCGTGCCTGGCAGGTGCTCACGGAGCTCGACGTCCCGATCCTGCTCCCCTTCTCCGACTCCGACCCCATCACCGGCCCGATGAGGCCGGTCATGGAGCGCCGGCTGCGCGGCGCGGCCGGGCGCGATCACCCCGTCGTCGCGGGCGCGGGGCACTTCGTCCAGGAGGACGCCGGTCCCGAGCTCGCCGGGCACGTCCTGGACTTCCTGAGGAGCACGTAGCCCCGTGGCGCCACCCCGGCTCAGCGCGTGAGCATGCACTCGGTCGAGGCGATGTTCGACGCGGCGACCGACGCCTCGGTGCGCGACGAGTGGCGTGCGCTCCTCGAGGCAGGGCTGCGCAGCCAGGCCGCCCACACGGGGGAGACGAACGCGCCCCACGTCACCCTCTCGGCCGCCCTCCGCATCCCGACCTCGGTCGACGAGGTCCTGGGCCGGGCCCTCACCGACAGCGCCGTGCTGCCGCTCGAGGTGGGCCTCGGCCCGGTCCTCGTGCTCGGGACCCGCCGCCCGGTCCTGGCCAGGCTCGTCGTCCCGACCCCGGGGCTGCTGGGGCTGCACGCGGTGGTGGCGGCCGCGATGGCCGTTCTCGACGGCGTGCCGAGCACGGCCACCGTCGGGTCGTGGGTGGCCCACGTCACCCTGGCGCGGCTGGCGCACCCGGAGGAGCTCGGCCCTGCGCTCGAGGTGCTTCACGACCTCACGCCCGGCTCAGGGATCCGCGCCGGCCGGCTCGAGTCGGTGCGACGGTGGGATCCCGACGAGCAACGCGTCACCACGGTCGCCGGCTGAGCGACCCACGCCCGGACCCGACCCGTCCGCGCCGCGAAACCTACGATGGACGCATGCGCCTCGAACTCGGACTGGACACCTTCGGTGACATCGCCAACGACGCGGACGGCGCCCCGCTCCACCCGGCGGTCGTCATCCGGGAGGTGCTGGCCGAGGGCGGGCTCGCGGAGCGCCTCGGACTCGACTTCTTCGGCATCGGGGAGCACCACCGCCCCGACTTCGCCATCAGCGCGCCGGACACCCTCCTCGCTGCCCTCGCGGCCCGGACCGAGCGGATCCGGCTCGGCACGTCGGTGACCGTCCTCAGCTCAGAGGACCCGATCCGCGTCTTCCAGCGCGTCGCCACGATCGACGCCATCTCCCGCGGCCGGGCCGAGATCACTGTGGGCAGAGGCTCGTTCATCGAGTCGTTCCCGCTTTTCGGCCTCGACCTGCAGGACTACGAGACGTTGTTCTCCGAGAAGCTCGACCTGCTCGCCGAGGTGCTCAAGGAGGGGCCGGTGTCGTGGGAGGGCAGCTTCCGCCCGCCGGTGACCGTCGACGGGGTCGTGCCGACGACGGAGTCCGGCAGCCTCCGCACGTGGGTCGGCGTCGGCGGCACCCCGCAGTCGGTCGTCCGGGCCGCGCACTACGGGATGCCGATCGTCATCGCGATCATCGGAGGCTCGTCGACGCAGTTCGTGCCGCTCGCCGACCTCTACCGGCGGGCGCTCACCGAGATGGGCCGGCCCCAGCTGCCGGTCGGCGTCCACTCGCCGGGCTACGTCGCCGCGACGGACGAGCAGGCGGTCGAGGAGTTCCTGCCGCACTTCGTGCCGTTCATGAACCGCCTCGGCCGCGAGCGGCGCTGGGCCCCCATGTCGGCCGAGCAGGCGCGTCTCCAGCTCGGTCCCGAGGGTGCCGTCTACTGCGGCTCCCCCGAGACGGTCGCGACCAAGATCGCGGAAACCGCTCGGGCGCTTGGCATCTCGCGTTTCCAGCTCAAGTACTCCTTCGGGACCCTCCCGCACGAGCAGCGGATGGAGTGCATCCGGCTGTATGCCGAGGAGGTCGC
>JBBRGO010000223.1:0-5620 GCA_038224055.1 Actinomycetales bacterium
ATGCCCTACGTGCTCGCGCTCGCCCCCACCATCGGGGTGGGAGCACTGTTCTACTTCTTGTTCAAGAACATTCTCGAGGGCGACCGGCGGGAGCGGATCGCCCAGGCGAAGTGGGAGGCCGAACGCGACGCCGAGCAGAACACCGCCGCCCGGTCGTCGGCTCCATCGCCGACCGGGCCACGGACGAAGAATGGCGATTAGGAGTTTTGCCGCCGCCTTTCTCTTTTTTACGATCCGCAGATGGTGAACGACACGAAACCGGCAAAACGGAATGTGCCTCGACGCGCCTTTGCGTGTAATCTTGGAAACGCGAATGATCGCACGATCCCCTCCCATGCACGGCATGAACAAGATGGAGAAACATGGCACAGCGTGTCGAAATAACCCTCGTCGACGACATCGACGGTGGAAAGGCATCGGAGACGGTGACCTTCTCGCTCGACGGAGTCACTTACGAGATCGACCTCTCCGACAAGAACGCCCGTAAGCTCCGCGACGACTTCGCAAACTGGACCGGGCACGCCCGTCGCAGCGGCAGCGCCCGCGGCGGCCGCAAGCGCAGCACCGCGACGAAGCGCACCGACCTCGGTGAGGTCCGTGAGTGGGCGCGGTCCGCCGGGCACAGCGTCTCCGACCGCGGCCGCATCTCGGCCGAGGTCCAGGACGCCTACGACAAGGCGCACTGACCGGGCCGTCCCGGGCGGTATCGCTGACGGAGCCCGGCACCCCCTCGGGGTGTCGGGCTCCGTCGCGCAGTCGGGCGACCCGACGCCCGTGCCCGACCGGTCAGGTGGTCAGGTGGTCAGGTCGGACGCCAGGTCCCCGTCGCGCTCGACGCGCTCGAGCACCTGCTCCATCCGCAGCTGGACGAGCCCACCGCCCTCGGAGCCCTGCTCGATCTCCGCCCACGTCCGCGGGGCCGCGACGGTCGGCTCGTCCCTGCCGCGCAGCGAGTAGGGGCAGATCGTCGTCTTGGCGGCGACGTTCTGGCTCCAGTCGAGGAAGATCTTGCCTGGCCGCAGCTCCTTGGCCATCTTCCACACGACGAGGTCGGGGTGCGCCCTCGTCAGCTCCTGGGCCAGCTGCTGGACGGTGTCGCGGATCTGGTCACTCGAGTGCGAGCCGGGGAGCACCGCATACAGCTGGAGGCCCTTGCTCCCGCTCGTCACGGGCAGGGTGGGCAGGCCGATGCGGCCGAGTCGCTCACGGACGATCAGGGCGACGCGGGCACACTCCGCCAGCCCCGTGCCCGGGCCCGGGTCGAGGTCGATGACGAGACGGTCGGGATCGCGGGCGACGGCGTCGCGCCCCTCCCCCTCGTAGCGCCACTGCGGGACGTGCAGCTCGAGCGAGTTGAGGTTGACCAGGAAGGTGAGGGCGGCGAGGTCGTCGACGAAGGGGAAGACGGGATCCCGCCCCGCCCGCCGGACCCAGTCGGGGGTGCCTGCGGGGATGTTCTTCTCGAAGAACTGCATGTCACCGACGCCGTGTGGGAAGCGGATCCGGGTCACGGGTCGACCGGCAAGGTGCGGGAGCAGCACCGGCGAGATGCGGGCGTAGTAGTCGAGGACCTCGGCCTTCGTCGTGCCGGCCCGTGGGTACATCATCTTCTCGAGGCTGCTGAGGCGCAGCCTCCGCCCCGCCACCTCGACGGTGACCCTCGTCGCCCCCGGCACCATCACGAGCCGCCCCCTCCGGCCGTCCCGTCCTCGCCGTCCCCGATCTCCCTGGTCTCCCCGATCTCCCCGATCTCCCGGGGCGCGATCTCCTCGGGGGCGAGGTCGTGGCGCAGTCCCTTGTAGGCCGGGTGCCGTAGCCGCCCCTGCCCGCTGCGGCCCAGCGACTCCACGTCCGCGACGAGAACCGGGCGTACCCAGGTCGTACCGACGGCATCCTCCGCGGGCACCTCCGTCGCGAAGGGGGACTCGTCACAGCGGATCGGCACGAGCTCGTCCCTGAGTCGCTCCCCGTTGCGTCCCGCCAACCCCGACCCGACCCGACCGAGGTAGTTCAGTCCGCCCGGCCCCGGCACCCCGACGAGGACGGCGCCGAGGCGGTTCGGCACCGTCCCGGTGGACTCCGGGCGCCACCCCCCGATGACGACCGAGACGGTGTCGCGGTGGGGGCGCTTGAGCCAGTGCGGCGACCGCGTCCCCGGCAGGTATGCCGCGTCGACCCGCTTGCTCACGATTCCCTCGAGGCCCTGCTCCCTCGTCGCGGCGTGCAGCGTGGGTCCGTCGGTGAACGTCGGCGGCGTCTGCCACCGGGCGCCCTCGAGCTCGAGGTGCTCGAGGGTCGCGCGGCGGTCGGTCCACCGGCGCGGCATGAGGTCGACGCCGTAGAGGCGGAGCAGGTCGAACGTCATGAAGGTCGCGGGGACCGCCTCCGCCAGCCGAGCCGCCCGCCGGACGTCGGTGACGTGGATGCGTTCGGCGAGGGCGGAGAAGGAGGGCCGCCCGTCCCGCAGGGCGACGACCTCCCCGTCGAGCAGCATGTCGGCGAACTCGTCGGCGAGGCCCCTCAGCTCGGGAAAGGCGACGGTGACGTCGCGCTCGGACCGCGAGGAGACCCGCACCTGCCCGTCGGACACGTCGACCAGGACGCGCATCCCGTCCCACTTCACCTCGTGGATCCACGCGTCACCGACCGGGAGGGTCGTGGTGGGCGTGGCGAGCATGGGGCGCATGGGTGCATTCTTGTTCTCATGCGAGCCATCTGGAAAGGCGCAGTCTCCTTCGGCCTGGTCAACGTGCCGGTCCGGCTCTTCTCGGCGACCGAGAACCACGACGTCCAGTTCCGCCAGGTCCACGAGAAGGACGGCGGGCGCATCAAGTACCAACGGGTGTGCGCCATCGACGGCGAGGAGGTGCCCTATTCCGACATCGCCAAGGGATACGAGACAGCGGACGGCCAGATGGTGGTCCTCAGCGACAGCGACATCAAGAGCCTGCCGGTGCGTTCGTCCAAGGAGATCGCGATCGAGAAGTTCGTCCCGTCCGAGCAGATCGACCCGTTGCTCTTCGACAAGTCCTACTATCTCGAGCCGGACAAGACCGGCCTCAAGCCCTACGTCCTGCTGCGTGACGCGCTGGAGAAGGCCGACCGGATGGCGCTCGTCACCGTGTCCGTCCGGAGCCGGATGACCCTCGCCGTCCTCCGCGTCCGCGACGGTGTCATCGTGCTCCAGACGCTGCTCTGGGCCGACGAGGTCCGCGCGCCGGAGTTCGAGTCGCTCTCGGAGGAGACGCACGCCACGGCGAAGGAGCTCGCGATGGCCTCGTCTCTCGTCGACTCGCTCTCCGGGGACTACCTGCCCGACGAGTTCGAGGACGACTACGCCGAGGCGGTCGAGGCCCTCGTGTCCTCGAAGATCGAGGGTGGCGAGCTGACCGAGGCCCCCGAGGAGACCGGCGAGGAGACGGAGGTCGTCGACCTCCTCGCGGCGCTCCAGCGCAGCGTCGACAAGGCAAAGGCCGCGAAGTCGTCCCCGTCGGCAGCAGGGTCGGCGGGCGGGCAGGACGCCGAGGAAGCCGAGCCGGCATCGACGAGGACGAGCCGGAAGACGGCGGCCAAGAAGGCGTCGGCCGTCAGGTCCAGCACGTCCGGTTCGGCAAGGAAGAAGAACGCGGCCAAGAAGAAGGCGAGCTGACCGGACGTACGTCACACCCCGTTCACCCCCGAGGCGTCCCCCGGTGCGGCACCATCGTGGGGTGCAGCACGTCACTCCCGAGGAGCTCCAGCGCCGGCTCGCCACCCTTCCGGCGACGCCGCGCGTCGTCGTCAGCGGCAACATGGCGATGCCCGTCGAGGCCGTGCGCCTTGTCGACGAGGCCCTCCCCCGTTACGTCCTGCATGCCCTCAACGCCCCGCACGGGGTGCCGGACCGCGACGGGGTGACGGCGGAGACGTGCTTCGTCGGGCCGGGGATGCGCCACCACCCGACACTGCGCTACGTGCCCTCCCGCCTCTCGCTCGTGCCGCTCCTCTACGCCCGGAGCCTGCCCCCGGACGTCGTCCTGCTCCACTGCGCCCCGCCCAGGGGGACGCACGTCAGCCTCGGTGTCGAGGTCAACGTCCTGCCCGCGGCGGTCGAGGCGTGCCGGGCACGCGGTGGCCTCGTCGTCGCCGTCCTCAACTCCCAGATGCCGTACACCTTCGGCGACGCCCAGCTCGACGTCGAGCACGTCGACCTCGCGGTGACCATCGACGCCCCGCTGCCGACGCAGCGGCAGGTCCCTCCCGACGACGACAGCCTGGCGATCGGCGAGCGGGTCGCGGCGATGGTCGGCGACGGGGCCACCATGCAGCTCGGCATCGGTGCCGTGCCCGACGCGACCCTGGCCGCCCTCGGGGGGCGGACCGGCCTACGGATCTGGTCCGAGATGTTCTCCGACGGTGTCATCGAGCTCGACGAGGCCGGGGCGCTCGACCCGCACCATCCCCTCGTCACCTCCTTCGCCTTCGGCAGCCAGCGCCTCTACGACTGGCTCGACGGCAACGACCGGGTCCGGACGATGCGGACCGAGCGCACCAACGACCCCGGCCTGATCGCCCAGCAGCGCGCCATGACGTCGGTGAACACCGCCCTGGAGGTGGACCTCTTCGGTCAGGCCAACGCCTCCCGGATCGGCACCCGGATCCACTCGGGGTTCGGCGGACAGACCGACTTCATCGTCGGGGCACTGCACTCGCCGGGTGGCCAGTCGTTCATCGCGCTCCGCTCGTGGCACCCCCGGGCCGACGTGTCGACGATCGTGTCGCTGCTCGACCAGCCCGTCACGAGCTTCCAGCAGAGCGCCGTGGTCACCGAGCACGGCATGGCGCGGCTCGTCGGGCGCAGCGAGCGCGAGCAGTGCCGCGACATCATCGAGCAGTGCGCCCACCCGCGCGTCCGCGACGACCTCTGGGAAGGTGCGGAGGCGCTGGGGCTGGCCTGACCCCCCGTCGTATGCCGCTGTGCGGGTCCCGAGGGCACGACCGCGCCTGCCCTCGCCCGGGGCCGGCCACCCCTTAGGGTGTCCGGCATGACCTCGAACGCACGCCCTGTGGCCGTCGTGACCGGCGGGACCCGGGGCATCGGCCTCGCGATCGCCCGCGACCTGGCCCCGACCCACCACCTCGTCATCGGTGGGCGTGACCCCGAGGGTGTGGCGCGGGTTGTCGCCGAGCTGCCCTCGGCAGAGCCGTTCGTGGCCGATCTCGCCGACTGCGCCCCGGGTGGGGCCCTGGACCGCGCCGCTACCGACCTCGCCGAGCGTGTGGGCCGCGTCGACGTGCTCGTCCACTCCGCCGGGATCCTCGGCAGCGGTCGGGTGGCCGACCTCGACCTGGGGACGTGGTCCGAGGTGCTGTCGGTCAACGTCATCGCCCCGGCTGCCCTCACCCGCGCGCTGCTGCCCGCACTGCGCGCAGCGGAGGGCCTCGTCCTGATGGTCAACTCCGGGTCCGGCTTCGTGTCCGGACCCGGCGGCGGCGCCTACAGCGCGTCCAAGTTCGCCCTGCGGGCCCTCGCCGACGCGCTCCGGGAGGAGGAGCGGACGACGGGGGTGCGCGTCACCTCGCTCCACCCCGGCAAGGTCGACACGGACATGCAGCACGAGCTCGTCGCGGCCGAGGGCGG
>JBBRGO010000224.1:0-5608 GCA_038224055.1 Actinomycetales bacterium
GAGGACCAGTCGATGCACGGCCCCTCGGGCACGTAGGCGAGCGACCGGGACGTCCGGGGCAGGTCGCGGTGGAGCACCAGCGCCGCCCCGACCATCTGCTCGCCCTCGAACCAGCCCACCGACTCGTGGCGCCACTCGCGCTTGACCTCACCCCACGCAGGGGTCTGCAGGAAGCTCGCCGCCGGCTGCTCCCGCAGCCAGGCGAGGTGCTCGGCAGCGGTGATGTCACGGACGGTGATGGGGACGGTGGTGGGGGGCGTCACGGTCGCTCACGCTACCGGAGCGGGGTGAGGCGGCTGCTCAGCCCCAGCCCATCCTGCGCGGGTCGGGAGGCAGCCGCGGGTTGAGCAGGTGGGCCACGAGCGCGGTCCAGCCGGTCTGGTGGGTGGCGCCGAGACCCTCTCCCGTGTCACCGTCGAAGTACTCGGAGAAGGTCGGGTGGCTCGACCACAGCGGGTCGTCGGAGGACTCGATGCGCTCGCCGTCCGAGGGCCGCCGGCCGTCGACCGGCCGGAAGAGGGCGGTGAGGCCCTGGTCGATGACGTCCGCAGCCTGGTCGAGCGTGTGCCAGTCACCCGAGCCCGTGGGGATCTCGATGGTGAAGTCGTCGCCGAAGTAGCGGCCGTAGGTGCGCAGCTTGTCGGCGAGCAGCACGTTGACGGGGAACCAAACCGGCCCGCGCCAGTTGGAGTTGCCACCGAACATGCCGGTGCGCGACTCGCCCGGCTCGTACTCGATCGAGACCGTCTCGTGGCCGATCGTCGCGGTGACGGCCTGCCGTGTGGCGGCCGAGAGCGAGCGGATCCCGAAGGGGGAGAGGAACTCCTCGCTGTCGAACATCCGCTCGAGGAGCCGGCGCAGGCGCTTCGGCGGGACGAGGGTAAGGAGCATCTTGCCGTCGTCTCGGGCCAGCATCGGCTTGACGAGCTCGGGCCGGCGCGACTGGAGCCAGCGGAAGTTGCGCGTGACGTCGGGACACTCCTCGACGACCCACGGCGGCACCTCGGTCGCCCCGAGGATCGGGAGCAGCCCGACCATGGAGCGGACGCGCATGTGCGGCGCGGAGCCGTCGGGAGCCACCAGCACGTCGTAGTAGAAGCCGTCCTCCTCGTGCCATAGGGACTTGTCGCTCGAGCCGAAGTGCCGCATCGCCTGGGCGATGGACAGGAAGTGCTCCAGGAACTTCGTCGCGACGTCGTCCCAGGCCTTGTCGGTCCGGGCCAGCTCGAGGGCGATCTTGAGCATCTGCTGGCAGTAGAAGGCCATCCAGCTCGTCGCGTCGCTCTGCTCGAGCCGGAAGCCGGGCGGCAGCGGGGCGGACCGGTTGAACAACCCGATGTTGTCCATCCCGAGGAAGCCACCCTCGAAGAGGTTGCTGCCCGTGGAGTCCTTCCGGTTGACCCACCACGCGAAGTTGAGCAGCAGCTTGGTGAAGACGCGCACGAGGAACTCGCGGTCGCGGTAGCCGTCGATCCGGTAGACGTGCCAGGCCGCCCACGCGTGGACGGGCGGGTTGACGTCACCGAACTCCCACTCGTATGCCGGGAGCTGGCCGTTGGGGTGCATCGCCCACTCGCGGCACATCAGGACGAGCTGCTCCTTGGCGAACGCCGGGTCGACGTGGGCCAGCGGGATCGTGTGGAAGGCGAGGTCCCACGCGGCGAACCACGGGTACTCCCACTCGTCCGGCATCGAGATGACGTCGGCGAGGGACAGGTGCTTCCAGTGCTCGTTGCGGCCGCGCTTGCGCGACTCGGGGCTCGGCGCCCCGACGGGGTCGCCCGACAGCCACTGGGCCACGTCGTAACGGTAGAGCTGCTTGCCCCACAGCAGACCGGCATACGCCCGGCGTGCGACGTGTCGGTCGACGTCGGGCAGCGAGGGGTGGATGACGTGCTCGTAGAACTCGTCCGCCTCGACCGCTCGCGTGGCGAGCACGTCCTCGAACTGCTGACCGAAGCGGTCGAGGCTCGCGTCGCTCGTCGCCAGGCGGAGGTCGACCGTCACCGTCTCTCCGGGCTGGACGGCGTCCCAGCGGTACCAGAAGGAGCACTTGCTCCCGTAACCGCCGGGGTTGACGGCCGCGCGGCGACCGTGGACGACCCGCTGGTTGATCGAGTCCTTCGGGTAGAGCGAGTGGTTGGCGAGGGCCTCGGCACCGTAGAGGTGCTTCGCGTTGGTCTCGTTGTCGCAGAAGAGCGCCTCGGGGGAGCCGGCGGCCGCGAGGACGTAGCGACCCAGGAACCCGTGGCTGACCTCGGCGGCGCGGTAACCGCGGGGCGGGCGTCCGTTGCGCCGGACCTCCCGCAGCTCGGTGACCCGGTCGTCGGTGCCCCAGGACCACGTGTTGCGCAGCCAGATCGTCGGGAGCAGGTGCAGCGGGGCTGCCTCCGGGCCGTGGTTGGTCGCGGTCACCCGGATGCAGATGTCGTCCTCGCTCGCCTTGGCGTAGGTCACGGTGACGTCGAAGAAGCGGTGCTCGTCGAGGATGCCGGTGTCGCCGAGCTCGTACTCCCGCTCGTCGCGGGTGCGCTCGGCGTTCTCCCGGCGCAGCTGCTCGTAGGGGAACTCCGCCTGGGGGTAGCGGTAGAGCCACTGCATCCAGCTGTGGGTCGGAGTGCCGTCCACGGCCCACCAGTACTCCTTGGCATCCTCCCCGTGGTTGCCCTCCTCGTTGGTCAGGCCGAAGAGGCGCTCCTTGAGGACCGGGTCCTTGCCGTTCCACAGCGAGACCGCGAAGTTGAGGAAGCCGAACCGGTCGCTGATACCGCCGAGGCCGTCCTCCCCCCAGCGGTAGGCGCGGGACACGGCGTGGTCGAAGGGGAACTCGGACCACGCGTTGCCGTTGCCGGAGTAGTCCTCACGCACCGTGCCCCACTGCCGGCCGGAGAGGTACGGACCCCAGAGCCGCCAACCGCCGTCCTGCCCGGGGGAGTCCGCGAGACGGGCGTGCTCGGCGCTCAGCGGCGGCTCGCCGCTCGTCGCGCCGGGGTCGCTGGAGCTCGCGGTCATGGGGTGATGGTCCCGCACCGATGTGTCGGCTCTGCTACCGGGTCGCGGGGTGGGACGGCGGGTGCGTCGGGAGCACCCCTTCGGCGCTGGCAGAATGGAGAGGTCATTCGGCCGCTGACGTACTGCGGCACCAGAGAGGAACTGCCGTGATCGTCGCCACCGGGATCGAGCTGCGTGCTGGGGCGCGCCTGCTCGTGGAGGATGCGAGCTTCCGCATCGATGCCGGCGACCGGATCGGCCTCGTCGGTCGCAACGGCGCGGGCAAGACCACCTTGACCAAGGTGCTCGCGGGGGAGGGTCAGCCCGCCTCCGGCACCGTGACGAGCAGTGGGGCCGTCGGCTACCTCCCGCAGGACCCACGCACCGGCGACCTCGAGATGCTCGCCCGCGACCGCATCCTGTCGGCGCGCGGGCTCGACGAGATCGTCCGCCAGCGGTCCGAGGCCGAGGCCCGGATGGGCAGCGATGACGAGAAGGTCCGCGACAAGGCGATGCGCAGGTACTCCCGCCTCGAGCTCGAGTTCGACGCCCAGGGCGGGTATGCCGCGGAGTCGGAGGCCGCGTCGATCGCCCACGCGCTCGCGCTCGACGAGCGGGTGCTCGGGCAGCCGCTCGGGACGCTCTCGGGCGGGCAGCGACGCCGCGTCGAGCTGTCGCGGATCCTCTTCTCCGGCAACGAGACCCTGCTCCTCGACGAGCCCACCAACCACCTCGACGCTGACTCGATCGGCTGGCTGCGCGAGTACCTCCGCGCCTACAAGGGTGGCCTCATCATCATCAGCCACGACGGGGAGATGCTCGACGCCGTCGTCAACAAGGTCTACCACCTCGACGCGAACCGGTCGGCCCTCGACGTCTACAACGTCAACTGGAAGACCTACCTCCAGGCGCGGGAGACCGACGAGAAGCGCCGGCGGCGCGAGCTCGCCAACGCGACGAAGAAGGCCGGGGCCCTGATGGCTCAGGCCGACAAGATGCGTGCGAAGGCGACGAAGGCGACCGCGGCCCAGAACATGGCCAAGCGGGCCGAGCGGCTGCTCGCCGGCGTCGAGGGCGAGCGCCAGGTGGACAAGGTGGCCAAGCTCCGCTTCCCGAAGCCCGCGGCCTGCGGCAAGACGCCGCTGCGCGCCTCCGGGCTGTCCCGGACCTACGGCTCGCTCGAGGTCTTCACCGACGTCGACCTCGCCATCGACCGCGGGTCGCGGGTCGTCGTGCTCGGGCTCAACGGTGCGGGCAAGACGACCCTGCTGCGGATGCTCGCCGGCGTCGACGTGCCCGACACCGGCCAGGTCGAGCCGGGGCACGGCCTGCGCCTGGGCTACTACGCCCAGGAGCACGAGAACCTCGAGGTCGACCGGAGCGTGCTGGAGAACATGAAGACCTCCGCCCCCGAGCTCGGGGAGACCGACGTCCGCAAGGTGCTCGGCTCCTTCCTCTTCTCCGGGGACGACGTGCTCAAGCCGGCCGGTGTCCTCTCCGGTGGGGAGAAGACGCGTCTGTCGCTCGCGATGCTCGTCGTCAGTGCGGCGAACGTCCTGCTCCTCGACGAGCCGACGAACAACCTCGACCCGGCCAGCCGCGAGGAGATCCTCGGCGCGCTGTCGACCTACGAGGGGGCGGTCGTGCTCGTCACCCACGACGAGGGTGCCGTCCAGGCGCTCGAGCCCGAGCGGATCCTCATGCTGCCCGACGGCGTCGAGGACCTCTGGGGGCCGGACTACCTCGACCTCATCTCGCTCGCCTGACACCCGAAGGTTTCACATAACGACAAGTGTTCGATCACATAATGGACGCTTATTGTATCAACGGGTCGACCCGGGCACTCTGGTCGTCATGCCCACCGACCACTACCTGTGCTGCCCGTTCTGCACGGGGGACGATGTGACGCCGTTCCCCGACCCGACGGCGGCCTGGTCGTGCCTGACCTGCTCCCGCATCTTCAGGGTCGAGCTGGTGCAGCCCTCCTCGGTGACCGGGTGGGGTGTGCTGGCCGCGGCCGTCACCCTTGCCGTGCCCCCTGTCGTCACCCTTGTCGTCACCCCTGTCGCAGTCTGACCCAGTGTCGTGCGGCCGTTAGCCTTCGGGCATGACCCACCCGCACCTCCACGTCGCGACCGACGGCCCCGTCCGCACGCTCACGCTCGACAACCCCACGCGGCGCAACGCGCAGACCCCGTCGCTGTGGCTCGCCCTCGCCGAGGAGGCCGAGTCCGTGCCCGAAGGGGTCCGGGTCGTCGTCGTCCGGGGGGCGGGGCCGTCCTTCTCCGCGGGCATCGATACGGCGATGTTCACCCCCGAGGGCATCCCCGGTGAGGAGAGCATGGCGGAGCTCTCGACGCAGGGACCGGGGCGCATGCAGGAGGGGATCGCGGCATACCAGGAGGGCTTCTCGCGCTGGGCGCGCTGCCCGGCGGTCGTCGTGGCCGTCGTCCAGGGCCACGCCATCGGCGCCGGCCTCCAGCTCGCACTCGCCGCCGACCTCCGGGTCGTCGCCGAGGACGCCCGTCTCGCCATGCGCGAGACGAGCCTCGGACTCGTCCCCGACCTCGCCGGGACGAGGCCGCTCGTCGACCTCGTCGGCTACTCCCGCGCCCTC
>JBBRGO010000225.1:0-5608 GCA_038224055.1 Actinomycetales bacterium
ATCATCGACCACATCGAGGTCATGACCCGCGGTGACGTGCGTCGCGCGAAGCTCTACTACCTCCGTGGTCTGCGCGGCAAGGCCGCCAAGATCAAGGAGAAGCGCGACTCCTTCCCGACGAAGAAGACGGCCGGCGCCAAGTCCAGCTGACCCACGCGGCAGGTGCGCGACGGCGCGGGCGCGGTGTCCCTCGGCCCCACCGGTCCCCGATGACCTCGGGGCCGGCCGGTGGGGCGGGGGGTGCCGCGCCTTCGTCGTCCCCACGAACACGCCGCGCCGACCTCGGCGGTCGGGGTGCCCGCAGAGGGCGCCTGGGCCGGCGACGCGTCGGCTGGTTGGTCGCGCCGGTGCTCCTGGTGCTGGCCATCGTCGTCGTGCGCACCGTCCTCGTCACCCCCTTTTCGATCCCGAGCGGTTCGATGAAGGACACCCTCCTCGTCGGCGACCGCATCCTCGTGACGCGCCTGGGCTCACCGGGCGACCTCGCGCGTGGTGACGTCATCGTCTTCGACGGCAGCCGGGCCTTCGACCTCGCGCCGGCCGACACCGGCCCGATCGGCGTCGTCGTCGATGCGGTAGAGAGCCTCCTCGGCACGGGCCGGTCGACCGACTTCGTCAAGCGCGTCATCGGGGTGCCCGGTGACCACGTGCGCTGCTGCGCGGTGGACGGCCGGCTCGAGGTGAACGACACGCCGGTCGACGAGCCCTACCTCAAACCGGGGGAGAAGCCGAGCCTCACCTCCTTCGACGTCATCCTCCCCACCGACCGCTACTGGGTCATGGGGGACAACCGGGGGTCGTCCGCCGACTCCCGGGCCCACCTCGGCCAGCCCGGCGGCGGCATGCTCCCCGGGGAGGACGTCATCGGCAAGGTGTGGGTGCGATACTGGCCGCTCGATCGGCTCGGGTCGGTCGACACGCAGCACGACGAGTCCCTTTCCTCCACCCCACGAAATGGTGAATGATGTCGCAGAGCCCCGGACGCCCGGACGGATCGAGCCCGGGGCACGCGTCCGACGGGACCGGCCGGGGTGACACCGACCTCGACGACCGTTACGACGACGAGCCGAGCCGGGGATTCGGGGCGACCATCCTCGCCGGACTCCGCGAGCTCGTCATTGTCATCGTGCTCGCGATGGCGCTCTCCTTCGTCGTCAAGACGTGGCTCTTCCAGGCCTTCTACATCCCGTCCGGCTCGATGGAGGACACGCTCGTCCGCGACGATCGCGTCATCGTCAGCAAGCTCACCCCCGGCCCCTTCGACCTGCGCCGCGGCGACGTCGTCGTCTTCGAGGACCCGGGCACGCCGAGGCCGTGGCTCTCCGACGTCCTGCCCGGCAGCACCTCCGACGTCGGTGGGCCCTTCCACGACGCGCTCGTCTTCGTCGGGCTGCTGCCCGAGGACGCCGAGAACCACCTCATCAAGCGCGTCATCGGACTGCCCGGCGACCGCGTCCAGGCGGACGGCACGACCGGCAAGCTCAAGGTCAACGGCGTGGCGATCGACGAGACCTACATCAAGCCCGGTGACGCCCCGAGCGAGGGCAAGGCCTTCGACATCGTCGTCCCGGCCGACCACGTCTGGGTGATGGGTGACCACCGCTCCGACTCCTCCGACAGCCGCTACCACGACGACGGCACGGGCACGACGGGATCGGTCCCGATCGACAAGCTCGTGGGCCGCGCCCTGTTCATCGTGTGGCCGGTCGACCACGTCACCTGGCTCGGCGTCCCGAAGCGCACCTTCGAGGCCGTCCCCAACCCGACCCCGAGCACCCCGTCGTCCACCTCCACGGGCTCGTCGACCTCGCCGACGTCGGTCCCGAAGGTGACGAGCACGGCGAAGGGCTGACCCGGTCGTCGTGCCCCGCCCCGCCCCCTCGAAGAAGCCGTCCCTCCGGGTCGAGCGCGCTCTCCAACGCTCCGGCCACCGACTGCTCGCCGGCATGGACGAGGTCGGCCGCGGCGCGCTCGCCGGCCCGGTGAGCGTCGGTGTCGTCGTCATCGACGAGACCGTCCGGTCGGCGCCGCAGGGGGTCAAGGACTCCAAGCTGCTCAGCGAGCGGGTCCGCACGAGCCTCGTGCCGCGCATCGAGCGCTGGGCGCTCGCCCATGCGGTCGGTCACGCGAGCAACGACGAGATCGACGAGATCGGGATCATGGGCGCGCTGCGTCTGGCCGGGACGCGCGCCCTCGGGGCGATCGCGGCGGGTGGCGTGGTCCCTGACCTCGTCATCCTCGACGGCAACCACGACTGGCTCACCTCGCCGTCGGAGGTGGGGCTGCTCGCCCTCGCCGCGGGGACCGGCCCGAGCCTCCCTCCGGTCACGACGATGGTCAAGGCCGACCTGACGTGCTCCTCGGTCGCTGCGGCCAGTGTGCTGGCCAAGGTGGAGCGGGACGGCCTGATGGTGCGCTGGGGAGCCGACCACCCGGCATACGGCTGGACCCTCAACAAGGGCTACGCGGCTCCGGAGCACCTCGACGCGCTCGTCCGGCTCGGTCCCTGCGAGCTGCACCGCCGCTCGTGGCGGCTCCCCGGGGTCACCCCGGGGACGGGTGACGGACCGGTCGCCGACGTGTTGGATGATGGGGTGGCGCGCACCGGTGCGGTCGCGGCAACGGAGCAAGGGACGGCGATCAGGTGAGTTCGGAAGATCTCGAGAAGTACGAGACCGAGATGGAGCTGCAGCTCTACAAGGAGTACCGCGACGTCGTCGGGCTCTTCACGCACGTCGTCGAGACCGAGCGTCGCTTCTACCTCGCGAACTCCGTCGACGTGAAGGTCCGCAGCGACGGCGGTGAGGTCTTCTTCGACGTGACCATGGCCGACGCGTGGGTGTGGGACATCTACCGCCCCGCCCGCTTCGTCAAGAACGTGCGCGTCGTGACGTTCAAGGACGTCAACGTCGAGGAGCTGCCCAAGCCCGACATCAAGCTCCCGGAGTCGGGCGACTTCTCCTAGCGCTCTGGGCAGCGCGGTTGTCCCCAACCCCCGGCGCCGCGGTATGCCGTCCACAGCCTCGCGTGCCGCGGCTGTCGGCCCCGGGTGGGTCGGGGAGAGCCTCGGGGCATGGACAGCACCGCGACCAGGGCCCTCGGCGACTACGGCGAGCGGCTCGCCGCTCGCTATCTCGTGGAGCAGGGCCTGACCCTGATCGAGCGCAACTGGCGGTGCGCCCGGGGTGAGATCGACATCGTCGCCCTCGACGGCGACTGCCTCGTCGTGTGCGAGGTCAAGACCCGCTCCTCGGCGGCCTTCGGGGCGCCGTTCGAGGCCGTGACGTGGCGCAAGGCCCGGCGGCTCGGTCACCTCGCGCACCTGTGGCGCGACGCGCACCCGGACGAGACGCGAGGCCGGGGCGGGCTGCGGATCGACGTCGTGTCGGTCCTGCGGCCAGGTCCGGGGCCGGCGGTCGTGTCGCACCTGCGGGGTGCCCTGTGAGCGGGCTCGGCCGGACCCGGTCGGTAGGGCTCTCGGGAGTGACGGGCTTCGTCGTCGAGGCGGAGGCCCACGTGTCGGCCGCCCTGCCCGGTTTCGAGATCGGTGGTCTCGGCGACTCCGCGGTCGGCCAGTCACCCGGCCGGATCCGGGCTGCGGCGGGGGCCGTCGGCCTCCCCGCCAGTCAACGCCGGGTGACGGTGAACCTGTCCCCGGCGGGAGTGCGCAAGGTGGGCGCCGGTTTCGACCTCGCGATCTTCGTCGCCGTCGCGGTGGCGATGGGAGAGGTGTCCCAGCGCGTCGTCGGTGACGTGGTCCACATCGGCGAGCTGGGGCTGGGCGGCGCCGTGCGCGGGGTGCCCGGGGTGCTGCCGGCGATCCATGCGGCAGCCCGGGCCGGTGTCCGGCACGCGGTCGTGCCCGTCGACAACGCGGCCGAGGCGCGGCTCGTCGCCGGGATCCGGGTCCACCCCGTCGGGCACGTCGGCGAGCTCGTGCGGCGCTATGCCGAGCTGGCCAAGGGGCGCCCGGTGGCGGAGGTCCCGGTGCCGACGGCGCCGCCCCCGGCGGAGCCTCCGGTGCAGGACCTCTGCGAGGTGGTCGGGCAGGCGGAGGCCAAGCTCGCTCTCGAGATCGCGGCGGCGGGCGGGCACCACCTGCTCCTCGCCGGGCCGCCGGGCGCCGGCAAGACGATGCTCGCCGAGCGGCTCCCCGGGGTGCTCCCGCCGCTCGACGAGGCGTCGTCGATGGACGTGACCGCGATCCACTCCGTGCTCGGCGCGCTCGGCGATGACGTCCGGCTGATCACCCGGCCCCCGTTCGTCTCGCCGCACCACGGGGCCTCGCAGGCCGCCGTCATCGGCGGGGGGAGCGGCCGGATCCGCCCGGGTGCGATCACGCAGGCGCACTGCGGCGTGCTCTTCCTCGACGAGACGCCCGAGTTCGACAAGGCGGTGCTCCAGGCGCTGCGGACGCCGCTCGAGCGCGGGACGGTGCAGATCGCCCGGGCCAACGAGACGGTGGTCTTCCCGGCCCGTTTCCAGCTCGTCCTCGCGGCCAACCCGTGCCCGTGCGGCAACGGCTGGGGCAAGGGCCTCGACTGCACGTGCAGCCCGAGCCTGCGCCGCGCCTACTTCGGCAAGCTGTCCGGGCCACTGCTCGACCGGGTCGACCTCCAGGTCCACGTCCAGCCGCCCGGTCTCTCGATGGCGGGGCAGCCTCCGGGGGAGGGATCGGCGGCGGTCGCGGCACGGGTAGCGGCGGCCCGCACGCGTCAGCACGAGCGGTGGCGCGAGCCGCTGGCGGAGCTGGGCGTCGTGGGTTCGCTCAACTCCGACGTGCCGGGGTCACTTCTGCGATCGAGCGCCCGGCGACTGCCCGGCTTCGTGACCGCGACGCTCGACCGGGCCCTGGAGCGCGGTGGGATCAGCCTGCGTGGCTACGACCGGTCCCTGCGCACCGCCTGGACCATCGGGGACCTGTCGGGTCTGGACCGCCCCGGCCGGGACCAGGTCGACCTCGCGCTGTCGCTGCGGCACCATTCGGGGGTGGCGGCATGAGCGACGACCGGTGGGCCCGGGCGGCCCTGTCGCGGCTGGTGGAGCCCTGTGACGCGCGGGTCCACACGCTCGTCGAGAAGGTGGGACCGCCTGAGGCGGTGGAGCGCATCTGCGGGGGCGCGGGATGGCTGGCCCGTTTCGGTGCGCGGGTGCGGACGCTCGACACGGGCCGCGATCGCGAGGTCGCGTCGAAAGTCGGGGCGCGGCTGATCGTTCCGTCGGACCCGGAGTGGCCGAGCCGGCTCGATGACCTCGCGATGCCCCCGTGGTGCCTCTGGGTGCGGGGTCCGGTGCCGCTGGACCTGTCCCTGCGGCGGTCCGTCGCGGTCGTCGGGGCGAGGATGGCGACGACCTACGGCGAGCAGCTCGCGGCGGAGCTCTCGGCCGGCCTCGCAGACCGGGGCTGGACCGTCGTCTCGGGGGCGGCCTTCGGCATCGACGGGGCCGCGCACCGCGGGGCGTTGGCCGTCGAGGGGACGACGGTCGCCGTGCTGGCGAGCGGGGTCGACCGGCCCTATCCCGTGGCGCACACGACCCTGCTGCGCCGGATCGCCGAGACGGGCGCCGTCGTTTCGGAGGTGGCGCCGGGGTGCGCGCCACTCAAGTC
>JBBRGO010000226.1:0-5550 GCA_038224055.1 Actinomycetales bacterium
GCCCACTTCACGACGGCCACCCACGGCCCGTCCGGTGCCGTGCTCGCTCGGGCCCTCCTGCGCCTCTTCGTCGAGGGGCACGGTGGGCTCCCGACGGTCGTCGTCGACGTCGGCGCCGGCCGTGGCGAGCTGATGACCCACCTGCTTGACGCTCTCGCGGACCCGGTCGAGTGGGCGGTTTCACCCACACGGAACCGGGGAAAAGTGCCCACTCGAGTGGTGGGGGTGGACGTCGTCGAGCGGCCGGACGGGCTCGACGAGCGGATCGAGTGGCACCGGTCCCCCGGCGGGGCGGACCTGCCGAACGACCTCACCGATCTCACCGATGCCCTCGTGGTGGCACACGAGTGGCTCGACGTCGTGCCCTGCACCGTGGCCGAGGTGGACAGCTCGAGCACGCTTCGCGAGCTGCTCGTCGACCGCGCGTCGGGGGACGAGACCCCGGGTGCACCCCTGTCGGGGGCCGACCTGCGCTGGGCCGAGCGCCAGTGGCCGGGCAGACGTCCCGGCGCCCGCGTCGAGGTGGGTCGCGCCCGGGACGAGGCCTGGGCCGCCCTCGTGCACCGGGTGCGGTCGGGCACCCTCGTCGCCGTGGACTACGGCCACCTCGCGTCGGGCCGGCCCGACGGGGGGACGCTCACGGCATACGCCTCGGGGGGCCGGACCCGTCCGGTGCCCGACGGTTCGTGCGACCTCACGGCCCACGTGGCGATGGACAGCCTCGACGCGGACGAGGTGCGCCCACAGCGGGAGTGCCTCCGGGCCCTGGGCGTGCGCGGCCGGACCCCCGACCACGGCCTCGCCCGCACCGATCCGCAGCACTACCTCGCGCTGCTCGCCCGCGCCGGGGCCGAGGCGCAGCTGCTCCACCCCGACGGTTTCGGCGCCTTCTGGTGGGCGGTGAGACGCGTCGGGACGAGCGACCTAACCTAGAGGCATGCGTCGCGCCCTCTCCCTCGTGGTCGGCCTGGCCTGCGCGCTCGGCCTCACCCTGCTGCTGCCCTCCGTCGCGAGCGCCCACGACGTGCTCCAGGCCACGAACCCCGTCGACGGGGCCACGGTCGAGACCCTCCCGGGCTCGGTCAGCCTCACCTTCTCCGAGCCGCCGCTCGCGATGGGGACCCAGGTCATCGTCACCGGCCCGACGGGCCCGGTCTCCGAGGGAGCCCCGACCATCGAGGGCGGAGTGGTGTCCCAGGTCCTCAGCGCCTCGGCCCCCGGAGGCAACTACACGGTGACCTACCGGGTGACGGCCGACGACGGCCACCCCGTCACCGGCCGCTTCGGCTTCTACGCGGCCACGGGCCTCGACGGGGCCCCGGCCGCGAGCGGTCGGACGGTGCCCGTGGCCGCCCCGGTGCCGGCCGAGGAGGAGGCCCCTGCTGCGGACACGGACAGCAGCGCGCTCTTCGTGCCGATCCTGCTCACCATCGTCGGCACGACGGTGCTGCTCGCCATCGCCGCCTTCATCTTCCTGAAGACCCGCAGCGAGGACTGAGCCTCAGGACGGCGGAGGCATCGGCTGGTTGAACATCCACCGATGACCGAAGGGGTCGTGGACCACGGCGATCCTCCCGATCGGCGGGTTGTCCTCGGGCCCCGAGGTGCTCCTGGTACCGCTCCATCGCCGCTCGGCTGTCGGCGACGCAGATGTAGGGGGTGATCTCGGCTCCTCGGTCTCGTCGGTGTCGTCGGGCGCTCGCTCCCGATCCTGCCCCAGTCGCGTCCGAGTGACGACCGCCCGGCCGCTCGGACGCCGGGCCGGTGCTCGGGATCCCGGCTCAGCGAGCTCAGCGGGCGAGGACGAGCCGCTCGTAGCCGCGGAGCACGAAGGTGGGCCGGCGGGAGGCCTCGACCACGGCGAGGTCGCCGTGCCCGCCCGACCCGTCCAGCCCGCGCAGCAGCTCGCGCACCGAGATCTGCAGCTCCATCCGGGCCAGCGGTGCCCCGAGGCAGAAGTGCAGTCCGGCCCCGAAGGCGAGATGCGGGTTGGGGGTTCGGGACGCGTCGAAGCGGTCGGGCTCGGCGAAGACCGCGGGGTCGCGGTTGGCCGAGCCGAGCAGGGCCGCGATCTTCTGCCCTTCCCGCACCGTCACCCCGTGCACCTCCACATCGGTCGTCGCGGTGCGCTCGAAGAGGTGCAGCGGGGAGTCGTGGCGGAGCATCTCCTCGACGAGGCACTCGACGACGGTCTCGTCGTCGAGGGAGCCCCGGACCCGCGCCAGCTGCTCGGGCGCTCCGGGACCGGACCCGGACACGGACCCGAGGAGGGAGCCGAGCCCGTTGCCGAAGCCGTTGACGCTCGCCTCGTGCCCCGCGTTGAGCAGCAGGACCACGGTCGCGACGAGCTCGCGGGGCGAGAGCCGGTCGCTGCCGTCGCGCGCCTGGACGAGCGAGGTGAGCAGGTCATCTCCCGGGCTCGTGGCCCGCTCGGCGGCCAGCGTCTCGACGTACGCCGCGAACTCGGTACAGGCCTGCTGCGCCGCCTGCTGCGCCGCAGGGTCCGGGGCGACCTCGTACATCGCGACGATCGCCTGGCTCCAGTCCCGCAGCTGCTTCCAGTCGGCGACCGGCGCGCCGAGGAGCTCGCAGATGACGAGGACAGGCAGCGGCTCGGCATAGGTCTCGATGACGTCGACGCGGCCGTCGGAGTCGAGCCGCTCCACGACGTCGACGACGAGGCGACGGGCGATCTCCTCGACCCGGGGCCGGAGCCGGGTGACGTGGCCCCGGCCGAAGGCACCGGCGACGAGCCGCTTGAGACGCGTGTGCTTCGGTGGCTCGGAGTCGAGGATCGAGTCGGCGTGCAGCCAGTCGAAGGTCGTCCACGGGTCACCCTCGCCCGCCGCCGAGCGCTCCTGGAAGATCCGGCCGAGCCGCCGGTCCCGCAGGACGTCGTTGGCGGCCGCGTGCGTCGTCGTGACCCAGAGGCCGAGCTCGTCGTGCCAGAGCACCGGCCCCCGCTCTCGTGCTGCGGCCAGGGCCGGGTAGGGGTCGGTCACGAAGTCGGGGTCGGCGAGGGAGAACACCCCCAGAGGATGCCATCCGACGCGGACCGGGGCACACGGCATACTCGGGGACATGGCCCACGCCCCCAGCCCGAGCACCCCAGCCTCGCCCGCGCGGGGACGGGAGCTCACGGTCGGCGTCGGCGCCGGTGGGCTCGCGACCGCCGACATGGTGCTCAACATCGGCCCACAGCACCCGGCCACGCACGGCGTCCTGCGCCTGCGGATCGTCGTGGACGGCGAGCGGATCATCAGTGCCGAGCCGATCATCGGCTACATGCACCGTGGCGCCGAGAAGCTCTTCGAGGTCCGCGACTACCGGCAGATCATCGTGCTGGCGAACCGGCACGACTGGCTCTCGGCCTTCTCCAACGAGCTCGGGGTCGTGCTCGGGGTCGAGTCGATGCTGGGGATGGAGGTTCCCGAGCGGGCGGTCTGGGCCCGCACGGCCCTCGCCGAGCTCAACCGGGTGCTCAACCACCTCATGTTCCTCGGCTCCTACCCGCTGGAGCTCGGGGCGATCACCCCGGTCTTCCACGCCTTCCGTGAGCGCGAGGAGCTCCAGTCCGTCATGGAGGAGGTCTCCGGCGGCCGCATGCACTACATGTTCAACCGGGTCGGCGGCCTCAAGGAGGACCTCCCGGCCGGCTGGTTCGGTCGGGTGGCCACCGCGATCGCCAACGTCCGCAGGCGACTTCCCGACCTCGAGCGGCTCCTCGTCGGCAACGAGATCCTCGAGGCCCGCACCCGCGGGGTCGGCGTGCTCCCCCTCGCGACGGTCAAGGCCCACGGCGTCTCCGGGCCGATCGCCCGGGCGAGTGGCCTCGACGTCGACCTCCGACGCGACGCGCCCTACCTCGGCTACGGCGAGCTCTTCGCACCGGGCGGTCCGGGACGGGTCGTGACGCGGACGGCGGGTGACTGCCTGTCCCGCCTCGAGGTCCTCCTCGCGCAGACCCACGTCAGCCTCGACCTCGCCGAGGCCGCCCTCGACCGCCTCGCGGGGCTGCCGAGCGGCCCGATCAACGTCAAGCTGCCCAAGGTGCTCAAGGTGCCCGAGGGTGAGATCTACTGCGCCACCGAGAACCCGCTCGGTTTCAACGGCTACTTCCTCGTCTCGCGCGGTGAGAAGACCCCGTGGCGCCTCAAGCTGCGGTCGGCCTCGTTCAACAACGTGTCGGTGCTCAGCGAGATGCTGCCCGGCCACCTCATCGCCGACATGGTCGCGATCCTCGGCTCGATGTTCTTCGTCGTCGGGGACGTCGACAAGTGAGCGCCGTGGAGGGTGGCGCGCACCGACCGACGCGGAGCACGTGGCTGCGCGCGGCCGCGGTCGTCGCGATCACCGGGACGATCACGCTCGCCGCCGCCTGCTCCGAGGACGACGTCGTCGACACCGTCCCTCCCCCCTGGCCCACGCGCACGGTGACCCCCGACGGTCCGCCCGTCCCCCGGACCCCGGAGCCCGCACCGACGAGCACGATCATCCCCGTCCCGGCGAGCACCGGTACCTGACCGGCTCAGGTCGCGTGCTCGTCGTCCTCGTCGCGCGGGCGGATCCGGCACCATAACTGCACGACCATCCCTGCGGCAGAGAGGCCTCCGGCGACGACGGCGTGCGCGGCGAACAGCACCGCGCGGTCTCGCTGGGACGAGACGTCGGAGTCGGGGAGCAGCACGAGGAAGTTGGCGGCATACCACCCGACGAGGACCGCCCCCGTGAGCGCCGCCGCCTGGCCGAGCACCAGGGTGCGGGCGGCACGCAGCGGGGTGAGGCTGCCGTCGCCGCCGCCGTCGCGGACCTTCCTGACCTGCCAGCCGGCGACGAGCAGGCCGCCGCCGAGGAAGAGCATGACGACGAGGCCGACCCAGCCCGGCGAGGGCACCTGGTCGCCTGACGCGAGCCACCGCAGTCCCAGCCACGCCACGACGGTCGTGAGCAGGGCAGCGAGGACGAGGGTGCTGCCCCGGACGCTCGAGTGTGGTCTCACGGCTGGACCCCCCCGGGGCCGGTGCGGACGCCCGAGCGGTCGAGGTCGGCGAGCAGCGTGGACACGAGGCGTATGCCGCTCTCCCCCGGCGCCGTGCGCAGCCGGGCGCGAGGGTCCGCGTGGACCCACGGCACGAGCACGAAGGCGCGCTCCGCGGCCCGGGGGTGCGGCAGGACCAGCGCCGGGTCGTCACCCACCACCTCGTGCGGAGTCCCCGGCGCACCGAACTCGATGAGGTCGAGGTCGAGCGTCCTCGCGCCCCAGTGGATCTCGCGCATGCGGCCGTGGTCGGCCTCGATGGCGTGCAGGGCCGCGAGCAGCGCCGCAGGACCGAGGTCGCTGCGCCCGACCACGACGGCGTTGAGGTAGGGCGGCTGGTCGGGTCCGCCCACGGGGTCCGTCTCGACGACGGGCGACACGGAGGTCACGGTGAGACCGGGCAGTGCACCCAGGGCCTCGACCGCGGACGCGAGGGTCTCACCCCGGTCCCCGAGGTTGGAGCCGAGGGCGATGACGACGGCGGGGGCGTTGGCTCGTCGGATCCGCACCTG
>JBBRGO010000227.1:0-5545 GCA_038224055.1 Actinomycetales bacterium
CCGTGCTCACGCCGCGCCTCGCCAGCCACTGGGTCGGGCTCGTGACCCCGATCTCTGCGGGTCTGGCGAAGCCGCTCGTCGGCAGTCTCGTCCACGAGGTCGTGAGCAAGGAGGACGACATCTTCGACCTCGTCGAGATCCGCGGCGGCCTCACCGACTTCGACACGGCCGTCGCCGAGGCGATGGAGACCGCCAAGCCCGACACGGCGCCGCGCAACCTGGCGATCGCCATCGGTGGGGTCGTCGCGTGCGCCGTCATCGGAGGGGTCGCGACCAAGCCGGACTCGGCCTGGGACCGCTCGCTCGACAAGCCGGACTGGCAGCCGCCCGCCGCCGCCTTCCCCATCGTGTGGACCCTGCTCTACACCGGGATCGCGGCGAGCGCGGCGACGGCACTCAACGCTCTCGACAAGCAGGGCGATGCCGCCGGCCGGTCGACCTACCTCAAGGCGTTCGGCAGCAACCTCGTGCTCAACGCCGGATGGGGGTGGGTCTTCTGGGGGGCCAAGCGCCCCGGGCTGGCGGCCCTCGAGAGCGCCGTCCTGACGGCCAGCTCGGCCGACCTGGCGCGTCGGACGGCCTCCGCACAGCGCACCTCGGGACTGGCCCTCGTCCCCTATGTCGCCTGGTGCGGTTTTGCCACCGTGCTCACCGGGGCGATCGCGCGGCGCAACCGGCGCCGCTGACCCGGACGATCGTGCCGTCTACAGGGCGCTAGCGCTCACGCTAGACCAGTCGAGACAGCGCTACCGAGCTCATCAGCCCACCCCCACCCCCACCAGCCCCACCCCCACCAGCCCCACGCCGCTGCACCACCTAGCGACGCAGTGACGTAAGCCGGGGCGGACCGGTGGGGCCGGACGGCCCTGCCCACGCGGGCCGGACCGGGGCGACACGGACCCGCCGGGAAGAGGCCGAGCGACCGGCGGGGGCACGACGCCGTGGACGCGAGGGTTGAAGTGTGCACAAAATAGTTGATGGACACTCACGGATCCACCCCGACCAGGCGCGCCGTCCTGACGACCGCCGCCGCCGCCACGATGCTCGCCCTGACCGGGGCCGCCTCTCCCGCCAGCGCCACGAGGCGGCGCACGAAGTCGCCCGACACCGTGGCGCTGCCGGACGGCATCCGCCCCGAGGGCATCACCAGCGGGCCCGGCACCACCTACTACGTCGGGTCTCTCGCCGACGGACGCATCGTCACGGGCGACCTCAGGACCGGCACGGTCTCCGTCCTGCTCCCCGGGGCCACCGGCCGGGCCCTGCGCGGTCTCTACTGGGACCGACGGACCGGGCTCGTCTGGGCCGCCGGCAACGTCGGCGCGGAAGCCCACGTCTGGGCGGTCGATGGCAGGAAGGGGACGGTCGTCTCGGACACCGTCGTCCCCGGGGGCGCCTTCCTCAACGACCTCGTCGTCACCGACCACACGGTCTGGGTCACCGACTCCCGGGTCGACCGCCTCACCGGGATCGCCCTCGACCGCCACGGCCGACCCACCGGTGCCGCGCCCACCTTCGTGCCCCTGTCCGGAGCGTGGCCGGCCTACGACGGGTCGAACATCAACGCCAACGGGATCCGCGAGCTCGCCGACGGGTCGCTCGTCCTCAACAACAGCGAGTTCGGTGGGCTCTGGAACGTCGACCCCAGGTCGGGCGTCACGACCGGGATCCCCGTGTCAGGCGGCCCCGGCATCACCTCGGGCGACGGGCTCGAGCTCGACGGCTCGGTGCTCTACAACGTCCGCGGGACCGGCGGGAACTCCGTCGCCGTGCTGCTGCTCTCGAAAGCCGGGTCGGGGTGGCGCGCGAAGTGGGTCGGCGACCGGAGCGACCCGACCCTCGACGTGCCGTCGACCGCCACCGTCGCCGGTGGCTGGCTCTGGGCCGTCAACGCCCGCTTCGGGGTCACCTCCCCGGGCACCGCGACCTACTGGATCACCCGCCTGCCGTCCCGACGGTCCGCTACCCACCGCCACCATGGCGGACACGCCGAAGACGGCGCACACTGAGTCATGGACCCCCTCCGCACGCGCCGCGCCCGCATCGCTCGCCTCGGCGCCCTCTCGGTCGTCACGGCGACGACGCTCGTCGGCCTGACCGCCCTCACGAGCACCTCGGCGGTGGCTGCCCCTCGCGTCACCGGGACGGCGGTCCACGTCGTTCACGTCGGGATCGCCGACGTCCGGCTTCCCGGCGTCCCGTCGGCGCCGTGGCGTGCTCCCACCCGGCTGGGGTCCTGCAGCGTCGCGATGGGCGACGTCTGACCGAGGCTCCGAGCGGCGAGCCTCGACAGATGGATCCCAGACAGGCGAGCCCCTGACAGGCCGGCCCCTGACAAGCGGAGCGGGCCACCCGATGACGACCGGGTGGCCCGCTCCAGAGCCCATCAGCCGGTGCCCGGCCGCCGTGGGTGTCAGCCCGCGAAGGGGTAGTCTGTGTAGCCCTCGGCGCCGCCGCCGTAGAAGGTCGCCTGGTTCGGCTCGTTGAGCTCGATCCCCTCGCGCCAACGACGGACGAGGTCCGGGTTGGCCAGGAACGGGCGACCGACGGCCACGAGGTCCGCCTCGTCACGCTCGAGGACGCCCTCGACCGTCGCAAGGTCGGTGACCGCACCGAAACCGTTGTTGATGATGAACGGACCGTCGAAGCGCTTGCGCAGGTCGTGCACGAGGGTGCTCGTCGGGTCGGCGAGGACGCTGAGGTAGGCGAGCCCGAGCGGCGCGATCCCCGAGATGAGGGCGTCGTAGGTCGCGGCGACGTCGGCCTCGTCCTCCTCGAGGACGCCCTGGATGTTGTGCGAGGGCGAGATCCGGATGCCGACGCGCTCCGCACCGATGGCCTGCGCCACCGCCTTGGTCACGTCGATGCCGAAGCGAGCGCGGCTCTCCGGGGAGCCCCCGTAGCCGTCGGTCCGGGTGTTGCTCGTCGGGGCGAGGAACTGGTGGATCAGGTAGCCGTTGGCCGCGTGGACCTCGACGCCGTCGATGCCTGCAGCAACCGCCTTGCGAGCTGCGTCCGCGTACTCGGCGACGACACCGGCGATCTCGTCCGTCTCCAGGGCGCGCGGGGTCACGAACGGCTGCTCCCCCGTCGCCGTGACGATCGACCCGGGGGCCGCGATGGCGCTCGGGGCGACCGTCTCGAGGCCGTCCTTGTTGTCCGGGTGCGCGATCCGACCGACGTGCATGAGCTGGATGACGATCCGGCCACCGTTCGCGTGGACGGCATCGGCGACCTTCGCCCAGCCCTCGACCTGCGCGTCCGAGTGGATGCCCGGGGTGTCGAGGTAGCCCTGGCCGACGGCGCTCGGCTGCGTGCCCTCGCTGACGATGAGGCCGGCGGTCGCGCGCTGGCCGTAGTACTCCGCGTTCAGGTCGCGGGGAGCATGCCCCTCGCCGGCCCGGTTGCGGGTGAGCGGCGCCATGACGAAGCGCTGCGGGAGCTCCCATGCGCCGACCTTGATGCTCTCGAACGCACGTGCCATGAACCGTCACTCCTGTAAGTCGTGGATGCTTCAATCGATCTTCAGGAGGACCAACCGGCCACCGGGCCGGGACATTCCCGGATGCCGCGGTGCCAGCTCCTGCTGGGAGCGGGCACCGCGGCATACGGCATCGGGCTACGGCGTGAGACCGAGCTCGCGGACCGCCCGCTCGATGATCTCGTCGGCCGGCAGTGCGAGGTCCACGACGATGCCCTGCTCGTCGGGCTCGAGGGGCTCGAGCGTGGCGAGCTGGCTCTCGAGCAACGAGGTCGGCATGAAGTGGCCCTTGCGGTGCGACATCCGCGCCCGGATGACGTCCGGATCCCCGTCGAGGTGCACGAAGTCGAGACTCGGCGGCCCCTTGCGGAGCAGGTCGCGGTAGGAGCGCTTGAGCGCCGAGCAGGCGATGACGGTCGACTGCCCCTCCCGCGCCTGCGAGGCCATCCAGGCGGAGAGGTCGCCGAGCCACGGCCAGCGGTCGGCGTCCTCGAGCGGGATCCCGGCGGTCATCTTCTCGATGTTGGCGGCCGGGTGGAAGCGGTCGGCCTCCGCGAACGGGAGGGACGCGGCCTCGCTGATCCCCTCCGCCACGGTGCTCTTGCCGCAGCCCGAGACGCCCATGACGACGATGTGCCTGGTGGTGACCTCCGTCGTCACAGCACGAGGCTCGCGCCGGCCGCGATGACGAAGCCGATCGTGCCGATGAGGGTCTCCATCACGGTCCATGTCTTCAGTGTCGTCTTCTCGTCCATGCCGAGGAAGCGTCCGACGAGCCAGAAGCCGGAGTCGTTGACGTGCGAGAGGACCGTCGAGCCACAGGCGATGGCGATGACGATGAGGCACAGGTCGATGCTCGTCAGGCCCGTCGTCGCCTCGACCGTCGGGGCCATGAGGCCGGCCGTCGTCGTGAGGGCGACCGTGGCCGACCCCTGCGCGACGCGGAGGCAGGTGGCGACGACGAAGGCGGCGACGATGACCGGCAGGCCGGTGGCGGCCAGGCTGCCCGCGAGCGCCTCGCCGATGCCACTGGCGCGCAGGACGCCGCCGAACATGCCACCGGCGCCGGTGACGAGGATGATCGCGCAGACCGGGCCGAGGGCGTCGTTGCAGATCTTCTCGACGTCGGCGCGCGACCGCCGGCCGGTGCCGAGCACGACCATCGCGTACAGCGTCGTGATGAGCAGCGCGACGGGAGTCTGGCCGACCATCCGCAGGGCCTGGACCCAGGCCGCCTCGGAGTCGACCGTGCCCGCGGTGGCGAGGGTGCCCAGGCCGGTGTTGAGGAAGATGAGCACGAGCGGCAGGAGCAGGACCGACAGGACGAGGCCGAACGAGGGGCGGTTGCCCTTCGTCTCGTCGTGCTCGACCTGGATCCAGGTGGACGGGACGGGCAGGTTGAACCGGCGACCGGTCCACGTGCCGAAGAGGTAGGCGCCGAGGAACCACGTCGGGATCGCGATGACGAGGCCGACGATGAGCAGCAGCCCGAGGTCGGCGCCGAGCAGCTGGCCGGCCGCGACCGGTCCGGGGTGCGGCGGGACGAAGGCGTGCATGACGGCGAACGCGCCCGCGGCGGGCAGGGCGTAGGTGAGCACCGAGCCACCGAAGCGGGTCGCGACGCTGAAGATGATCGGCAGCATGACGACGAGGCCGGCGTCGAAGAAGATCGGGAAGCCGAACAGGAGCGAGGCGACACCGAGCGCGAGCGGGGCGCGCTGCGCGCCGAAGCGGCCGATGAGCGTGTCGGCGAGGACCTGGGCGCCACCGGTCACCTCGAGGAGGCGGCCGATCATGGCGCCGAGCCCGACGAGCAGGGCGACGTTGGCCAGCGTGCCGCCGAAGCCGTCGAGCAGGGTCGGCACGATGTCGGCGACCGGGACCTTGGTCACGAGCGCGGTGACGAGGCTGACGAGCACGAGCGCGACGAACGCGTGGAGCTTGAGGGCGATGATCAGGACGAGCAGGACGAGCACGGCGGCTGCTGCGATGAGCAACAGCGGCACCGTCCCGTAGGCGGGTTCGACGGCAGCGGCGAACATGTGACTCCCTTGTCAGGTGGTG
>JBBRGO010000228.1:0-5507 GCA_038224055.1 Actinomycetales bacterium
TCCGGGCCATCGACCCGGCGACGGCGAAGCGGCTCGTCGGTGAGCAGGAGGGCCTGGCCCCGAGGCCGGCGCTCTACCTGACGAACCGGCTCCTCGTGCGCGGGTTGGTGTCGGGACCGGACGACACCCGCGACCTCGACCCGCGGTTGACCGACGACCTCGCTGCTCTCGACCTCGGCTATCGGCTGACCCTGCCGAGGCACGGGCAGGAGGGCCCCCGGTCGCCGGGCGACGGCACCGACGGCACCGACGGGAGCACGGCGACCGGCGTCACGAGCATCACCCTGCACCCCACGGACCCGATCAACGCCGTCGACGCGTGGACGGTGCTCCAGCAGCTGCGCCAGGGGGACCCGTACTGGATCGAGAACGCCAGCCTCGAGCACATCATCCGGCCCGCCGACGGCTACTGGGGCGGCATCGGCGGCTACTGGGGCGGCATCGGTGGGTACTGGGGTGGGATCGACGGCTACTGGGGCGGGATCGGTGGGTCCCCGCTCCAGGAGTACGCCGTCCCCGGCCGGGGAGGCCGGATGCCGGTGGGTCTCGCCCTGCCGGACCCCGCCCTGCGTGCCCGTCCGCTGGAGCGCACCCCGGTCGTCGCCGTGCCGGACACGGAGATCACACCCGGGCACCCTTGGTTCAAGGACACGACGCGCGTCCTGCGCACCGCCCTCGAGGGCAGCGAGCTCGTCATCGTCGACCCCGCGACGGCGCCACCCGCGGTCGCCGCGGAGGAGTCCCCGAAGCCGGTCGACCCCGCGGCCCTGCTCGGTGGTCACGGTACCTTCATCGCCGGCCTGATCCGACAGGGCTGCCCGGAGGCCACGATCCTGTCGCTGCCCGTCATGGGGGACGACGGGATCGTCGAGGAGGGTGACCTGCTGCGCTGGCTCGAGGCGCTGCTCGCCCTGCACCAGCGGGGCCAGCAGGGTGGCGCCGACGGGTTGGTCATCGACGTGCTCTCCCTCTCGATGGGCTACTACGCCGAGGACCAGACCTACCGGAAGGGCCCCGTCGCCGACCTGCTCGGCCGCTTCGCCCGGTGCGGAGTGGTGGTCGTGGCGGGCGCCGGCAACGACGGCAGCAGGGACCCGTTCGTCCCGGCCTCGCTCGCCGCGCCGCCGCCGCGGCGGATCGCCCCGACCTCGACCCCGCCGGTCTCCAGCGTCGGTGCCTGCAACCCCGACGGGAGCACCGTCGCACTCTTCTCCAACGACCTCGAGCTCATCAGTGCGGTCCGTCAGGGCGTCTCGGTCGTCAGCACGCTCCCCCTCACCAACGGGATGGGGCAGCCCTCGACGAGGGTCGTCGGCGACGGGGGCGTGCGGTGCACGGTCGACCCCGACGACTACACCGGCGGCTTCGGGGTGTGGAGCGGGACGTCGTTCGCGACGCCGGTCTTCGCCGCCGAGGTCGCCGCCGCCCTCGTCGCCGAGGGAGACCTCACCGAGGTCTCCGACCGGGCCATGTGCAAGCGGTCCATCCGGGCGCTCCGCGTCTGCCTCGCCGGGGAGGGGTCATGAGTCCCACACCGACCGCCCCCGACGGGCTCGGGACCAAGGCGGGCCGGGCCTTCGCGGACTACCGCTCCGGTGACCGGGATCGTCTCTCCGACCTGGTGGACATCGTCACACCGGTGCTCTGGAACGCGGCCCGGTCCCAGGGGGCGAACCCCACGACGTGCGAGGACGCGGTGCAGACCGCCTTCCTCCAGCTCGTCGACCGCGCGGAGGCGATCCACGAGCCCGCCGCGGTGCTGGGCTGGCTCGTCGTCGTCGTCAAGCGTGAGGTCTGGCGGATGGGCCGCGGTTCGCGCCGCGAGATCGGGGTCGAGGAGGTCCCGGAGGCCCCCGTCCAACAGCTCGACCCCGAGGCCCAGACCATCCTCAGCGAGCGCCAGCGCATCCTGTGGGAGCACATCTCGGGGCTCTCGCCCCGCTGCCAGGAACTGATCCGAGTGATCGCCTTCGCCGACCGTCCCGACTACGCCGCGATCGCGGAGTCCCTGGGGATGCCAGTCGGCAGCATCGGCCCGACCCGTGGCCGCTGCCT
The DNA here is from genome assembly GCA_038224055.1 of Actinomycetales bacterium. GTDB lineage: Bacteria > Actinomycetota > Actinomycetes > Actinomycetales > Dermatophilaceae > JBDSSS01. The sequence goes on from JBBRGO010000228.1 coordinate 2,056, forward strand.
CCACAAGCTGAGGCTCACCCTCGGCTCCGACCGCGGATGGGCGGTGTGACATGAGCTCCCACAAGGACGTCATCGACGAGGGGGACCTCGCCAACCTGCGATCGGTCCGTGAGCTCTTCGCTCACGCCGATCCGGTGCCGCGCGAGCTGACGGAGCGGATCAAGTTCGAGCTGACCGTGCAGGCACTGCACGCCGAGGTCGCCGAGCTGATGGACTGCGCCCTGCTCGCCACCCGCAGCGCAGCGCCGCAGCTGGAGCCGAGCCGCACCGACTCGGTGACGTTCGCGGCGGCATCGGTGAGCCTGATGGTGACCGCCAACGAGGGGGCCGACGGAGACCGCGTCCGCGTCGACGGCTGGGTCACCGTGCCGGGTTCTCGGGTCGAGGCGGTCACCCCGGAGGGCAGCACCTCGGCTATTTCGGATGCGGACGGACGCTTTGTTCTGGATGATCTACCTCACGGGCCGGTCCACTTCGTCATCCTGACCGACCCGGTCAAGCAGGAGGATCGACCGGTCATCACCCCGACGATGCAGATCTGAGGATCTGGGGCGGGCCGGCAGGAGCGGAGAGGCCGGACACCCCATCACCCAGCTCGAGACGGCGCGCGCCCTGTGGGAACGGGGCGCCGCGGAGAACATGGCCGGCCGACCGGTGGACGCCGAGCGGTCGCTCGTCGCTGCCCTGGCGGAGCTGGAGGTGCCCCAGGGGCCGGACGAGCTGGACAGCCTCGCCGGGCCCACCCGGGGCGAGGCCGACGGTGCAGCTCGGGAGCGGCTCGAGCTGCGCTCCCGGACCCTCACGACGCTCGCGCTGACCGAGCTCCTGCTGAGCGGTCTGGACGCCGCGCTCGCGCGCCTGGACGAGGCGGAGCGACTCGTCGACGTCCTGGGGGACGCCACCCTGCGGGCCCGTCTGGAGTACCAGCGGGCCAACATCCACGGCCGCGTCGGCGACCTCGCCTCGGCGTGGGCGGGCGTCGAGGGAGCGGCCCGCAGCCTCGAGGCCTTCACCCCGGCGGAGCGGTGCTCGGTGCACCTGACCCGGGGGATGCTCGCCTTCCAGATGCTGCGCCCGCAGCAGGCGATCGGGTCCTTCGCCGAGGCCGCCCACCTGGCCCGGCGCCTGGGCCGGCTCGACCAGGAGTTCATGGCCCGGCACAACGAGGGGTATGCCGCATACCTCCTCGGTGACCTGCCGCGCTCGCTGTCGGTGATGGCGGCCGCGGAGGAGCTCGACGCCGACGTCTTCCGGGGCCCCGCCCGGCTCGACCGCGGCCGGGTGCTGCTCGAGGCCGGCCTCGTCAAGGAGGCCGCGGAAGCACTGGCCGCCGGAGCCGACGGCATCGCGGGGGACGGGCACGACCAGCTCCGGGCCGAGTTCGACCTCGAGCTCGCTCGCGCGCACCGCCTGATGGGCCGGCTCGAGAGCTCGGCCGCCGAGTCTGCCGCGGCGGCCCGCGTCTACGCAGGCCTCGGGGCGACCGCCTGGCAGGCGAAGGCGACGCTGGCCGGCCTCCTCACGGATCTCGACCGGGAGCGGCGCGACCGGGGCCGGAGCGGGGGGAGCGGTGCCGACCCGCAGGTCTCGCTCCGGGCCGCCGCGACCGCCGACGACCTCGTCGAGACGGCGACCCAGCTCGGCGACACCGAGCTGGCCGACGCGGCGAGGGTCGTCGCGGCCCAGGGACTGCTGCTCGGAGGCGACGTCGACGCGGCGCGGACGCGTCTGCTCGGTCTCGAACGGGTCTCCACCGGGTCGCTCTCCGACGAGCTGGACTCCGCCGCCGTCACCGCCGCCGTCCTCACCGAGGCCGGTGAGGTGGTGGCAGCCAAGCGCATCCTCTCGCGGGCGGCACGGCGGCTCGCGGCCGGACAGGAGGGCAGCGCCAGCCTCGACCTCCGGACCGCGCGCGCGGTCCACGGGGTGCGCCTCGCCGCTCTCGACCTCGACCTGGCGGTGCCCCGGGGCAGCCCGGCCGTGCTCGAGGCGCTCGAGCGGTGGCGCAGCGCGACCGACCGGCTCCCGTCGCTCGGGCGCTCCGCCGACGACGAGCTCGCGACCCTGACCGAGAGCCTGCGGGCCGTGCGCGGTCGGCTGCGCGGGGAGGTGTCCGCCGAGGAGGAGCGCGAGCTCACGGCGAACGCGGCTCGGCTCGAGCGCCAGATCCGCGACCGGGACTGGGCCCTCAGCAGCGGGTCGCGCGCCACGGGCGCCGTGCCGGTGCGGGTCCGCGAGGCCCGAGAGCACCTCGTGGCGGCCGACCGCGACCTCGTCTGGCTCTTCGCGCACCGTGGCCGCCTCTGCGGGGTGGGCGTGGTCGGCGGTCGGGCCGCGCTGCGCGACCTCATGCCGCTGGCCGAGGCTGCCGAGCTCGCACGCCGGATGCGGGTCGACCTGCGTGCGGCGGCGACCCACCACCTCGGACCCCTCTCAGGCGCGGTCTGGGGGTCGCTCCGCTCGTCCGCCGACCGGCTCGACCGCGCGGTCATCGGCCCGTGGGGGTCGGGTGCGGCGGGCCTCGTGCTCGTCTCCTGCCAGGAGGTGTCGGCCCTGCCGTGGGCGCTGCTGCCGTCCCTGACGGGCCGTCCGCTGACCCTCGCCTACTCCCTGACCTCCTTCGCGCGGAGGGAGCGGGCCGGCGACCGCGCCGGCGCGGCCCCACCGGTGCACGTCAGTGTCGGACCGCACGTCTCTCGGGCTCCGAGGGAGGCAGCCGCGGTCCGGGACACCTGGACCGCCGCCGCCCGCGACGTCGAGGTCGCCAACCCCTCCCGCTCGGTCCGTCTCGTCGCAGCCCTGGCCTCGCCCGGGATCGTGCACGTCGCCGCCCACGGTGTGCACCAGGTCGAGTCGCCGCTCTTCTCCTCGCTCGTCCTGCACGACGGGCCGGTCTTCGCCCACGAGCTGCAACCGACGGGAGTCGGAGCCGACCACGTCGTGCTCTCCGCGTGCGAGGTCGGCTCGGCGACCTTCCGCCCCGGGGACGAGCAGCTGGGTATGGCGGCAGCCGTCTTCTCGCTCGGGGCTCGCTCGGTCGTGGCGGCGGTGTCACCGGTGCCCGACGACGTGGCGGGCGACACGATGGTCCGCCACCATGCCGCGCTCGCCCGCGGGCGGGCCGGTGACGAGGCGCTCGCGGAGGCGATCGCGGCGAGCGAGCCCGTCGCGGCGTCCTTCGTCAACCTCGGTGGCCGCTTCGCGGGTCGCTGACGGCCCGTCTCAGCCGCGCGAGCGGGGGGGCGGTGAGCAGGCCGGCGCCGATGCCGAGCATCCACACGTCCTTTCTCACCGCGAGGCCCTGCTGACGCCGTCACCGCCCCACTGCTGCAGCCGGAGTGCACGATGAACGCGCCGGTGGCGCGGCGCGGTCGGTCCCGGTCCGCAGCTCGGCGGTGCGACGGCGCTTCGCCAGGGCCACGGAGAGCGCGATCTTCCTCGCGTCGATCGCC
>JBBRGO010000229.1:0-5463 GCA_038224055.1 Actinomycetales bacterium
GTCCTCACCCCCACCGTCCGACGCCCGCGTCCCGATCGAGGAGCCCCCGTGCCCGAGTCAGACCACGAGTCGCCCCGCGATCTCGAGGCCGGCCGAGCGACCACGGCGCCGGAAGCGTCCGACCAGTCGGCCGCGGCCGCAGGTCCAGAGGCCCCCTCGACACCACCGGCCGCGGCTGCGGTGTTCGGCGACCGGACCGAGCTCGCGGAGCAGTTCGTGGCGATCCTCGTGGACACCGGGATCAGCCACGGGCTGATCGGCCCACGGGAGGCCCCACGCCTGTGGGACCGGCACGTGCTCAACTGCGCGGCCGCACATCTGGCGATCCCCCTGGCTCCGGCCGGTCAGCGCGTCATCGACGTCGGGTCCGGAGCCGGCCTCCCCGGCCTGGCCCTGGCGATCGCTCGGCCGGACCTCGAGCTGCACCTCGTCGAGCCGCTGACCCGCCGTACCGGCTGGCTGACCGGGACGGTGGCCCAGCTCGGCTTGGAGAACGTCATCGTGCACACGGCCCGGGCCGAGGCCCTCTGGGACCGACTCGATGCCGAGTGGGTCACGGCACGCGCCGTCTCGGGCATCGTGCAGCTGGCTGAATGGACGCTGCCGCTGCTCCGACCCCACGGTCAGCTGGTGGCGATCAAGGGATCACGGGCGGAGTCTGAGCTCGACGAGACCCGAACTGCCCTGGCGCGACTCGGCGTGGTGGATGCCTCCGTGGAACGACTCGGGGTCGACCTGCTCGACGAACCGACCACCGTCATCCGGCTGGCCATCGGGGCGAGCGTCGACCGCCGACGCTTCCGCGCTCAGGGAGCCACGAGTGCGGGCTCCGCGCGTAGGCGCGGAGACCGACCGCGAGCCAAGGGTGCGGCCGCACCAGCCCGCCGCGGCTCGGGCTCGGCGTGACGCGCTGCCTCGCTCGGGACGACGGGACGACGGGGCGACGCGTCCGACCCGACGCCACGCGCCACGACACCCTTGACCCCTCATCACGACCCCACCCCGCCCCCGCAACCAGGCGTCGACACGACGTACCGGTCGCGCTGGCCCACCGGAGGAGCACGACCTGTGAGTACCCCGACCCACCTCGGCTGGCCCGGAGACCCGGAACCGGATGCGACGCACCGGCGACTGGGGTGGGCGGAGCTCGGCGGCCACACCGTTTCACGTGAAACGCTCCAGGCGGCGGCAGCGACTCAGGCCATGACCCTTGCACCAGCCTCGGGCGGGGCCGGTCAGCGGCCCGATGCCGGGACGGTGCTGCGCGTCGAGGACGCGACGAACATCGGGACCACGGTGGACCCCGGCGACGTCGGGCCCGGCACGGACGATCCCGGGCAGCCCACCCGGACACCTGTGGACAACTTGGTGATGACGCCGTCGTCGACCGTCTCGGTTGAGCACGAGAAGACGCCCGCAGCACGCTCAGGGGCTGGGGACAAACCTGTGGACGAGGCAGCGGAGACCCCGCTCTCCGCCCCGGGCAGCGAGCCCTCCGATGCCGAGCGGGCCGCCCTCGCGGCGACGATCCCCACCGTGGGCCAGGACACGCCGGTCGCCCGCGAGCTGGCGGACAATGCCCGCCGACGAATCCAGCTGACCGGGCGCCGCTTCCCTCCGCCCGTGGTGCCACGGGTCCTGACGGTGGCCAACCAGAAGGGCGGTGTCGGCAAGACGACGACGACAGTGAACATCGCTGCCGCGATGGCCCAGGCCGGGCTGCGGGTCCTCGTCATCGACCTCGATCCGCAGGGCAACGCGAGCACCGCCCTCGGGATCGACCACCACGCCGAGGTCCCATCCGTCTACGACGTCCTCGTCGACGGGATGCCGCTGGATGACGTGGTCCAGGCATGCGCCTCGGTGCCGGGACTGTTCTGCGCCCCGGCCACGATCGACCTGGCCGGTGCCGAGATCGAGCTCGTCAGCCTCGTGGCACGCGAGTCGCGTCTGCTGCGGGCGCTGCGGGGTGCTGCTGCCGGCCCGGTCAACTACGACTACGTGCTCATCGACTGCCCGCCGAGCCTGGGGCTGCTCACCGTCAACGCCATGGTCGCTGCGAGTGAGGTCTTCATCCCCATCCAGTGTGAGTACTACGCCTTGGAGGGGCTCTCCCAGCTCCTCAAGAACATCGATCTCATCAAGGCTCACCTCAACCCGGACCTGCACGTGTCCACGATTCTGCTGACGATGTACGACGGACGGACGCGCCTCTCGGCCCAGGTGGCCGACGAGGTGCGAACCCACTTCCCGGTGGAGGTCCTCGCGACGAGCGTCCCGCGCTCGGTCCGCGTCTCCGAGGCACCGAGCTTCGGTGAGACCGTGATGACCTACGACCCCTCGAGCAGCGGCGCTCTCGCCTACCTCTCGGCGGCCGGGGAGATCGCCGACCGCGGCGCAGTGGCCCGTTGATTCGCTGGATCGTCTCGTCCCGTCGGAGTTTCACGTGAAACGCAGTCATTCTCCGTTGCCCGGAGTGTGGCCCACGCGGGCGTGAGGCCTCGGGTGTGTTTCACGTGAAACGAGCAGGGCTGGCCGTGCCTTACCGAGGTGAAGTGCGTTTCACGTGAAACACCCTTACCTGCGGAGTCGCCGCACGACCCGACCCGCAGCCGAGCGCGCGCGCCGGCGCAGCCGCGATGCCTCGGCCCGGCCCGCACGGATGGCGCGCTGCGGCGCCGAGGCGCGCTCGGCGATGGGCTCGGTGAGGTGCCAGTAGGCCGACTTCTTCACCGTCGACCCGTCGGGCTTGTAGTAGGGCTTGACCATCGAGAGGTGGGGGCGTTCCCAGGCGATGTCGCGACGGAGGACCGCGGCGGGGGTGCCGGCGGCGATGCAGTTGTTCGGGATGGACCGGGTCACGATGCTCCCGTAGCCGATCACCGAACCGTCACCGATGGTCACCCCTCCGAGCACGACTGACGCTCGGGCGAGCCAGACGTGGCTACCGATGCTGATCGACCGGGAGACATTCACGCGCAGGCCCGTCCGGACGTCGAAGATCGGGTGGGCGTCGTCCGCGCGCACCTGGTTCTCGCTCGCGAACATCACGTCGTCCCCGACGGTGATGCTCGTCCCCTCCGTTGCGGACATCGCGACGGCGGCCGTGCTCGAGACGTTGTTGCCGATCCGCACCGTGGAGTCCTGCCCGATCCGGATGCTGGCGAGCAGGGGCGGAACGCCTGCGCTGGGGCCGATCTCGAGCAGGCCGTTGTCGCAGTCGAGATCCACGAAGAGTCGACTGATCCGCGCGTTCTCGTGCACGATGACCCGGTTGTTGCGCCCGGTGAACTTGATCTGGATGCTCTTGTCGATCCGTCCGGGGTAGACGATGACGTTCCCGTCATCGTCGGCGTAGTTCTCGAGGACCGTGACGCGAATCATGACGCTCACCCTAGGGGGTCGGGTGCGGCGCCCGGCCGTGTCCTGGCCGTGTCCTGGCCGTGTCCCGGTCGGGACCCGGTGTCCACCTAGACTGTCCGAGGACGCGAGGGCCGCGGTCCACGGGTGACGAGAGGTTGGGCGATGGCGGAGAAGCGTCGAGCGCTGGGTCGAGGTCTCGGAGCTCTGATCCCCAGCGCTCCGACCGGAGCCGGAGGTCGGCCCCTGGACGTGTTCTTCGCGGAGCAGCACCGCCGCGAGGCCTCGACCGTGGTCGTCGATCCCCCCCGGCCCGAGATCGAATCATCCACTCCTGCAACGCAAGCAAGGATCGAGCCAGATTCTGGTGATGGCTCCGAGGTCGGCGCGGACGCTCAGTCCGACAGCGATCCCGTGGCGGAGCCCGAGGGCACGCCCACCGCGGCCACGGACCTTCTCGACCCATCCCACGGCTGCGACGGTGCGGACGTCCACGCGACCGCAACCGGTGCGGCTGACGTGGGGGACGCTGGGCTGCCTGCGCACGCGGTCGCTGCCGCTTCGGACGGACCCGAGCTCGCTCCGGTGCCCGGTGCCGAGTTCGCCGAGGTGCCCGTCACCTCGATCCGGCCGAACCCCAGGCAGCCGCGCACGGTCTTCGACGAGGACCAGATGGCCGAGCTCGTGCACTCGATCACGGAGATCGGGGTCCTCCAGCCGATCGTCGTCCGCCGGATCCCGGGTGACGAGCTCGAGGGTGCCGGCGGCAAGCAGTACGAGCTGATCATGGGTGAGCGTCGCTGGCGGGCGACGCAGCAGGCCGGCCTCGAGCTCGTGCCGGCCATCATCAAGGACACGCACGACGACGACCTGCTGCGCGACGCGCTCCTGGAGAACCTGCACCGCAGCCAGCTCAACCCGCTCGAGGAGGCTGCTGCCTACCAGCAGCTGCTCGACGACTTCGGCTGCTCCCACGAGGAGCTCGCGGCGCGGATCGGCCGTTCTCGCCCGCAGATCTCCAACACCCTACGGCTGCTCAGGCTCCCGCCGCTCGTCCAGCGCCGCCTGGCGGCGGGCGTGCTCAGTGCCGGTCACGCCCGGGCGCTGCTCGGCCTCGCCGACGCGGCCGCGATGGAGAGGCTGGCCCAGCGCATCGTCGCGGAGGGCCTGTCGGTGCGCTCCGTGGAGGAGATCGTCACGCTCGGTGACGACGACACTCCCGCCAAGACGCGTCGTCCCCGGGCCGGTGGCCGTCACCCGCAGCTCGATGACCTCACCTCGGGTCTGGCCGACCACCTCGAGACGCGCGTCGCCATCGCGCTCGGGCAGCGCAAGGGCAAGATCACCGTGGAGTTCGCGTCGATGGAGGACCTACGACGCATCCTGGAGCTCATGGGCGTCGCCGACGGCGCCGTCCCCCAGCCCTGAGGGCGGTGGGGACCGGTGCCCGAGGGCCACACCATCCATGCGCTGGCGCAGCGGCTCGACCGCGCCTTCGCCGGCTCCCCCGTGGCGGCCGCGAGCCCACAGGGACGCTTCGCCGATGAGGCCCGCCGCCTCGACGGCGAGGTCGTCGAGCGGTCGCGAGCCGTCGGGAAGCACCTCTTCGTCGATTTCCCCGACGAGACGTTGCACGTGCACCTCGGTCTCATCGGCTCCTTCCCCGTCAAGCCGCTCGGAGGGGATCCGCCCCCCGAGCCGCGGGGGGCGCTGCGGCTCCGACTGCTCAACGACGACTTCGTGGCGGACCTCCGCGGCCCCATCGCCTGCGAGCTCCTCGGTGCGGCCGGAGTGGCCCGCATCGAGGCGGCACTCGGCCCGGACCCCCTTGATCCCAATGCGGATGGCGACCGGGCATGGGAGCGAATTCGTCTGCGGCGTAAGTCGATTGCTGAGCTACTCATGGACCAGTCGATGCTCGCCGGAGTCGGGAACGTCTATCGCTGCGAGGTGCTGCACCGCCACCGCACCAACCCGTTCACCCTCGGCACCGAGCTCAAGCGGGTCACGTGGCAGCTGATCTGGGCCGATCTCGTGCGGCTCCTCCCTCTCGGCGTCGCCTTCTCCCAGATCCTCACGGTCGACGACCAGGTCGAGGAGGCG
>JBBRGO010000230.1:0-5432 GCA_038224055.1 Actinomycetales bacterium
CCCGGCCTCGTCCTCGACGCCTTCCTCCTGCGGTCGCTCGCCGTGGCCGGCTGGGCCCCGAGCTTCCACGACTGCGCGCGGTGCGGCGCTCCGGGCCCGCACCGGGCCTTCAACGTGCAGGCCGGGGGAGCAGTGTGCTCCGGCTGTCGCCCGCCCGGCTCGAGCGCACCGGCACCGGAGACCTTCGAGCTGCTCGCGGCGCTGCTCACCGGCGACTGGGTGATCGCCGACGGGAGCGACCCCCGGCACCGACGACAGGGCAACGGGATGGTGGCGGCCTTCCTCCAGTGGCACATCGAGCGTGGCGTGAGATCGTTGCGTCTCGTCGACCGCACCTGAGGCGAGAGGGATCCGACCGACCATGACCAGGCCCTTCCCCCACCCGAGCGGCGCGACCGCTCCGTCGATCCCCCCGCAGATCCTGCCGAAGCACGTGGCCATCGTCATGGACGGCAACGGCCGCTGGGCCAACGCCCGCGGCCTGCCCCGGACGAGGGGACACGAGGCGGGTGAGGCGTCGTTGCTCGACGTCGTCGCCGGCGCGATCGAGGTCGGTGTGACGCACCTGTCGGCCTACGCCTTCTCGACGGAGAACTGGCGCCGCTCGCCGGAGGAGGTCCGCTTCCTGATGGGCTTCAACCGTGACGTCATCCGGCGGCGCCGCGACCAGCTGCACGAGTGGGGGGTGCGGATGCGGTGGGTCGGGCGGACGCCGCGGCTGTGGCGCTCGGTCATCAAGGAGCTCGAGATCGCCGAGGAGCTGACCCAGGACAACACCGGCCTCACTCTCTACTTCTGCGTCAACTACGGCGGCCGCGCCGAGATCGCCGACGCCGTGCAGCGGATCGCCCACGAGGTCAAGGCCGGCCGCCTGCGTCCCGGGTCCGTCGACGAGAAGACGATCGTCAGGTATCTCAACGAGCCCACGATGCCCGACGTCGACCTCTTCGTCCGGTCCTCGGGCGAGCAGCGCACGAGCAACTTCCTGCTCTGGCAGTCGGCCTACGCCGAGATGGTCTTCCAGAACCGGCTGTGGCCGGACTACGACCGCCGCGACCTCTGGGCCGCGATCGAGGAGTATGCCGCTCGCGACCGACGCTACGGCGGCGCCGTCGACACCCCGACCGACGCACCCACGCCCACCTGACCTCGACCCGGCTCGGCCGTCGTGGGGGAGGCGCTGGGCGGCGGTCAGGCCTCCCGACCGGTGCAGTCGGCGCAGGTCCCGAAGATCTCGAGGGTGTGGGTCACGTCGGAGAAGCCGTGGTCGGCTGCGACCGCGTCGGACCACTTCTCCACGGCCGGCCCCTCGACCTCGACCGTGCGGCCGCAGGACCGGCAGACGAGGTGGTGGTGGTGGTGGGTCGAGCAGACCCGGTAGACCGCCTCGCCCTCGTCGGTGCGCAGCACGTCGACGCTCCCGGCGTCGACCATCGCCTGCAGGGCGCGGTAGACGGTGGCGAGGCCGATACCCTCCCCGGAGTCACGGAGCCTGGCGTGGAGCGTCTGGGCCGACGTGAACTCCTCGGACCGCTCGAGCAGGGTGGCCACCGCCGCCTGCTGGCGGGTCGGGCGGCGCGAGGGTGTGCTCATCGGGCCGCCTCCGTGGGACTCGGCGCGGTCGCGCTGTCCGGCGGGGCCTCGTGCGCCCCGCCGTGCTCGTCGTAGTGGCCCTGGTGCGGCGCGTGCCGGTGGCCGTCGTGGACGTAGTCGACGTGGTCGCCGTGGAGGACTGCCGGGTGGCCGCACTCGACCCCGTGCTCGTGCTCGTGCCGCTCGGCGACGTCGTGGGCCCGGTTGGCCAGCCGCGCGACGACGGCCGTGACGATGGCGACGACGATGAAGATGCCGACCGACAGCAGCACGATGGTGCCGCCCGACGGGGTGTTCAGCGGGTACGACAGGGCGACGCCGCCCACGGCGGAGACGAGCCCGAAGGCGACGGCCCACCGCAGGCCGCTGCTGAAGCTCCGGGCGATGAGCTGCGCGGCGGCGTTGGGCACGATCATCAGCGCACTGATGAGCAGCAGCCCGACGACGCGCATGGCGACGACGACGGTCGTCGCGGTGAGGATGGCGAGCACGAGGTTGAGCGGGAGGACGGGGATGCCGACTGCGCGGGCGTACTCCTCGTCGTTGGCGACCGCGAACAGGCGGGGACGCAGTGCCCAGGTCGTCGCTGCGATGAGCACCGCGAGCAGTGCGAAGACCCACAGGTCGGACGTCTGGGTGGTGAGGATCGAGCCGAAGAGGTACTTCATCAGGTTGGCCGGGGTGCCGTCGGGGGCCTTGCTGATGATGACGACACCGGCCGCGATCCCGCCGTAGAAGATGACGGCGAGGGCGACGTCGCCGTTGGTCCGCCCGCGGGCCCGGAGCAGCTCGATGACGACGGCCGCGATGACGGCTGCGACGAGTGCGGCGAGCACGGGCGCCTGCCCGGTGAGCAGCCCCATGGCCACCCCGGCGAGGGCGACGTGGCCCATCCCGTCGCCGATGAGGGACAGTCGGCGCTGCACGAGAAAGATGCCGACCATCGGTGCGACGGTCCCGACGAGCAGCGCAGCGACGAGGGCGCGCTGCATGAAGTCGATCGAGATCATGTCGATCATGGTCGTCCTCCCGCGGGGTCGAGCGGTCCACGTGGCAGCGAGCTGGTCTCGTGCTGGTCCTGGTCGAGCTCGTGGTCGTGGTGATGGCTGTCGTGGTCGTGATGGAGCGAGTGCCGTTCTGCCGCATACCGTTCGGGTGACCCGTCGAAGCGGATCCGTCCGGCGTCGACGACGACGATGCGGGTGAGCAACCGCTCGAGGGCGCCGAGCTCGTGCGTGACGATGACCATCGTGACGTCGCGCTCGATGAGCCGGGCGAGCACGTCGGACAGGACGTGCTGGTTGGCCGCGTCGACGCCGGCCGTCGGCTCGTCCATGATGAGCACGTCGGGCTGACCGGCGAGCGCGCGTGCGATGAGCACGCGCCGCTGCTGCCCGCCTGAGAGGGTGCTCACCTCGGTTGCGGCGCGGTCGCCGAGACCGACGACCTCGAGCGCGCGAGCGATGACCTGACGGTCGGTGGCGTGCAGTCGGCCGAACCAGCCGAGCCGGGGGAGGCGCCCCGTCGAGACGATCTCCTCGGCCGTCGCCCGCACCGAGGCCGAGAGGGTGTGCCGCTGGGGCACGTAGCCGATCCGGGCCCGGTCGTGGAAGTCCTCGCTCGGCACGCCGAAGAGGGTCACCGACCCGGAGGTGAGCTCGTTGAGGCCGAGGACCCCCTTCATCAGGGTGGACTTGCCCGACCCGTTGGGCCCGACGACCGCCACGATCTCGCCGCGCCGGATCGTCAGGTCCGCCCCGACGAGCACGGGTCGGTCGCCGTAGCCGAAGCTCGCCACCTGCAGCTCGATCACGGGCTCCGTGGTGTCGGCGCCCGTCGTGCGGGTGAGGGTGCTCACGAGCAGCCCTGGCCCTTCTGGAGGACGGCGAGGTTGGTGCGCATGATCTCAAAGTAGTCTGAACCGGCGGACGTCTCGCTGATCCCCTCGATCGGGTCGAGCGTCGCCATGCTGGCCCCGGTCGAGCCCGCCACGGTCTGCGCGAAGTGCGGCTCGACGAGGGTCTCCTGGTAGATCGTCGTGATGCCCTCGGTGCGGACGAGGTCGGCGATCTCCTTGAGGGCGACCGCGCTCGGCTCGGCCTCGGGGGAGATGCCCGAGATGCTGTGCTGCTCGAAACCGTAGCGAGCGGCGAAGTAGGCGAAGGCCGCGTGGCTCGTCACGAGCTGCCTGCTCGCGCACGACGCCAGTCCCTGCTCGAGCTCGGTGTCGAGGGCCGTGAGCTTGCCGACGAAGGAGGTCGTGTTCGCTTGGTAGGTGGCGGCGTTCGCCGGGTCGTCCTGGGCGAGCCGTGTCCCGATCGCCTCCGCGACGGCAGCGTAGCGCTGCGGGTCGAGCCAGAAGTGCGGGTCGAGACCCGCGGGCGCCTCGCTGGACGGCGCCGGGCTGTCCGTGCCCGTGTTCGCCTCCTCGGCGGCTGTCAGCGTGAGGCGCGCGGCGCTCGCGACGTCGAGCACCTTCGAGGCGTCGACGACCTCGGTGACGGCGTCGTCCACGGCGGGCTGGAAGCCGTCGGCGTAGACGACGAGCTCGGCCTTCGTCATGCCGGCCAGGTCCTGCGCCGCGAGCTCGAGCTCATGCGGCTCCGCGCCGGGCTTCGTCAGCACGGACACCGTCGCCGTGTCGCCCGCGATGGCCTGCGTCGCGAGCTGGAGCGGGTAGAACGAGGTGACGATCGTCGGCCGGGCATCGGCCGCGGGCCCGCTGGCTCCTCCGCAGCCCGCGGCGAGCAGGGAGAGGGCGGCTGCACCGACGAGGGTGCGCAGGAGGGTGGCGGTGCGGCTCATGATGACAATCATTCTCATAATGAGAACCATTGTCAAAACGACGAGGTGCGCATCCGTGCGGTCGCGGCGGTCGGGAGGTCGGTGCTAGGGCTTGGGGACGAGCTCGACGACCGCGACCGCGACGGCCAGGACGAGCACCGCGAGGCGCATCAGCCGCTCGGGGAGGCTCAGCCGTTGCCAGGTGAGGAAGAGCAGCCACCCGACGAAGAGCGCGACGAGCAGGAAGGCGACCCCGCTCCACGGCGACGGGGCGAAGATGCCGACGGCGAGCACCGCGACGAGCACGCCGAGCGCGACCGGCCGCGGCACGGCGTTGAGCCGTGCGGCGAACGGGGCGGACGCGTGCTCGATGCGGGAGCGGAGACCAAGAGCCACGCTCGAGAGCCTAGGCCACCGCCGGCAGGTCCCGAGAGTCGTGGCGAAAGCAGTCGACACGGGCCGATAACCTAGGCGGCATGGCCAAGCAGACATCCACCGTGGACACCGTCGTCAGCCTCTGCAAGCGCAGGGGCTTCGTCTTCCCGAGCGGTGAGATCTACGGAGGCACCCGGTCGGCCTGGGACTACGGCCCCCTCGGCGTGGAGCTCAAGGAGAACATCCGCCGCCAGTGGTGGAAGTCGATGGTGACGAGCCGCGACGACGTCGTCGGCCTCGACTCCTCGATCATCCTGCCCCGCGAGACCTGGGTCGCCTCGGGCCACGTCGGCACCTTCACCGACCCGCTCATCGAGTGCCTCAACTGCCACAAGCGCAAGCGCCAGGACCACCTCCAGGAGGCCCTTGCTGCGAAGAAGGGCATCGAGGACCCCGACACCGTTCCGCTGTCCGACCTCACCTGTCCCGACTGCGGCACCAAGGGCCAGTGGACCGAGCCCCGCGAGTTCAACATGATGCTCAAAACCTACCTCGGGGTGATCGACGACGAGTCGGGCCTGCACTACCTGCGCCCCGAGACCGCCCAGGGCATCTTCGTCAACTTCCTCAACGTCATGCAGTCCTCGCGCAAGAAGCCCCCCTTCGGCATCGCGCAGACG
>JBBRGO010000231.1:0-5369 GCA_038224055.1 Actinomycetales bacterium
CGGGAGTCGGTCCCGCTGAGCAAGGTGCCCAAGGCGGTGCAGCAGGCCCACCTCGCCGCCGAGGACCGTAGCTTCTACGACAACAACGGCATCTCGGTCAGCGGCATCCTGCGCGCGGTGAAGACGAGCGTCACCGGGGAGGCGCAGGTCGGCGGCTCCACGATCACCCAGCAGTACGTCAAGAACTACTTCCTCAGCCAGGACCGCACCCTGACCCGCAAGGCGAAGGAGATCATCCTCGCGGTCAAGATCGACGGCCAGTACAGCAAGGACCAGATCCTCGAGGACTACCTCAACACCATCTACTACGGGCGCGGCGCGTACGGCATCCAGAGTGCCGCGAAGGCGTACTTCAACAAGGACGTCTCCGCGCTGACCGCGCCCGAGGGGGCCGTCCTCGCCTCGGTCATCAACGCCCCGAGCCTCTACGACCCCTCGCGCGGCGACAAGGCGAAGGCCAATCTCGAGAAGCGCTACGGGTACGTCCTCGACGGCATGGTCGAGCAGGGCTGGCTGACGATGGACGAACGGGCGAAGTACACCCAGCTGCCTGCCATCCGGGCGTTCAAGGGCAACAACTTCTCGGCCGGATCGACGGGCTACGTCACGGCCGCCGTGAAGAACGAGCTGCTCTCGACCGGCCTGACCGAGGCCGACATCGACAAGGGTGGCCTGCGGATCACGACGACCATCGACCGCAAGTCGCAGGCGGCGGCCGTCAAGGCGATGAAGGACAACCTGCCCGACAAGGTCACCGGAGGCCTCGTCGCGATCGTCCCCGGCGACGGGGCCGTCCGCGCGATGTACGGCGGCGCTGACTACGGCAAGAGCCAGCTCAACACCGCGACGCAGGCGATCCTGCAGGGCGCCTCGAACTTCAAGCCCTTCGCCGTGCTCGGTGCGGTCCGAGAGGGCATCTCCACGAAGACGAAGTTCGACGGTGACTCGCCCCAGCAGATCAGCGGCCAGAAGGTGACGAACTTCGGCGAGCGGTCCTACGGCATGGTCGACATGACCCGGATGATCGGCCGCTCGATCAACACCGCGTTCGTCAACCTCAACGACACGATCGGGCCGGCGACGACGCGCAAGGCCGCGATCGACGCGGGGATCCCGGCTAACACCCCGGGTCTCGACGACAGCTTGACCAACGTTCTCGGCAGCGCCTCACCGCACGTCATCGACATGGCCACGGCCTACTCGACGATCGCCGGGCAGGGCGAGCGGGTGCAGCCGTACCTCATCACGAAGGTCACCTCGACGACGAGCGACTACACCTACCAGGTGGAGCCGCAGGTCACGCGGGCCTACGACACGGACGTCACCGCCGACGTCACCGACGCGATGACCTACACCGTCAAGGACGGGGGCACCGCGACGAAGCTCCAGCGTCTCGGCCGCCCCGTCGCCGGCAAGACCGGCACCTCGTCGTTCGCCAAGTCGATCTGGTTCACCGGTTTCGTGCCCCAGCTGACCGTGTCGGTCGGGATGTACAAGCCCGACGCGAACGGCAACCCGCTCACGCTCACCAACGCCGAGGACACCAACCTCACCGGCGGCACCGTCCCGGCCGACGTCTTCTACGACTTCATGACCGTCGCGATGGACGGGGTCAAGGTCGAGCAGTTCCCGAAGCGGGCCGGCGTCGGTGACGACAAGGTCAACGTCCGTCCGACCTCGACCTACAGCCCGCCCCCCGCCCCGACCACGACGAGCGCCGCCCCGACGAGCACGACGAGCACGACGAGCAGCGCCGCCCCGACCACGACGACGCAGCAGCCGACCACGACGACGCAGCAGCCGACGACGACCCAGCCGCCGGCCCCGACGACGACCCAGCCGCCGAAGCCGACGCCGAAGCCGACGAAGACGAAGATCAACGCCAAGCCGACGACGCCGGCCGCCCCGGCCCCCACCGCCTCGGCGACCCGGTAGTCGCGGATGGCTGACCCCGTCGTCGCCGCGGCCACCGAGGTCATCGGCGGCCCGCGCGGACGTTATGCCGCCCGCCGCGAGCTCTCGTGGCTCGCCACGGCCGCGGTCCTGTCCGCGCTCACCGCCATCCCGGCCGGCTTCGGGATCCTGCTGCGGGTGCCGTGCCTGCGCACGGGCTTCTCCGGAGACGGCCCGTTCTGGAACGCCTGCTACTCCGACCTCCCGGTCGCCTACCGGGACGGTGGCGTCAAGGCCGGTGTCGCGGCCTTCCTCCAGGGCGGCCCGGCCGCCCCGGTCACGGGTCAACCCCCGCTCACCGGGCTCGCGCTCACCGCGGTCGCCGCGCTCGTGCCGGACGAGACGCTGACGGCCCGCACTGTCTGGTTCTTCGCGCTGTGGGCCGTCCTGCTCACCGTGGCGCTCCTCCTCCTCGTCTGGCTCGTCGCCTCGAGCGCCCGCCGTCCGTGGAGCGCGGCCCACGTCGCGCTGTCGCCGGTCGTGGCCCTCGTCGGTTTCGTGTCGGCCGACCTGCTGGGCGTCGTCCTCGCCAGTGCCGGAATCTGGGCGTGGTCGCGGCGTCACCACACGCTGGCGGGCGTCTTCCTCGGCCTCGCGATCGGCGCCCGTTCCTACCCGGTCCTCGTCCTCGTCGCGATCGGGCTGCTCTGCCTGCGCACGGGACGGCTGCGCGAGTTCGCTCGCACCGCGGCATACGCACTGCTGGTCTTCGGGGCCCTGCTGTCGGGTCTGTGGCTGCTCAACCCGGAGGCCGCGGCCTCGGCCTACCAGGGATGGGCGAACGCGGGCGCCGGCTACGGGTCGCCGTGGCTGCTGCCCCAGCTCGCCGGACACCCCCTCGAGCCGCTGCCGACGACGCTCCTCGCGGTCCTCGGCTGGGCCGTCGCGGTCGCGGTGGGGGCCGGTCTCACGCTCACGTCGGCCCGGCGCCCGACGATCGCCGAGCTCTCCCTCGTCATGGTCGGCCTCGTGCTCGTCACGGGAAAGTCGTTCACGGTCCAGAGCTCGCTGTGGCTGGTCCCGCTCGCCGCGTGGTGCGCCCTCCAGTGGCGCGACCACCTCATCTGGGCGGGCGCCGAGGCGGTCAACTTCGTCGCCGTGTGGCTGACGATCGCGGCGACGACGGTGCCCGACCGCGGGCTGTCGAACCCGTGGTACGCGACCCTCTCGATGATCCGCGTCGTCGCGGTGCTGTGGCTCGTCGCCGTGGTGTGGCTGCGCGCCCGGGACCGCCGGGCCGGTGCTGCGCCGGGGCCGTCGGAGGGGGAGCGGGAGCACGACGAGCTCGCCGGGGTGATGACTGCCGCCCCCGACCGGTTCCTCGTCCGCGTCTCCTGAGACGTCCTGCTCGCGGGATTTCGGGGTAGGCCGCCGGGCCCGGTAGTCTTGCCGGGTTCACCGTGCGCCAACTGATCCCTGTGGAGAACGTCGACCCCCTGTCGGCGTCGTCTGTCAGGGTGGGTGCCGGTGGGACGAATGCAACCCTCCTGTCACGGGAGAGACTCGTGACCGCCAAGTCCAAAGGAGGTGGGTTAGAAGCATGCGTCAGTACGAACTCATGGTCATCCTCGACCCGGAGACCGAAGAGCGCACCGTCGGCACCACGATGGAGCGCTTCCTCAATGTCGTCAAGACCGACGGGGGCACCGTCGACAACGTCGACATCTGGGGCCGCCGTCGTCTCGCCTACGACATCCAGAAGAAGTCCGAGGGCATCTACGTCGTCGTCTCCATGACGGCGGAGCCGGCCACGGCCCAAGAGCTTGACCGACAGCTGAACCTCAGCGAGTCGATCATGCGCACCAAGCTGCTGCGCCCCGGCGCCTGATCCTCCCCGTCTGACCGACGCCTCGCGGCTGCGGTCACCGCAACCCCGATCACGACTGGACCCAAGGAAGAGATCCATGGCAGGCGACACCGTCATCACCATCATCGGCAACCTGACCGCCGACCCCGAGCTGCGTTTCACGCCGTCGGGTGCAGCGGTCGCGAACTTCACCGTGGCCTCGACGCCGCGGACGTTCGACCGCCAGACCAACGAGTGGAAGGACAGCGAAACGCTGTTCATGCGCTGCTCGGTGTGGCGTGACGCGGCAGAGAACGTTGCCGAGTCACTCCAGCGTGGTGCCCGTGTGATCGCCTCCGGCCGCCTGAAGTCCCGGTCCTACGAGACCAAGGAAGGCGAGAAGCGCACCGTCGTGGAGATGGACGTCGACGAGATCGGCCCGTCCCTGCGCAGCGCGACCGCCAAGGTCAACAAGACCCAGCGTGGCACCGGTGGTGGTGGCTTCGGCGGCGGCCAGGGTGGTCAGGGTGGCGGCGGCTGGAGCGGTGGTGGCCAGGGTGGTCAGTCCGGCTCCGGCCAGTCGGCCGAGGACCCGTGGGCGACCGGTGGTTCCACCGGTGGCCAGGGCGGATCCGGCGGTCAGGGTGGTCAGTCCGGCTCGGGCGGCGGCTGGAGTGGTGGTGGCCAGTCGGCCCCCGCGGCGCCCGCCGGCGGCCAGGGTGGATCGGGTGGTCAGGGTGGCTGGGGCGCGGCTCCCAGCTACGACGAGCCCCCGTTCTGATCCGGGCCCTCCCGGTCACGAACGCAGCTGTTCGCCGCTCGGCACGCTGAACGGCATACCGAAAACACATCAGTAGAACCCCATCCCGGGGCGAGAACCCCGGGCTCTCAGAGAAGGAGAGCACCACGATGGCAAAGCCCGTTGTGCGCAAGCCCAAGAAGAAGGCCAACCCGCTCAAGGCGGCGAAGGTCGAGAACATCGACTACAAGGACACCGCGCTGCTGCGCAAGTTCATCTCCGACCGCGGCAAGATCCGCGCTCGCCGGGTGACCGGTGTGTCCGTCCAGGAGCAGCGCCTCATCGCCACGGCCGTCAAGAACGCCCGTGAGATGGCCCTGCTGCCCTACTCGAGCTCCGCTCGCTGAGCCTCGGGACCAAGGAGAACACCATGAAGCTCATTCTCACCCACGAGGTCACCGGCCTCGGTGCGGCCGGCGACGTCATCGAGGTCAAGGACGGCTACGGCCGCAACTACCTCATGCCCCGCGGTCTCGCGACGCCGTGGTCCAAGGGCGGCCAGGCCCAGGTCGACGCCCTGCTCAAGGGCCGTGAGGTCCGTGAGGTCAAGGACCTCGAGACGGCTCGCGGCATGAAGGGCCAGCTCGAGAGCCGGTCCGTCGAGGTCCCGGCCAAGGCCGGCGACTCGGGCCGCCTCTTCGGTGCCGTCAGCAACGCCGACATCGCGTCCGCGGTGAAGGCGGCCGGTGGCCCCGTGCTCGACAAGCGCAAGATCGAGGTCAGGACGCACATCAAGACCGTCGGCTCCTACGAGGCGACCGTCCGTCTGCACCCCGAGGTCTCCGCGACGATCACCTTCGAGGTCGTCCCGGCCTGACCGCCGAGCAGCAC
>JBBRGO010000232.1:0-5312 GCA_038224055.1 Actinomycetales bacterium
CGGAGCCGCTTATCGGAATCGAACCGATGACCTATTCATTACGAGTGAATCGCTCTGGCCGACTGAGCTAAAGCGGCAACGTGCTCGACCCCGAACGATCGGGACGGGACACGGAGGATGAGTATACGCACAGCCACCACGTGTCCGAAAATCCGCTGCGGGAGGTCGGAACGGCCCGCAGCCTCCGCCCGCAGTCGGCGGGAATGACGCGGCGTGGCGCGGCCTTGACCTCGTGGAGGCCCACCAGCACCCACCAGCACCCACCCGCACCCACCCGCACCCACCCGCACCCACCCGAGGAGACCACGGATGTCAGACCCCACCGCCGAGACCATGCGCGCCATGACCTACCCAACCTACGGGGGCACCGACGTGCTCTCGCTCACCGAGCAGCCGCGGCCCAAGGTGGGCCCGAGCGAGGTCCTCGTCCGCGTGCGCTCCGCCTCGGTCAACCCCGTGGACTGGAAGCTGATGTCCGGCGGTCTCGACGCCGTCATGCACGCCGTCTTCCCCGTCGTGCCGGGCTGGGACGTCAGCGGGGTCGTCGAGGCCGTCGGGTTTGACACGTCGGAGTTCGCCGTCGGTGACGAGGTCATCGCCTACAACCGCAAGGACTACCTGCACGGCGGCACCTTCGCCGAGCTCACCACCGTCCCGGTGCGCTCCCTCGCGAAGAAGCCCGCGTCGCTCTCGTGGGACGAGGCGGCCGGTCTCCCGCTCGCGGGCCTCACCGCCTGGCAGCTGCTCACCCGCCTCGAGGTCGGCGAGGGCGACACCGTGCTCATCCACGCGGCCGCTGGCGGCGTCGGCTCGCTCGGTGTCCAGATCGCCAAGGCCCTCGGCGCCCGAGTCATCGGCACGGCCTCGGCCGGCAACCACGACCGGCTCCGCGAGCTCGGTGCCGAGCCGGTGGAGTACGGCGACGGTGTCGTGGACCGGGTCCGCGCGCTCGCCCCCGACGGTGTGGACGTCGTCGCCGACTTCGTCGGTGGGGTGCTCGAGACCACGAGGGCAGTGCTCGCCGACGGTGGCCGGCACGCCTCCGTGGCCGACAACACCGTCACCGAGGCCGGCGGCACCTGGGTCTGGGTCCGCCCGAGCGGACCCGACCTCGACCGCCTCGGCGAGCTGGTCGAGCAGGGCGCGCTGCGCGTGCCGGTCGCTGCGACCTTCCCCCTCGAGGACCTCGCCGACGCCTTCGCGCTGAGCCAGGACGGTCACACCGCGGGCAAGATCGCCGTCACCGTCTCGACCGACTGACCGAAGGCCGTCTCGTCCGGGCGCTTCGCCGCCTCCCCCGGCCCAAAAGGGGTCGCGATCGCAGTCACGACGGTCGTATGCCGCATGCCGTATGCCGTGTGCTCGTGGCCCCGTGTCCGGAGGCCGTGTGCGACCGTGACCCCGCGTGTCGGGCGAGCTCAGGGGTCACGGGGCAGGGGACACCAGGTGCCGTCGTCGGGAGCCAGCCCGTGGACCAGGTAGTCGTCGACGGCCGCGTCCGCGCAGACGTTCTCCATGCCGTAGGCCCCGTGGTCCTCTGCCTCGACCGCCACGAGCCGGGCGTCGTCGATGACGCCGGCGAGCTGGGCGGTCCCCTCGAAGGGCGTCACCACGTCGTCGGTGTCGCCGATCACCACGATCGGTGTCGCCGCGGCGACGTCGGGGTGCTCCACAGCGCGCTCCGTGCCGGACCAGCCCGCGCACCCCTCGGGCACGTTCGCGACGAGGTGGGCCCAGAGCGGATGGGCCTCCAGGACCGACGCGCTGACGGACGCCTGCACGAGCGGGTCCGGCCCCCAGTCGGCGCAGTGGACCGGGAGGTGCAGTCTGGCGAAGTCGTCGTAGGTCCCGTCGTCGTTGCGCTCGACCGCGTCCATCGCCTGCCTCACGAGGTCGGTCCCGTCCCCGTCCTCGATCGCCACCCGCAGGGCCTCGACGAGGTCCTGGGACGCGTCGGGATACGTTCCGGCGCTCAGTAGCGCGGTGGCGGCCCATCCTTCGGTGAGCAGGGGGATCCCCTGGGCGTCACTCGGCAGGGGCTTCGCGTCGAGCCCGTCGAGGAAGGAGATGAGTGCCGACTGCGCACGCCGTCGGCTGTCGCCGAGGGGACAGTCACCGGACTGCACACAGGTGTCGAGCACCCCGGCGATGTCGGCCTCGAGGTCACGCGCCGTGGCGTCCACCTCCCCGTCGATCTCCTCCTGGCTCGTCGGGCCGGCATAGCGGTCCGGGTCGAACCCCGAGTCGAGGACCATGTAGCCGATGCGGTCGGTGAAGTTCTTGGCGTAGAGCGCCCCGATCAGGGTGCCGTAGCTGACGCCGTAGTAGTTGAGGTGCGCATCGCCGACCGCGTCGCGAAGGATGTCGAGGTCCCGGGCCACCTGCTCGCTGCCCATCGATCGCGCGACCGGCCCGCCCCGCTCCAGGCAGCCAGCCATCCGTGACCGGCGTGCCTGCTCGAGCGCGGCCTTCTCGGCGGGACCGTCCGGGGTCGGGTCCTCGCCGAACATCGCATCGAGGTCGCGGTCGCGCATGCACTCGAACCCGGCGGAGGCGCCCACCCCCCGCGGATCGAAGCCGACGACGTCCCAGCTGTCACGGACCTCCCGGGAGAAGGTGAGCGCCGACCTGCGCGCGAACTCGATGCCGGACGCCCCGGGTCCACCCGGGTTGATGAAGAGCGTTCCCTTCCGACGGTCCGGCTGGCCTGCGGGGATCTTGAGCAGCGCGATCCGAAGCGTCTCGCCCGACGGATCCGCGTAGTCGACGGGGACGGTGACCTCACCGCAGTCGCTGCCGGAGGGCTCCGAGCAGCTCTCCCAGTGGACAGGTCGGCCGTAGAAGCCGAGCAGCGACTCGGGCGGCGCCGTCGTGGGCGTGGTCAGGACCACCCGGTCGCGGTCGTCGGCAGGGCCGGCCGCCCCCGGAGCCCCCGCCGAGCTCCGAGACGCGGTCGCGCCGACCGCGCCGGCGCCCGCGGTGCCCCCGGTCGCGAGCGCGACGAGACCGACGAGCAGGGCCACCACGACTCCGGCCACTCCCAGCGAACGGTGGATCGGGCTCAGCACGCCTCTCCGTCCGGTGGCGTGGCGCCCGTCATGAGGTAGCCGTCGACGATCGCGTCGATGCAGGAGTTGCCCGCGAAGTAGGTGCCGTGACCGTCGTGGTCGGAGGTGACGAGGACGCCGGAGTCGAGGTCCTTGGCCAGCTGCTTCGTCCCCCCGATCGGGGTGGCGGGGTCGCGAAGGTTGCCGATGACGAGGATCGGGGCTGCCCCGACCGCGAGCGTCGAGCCCTTGAGCGCGCGCCCCGGATCGGGCCAGGCCTTGCAGTTGTCGTAGAGCTCCCCGGTCATCCGGGCCCAGAGCGGGTGGGCGGCCTGGGCCTTCGCCTGGGCCGCCTTGGCGGCGGGGGTCTCGGGTGAGCGGGGCCAGTCCTCGCACCTGACGGGGATCATCGCCTGGAGGTAGGTGCCGTCGGCGTATCCGCCCGAGGTCGACCGGTCGACGACCGACATCGCCTTGGCGAGCAGGATGTCGCCGCGCCCGGTGAAGGCCTGGGCCAACCCCTTGTTGAGCGTCGGCCACGAGGCCTCGGAGTAGAGGGACATGAAGATCGCGAAGCTGGTCCACCCCTCCCCGACCTTCTCGAGACCGGGCACCCCCGTCTTCAGCTCTGTCGCCTCCACCGTGTCGAGCAGTGTGACGATCCGGCTCCGGGCCGCCGTCTGGTCGGACCCGAGCGCGCAGTCGGGTCGAGCGACGCACCAGTCGATGAAGGCGTCGATCGAGGACTCGAAGCCCTGGATGTCGTAGGTCATCTCCTGGGCGTCGGTCTGGTTGGGCGAGATCGCAGAGTCGAGCACGAAGCGGCCGACGTTCGTCGGGAAGAGGTCTGCGTAGAGGGCGCCGAGGAAGGTCCCGTAGGAGACCCCGAAGAAGTTGAGCTTCGCGTCGCCGAGCAGGACCCGCATGACGTCCATGTCGCGCGCCACGTCGGCCGTGCCCATGTGTCGGGCCCGCTCGCCCCCGGTGGCCGCGCAGCTCTTCGTAATGGCGTCTGCGTCCTGGATGAGCCGGCGCCTCTCGGCGGCGGTGTCAGGGGTCGGGTCGTCGCCGAAGAGGGTGTCCATCTCGGAGTCGGTGAGACAGGCGACGGCATCAGAGGCCCCGATGCCGCGAGGGTCGAAGCCGACGATGTCGTAGACCGTGCGCAGCTGCTTGCTGAAGACGTAGGAGGCGTAGCTGGCGTACTCCACCCCGGAGGCCCCCGGCCCGCCGGGGTTGATGACAAGCGAGCCGACCCGCTGGCCGGGGTCGAGGGCGAGCGCCTTGCGCAGGGCCAGGGTGAACCGGTCGCCCGAGGGTTTCCCGTAGTCGACCGGCACCTCCATCGTCGCGCACCGCTGCTTCGGGTCGTCCGTGCAGGGCGACCACGCGACTCGTTGGGTGTAGTAGGCCGCGAGCTCCTTCGGGTAGCTCGCCGACCCGGGCACCGGCGAGGCGCCGGTGGACGGGCCGGTGGACGGGGTCGGGCCCGTCGTGGCGTCGGGCGAGGTCGCGGTGACGGACGGGCTCGAGACGGTGGGAGCCGCCGACGGAGACGGCGGCGCACCGAGACGCCAGACTGCGAGCGCGGCGACGGCGAGCAGCACCGCCACGACCGCCACCGCGATGATCGCGCGGGGCGAGGGCTGAGCCGAGGTCCGACCGGGACCGGCGGGCCGACGAGCATCACCCGAGGCCTGGCTCTCCCGCTGGAACCCTTGGGGGACAGCGGCATACGGACGCTTGGGTGCGTCGGGGAGGTCCTCGGGACCGGGTGGGTCGTTCAGCATCTCAGTCCGTCCTCGGGGGTGACGCCCTGCACGTAGTAGCGGTCGATCGCGTCGTCGACGCAGGAGTTGCTGCGCGTGTATGCCGTGTGGCCATCGCCGTCGAAGGAGATGAGTGCCGCGTGGGCGAGCTGCTTGCGCAACCGCACCGACCACTCGTAGATGGTGGCCGGGTCACGCGTCGTGCCGACCACGACGATGGGGTTGCTGCCCTGTGCGGACACCGCGTGCGGCGGCGCGCCCCCGGTGACCGGCCAGACGCCGCACGGCAGAGAGCCCCAGGCGAGGAACCGCCCCCACGTGGGGGCGACGGCGCTGAAGGCCTTCGCATTCTGCACGTAGGTGGCGAGGTCGGGGCTGTCCGGGCGGTCGAGGCAGTTGACGGCGAAGATCGCCTCCATGATGTTGCCCGTGTAGCCGCCGCCGGCCTTGCGGTCGGCGTAGCTGTCAGCCAGGGCCATCAGGGTGCGGCCGCTGC
>JBBRGO010000233.1:0-5301 GCA_038224055.1 Actinomycetales bacterium
GCGGCTCCCGGTCGCCCCGCAGGACCGCTCATGGCCGGGTCACCGGCACGCGCAGCTCCACCGTCGTCCCGCCGGCCGGTCCGGTCGCCACCGTCGCGGAGCCCCCGAGGTCGTGCAGCCGTCCGCGGATGCTCGTGGCGACCCCGAGCCGGCCCTGGCCCACCGCCTCCTCGAGACGCCCGACAGGCAGACCCACCCCGCTGTCCCGGATCGTCACCCCCACGGCGTCGCCGTCGTCGTCGAGCAGGACCCAGGCCCGGGCCCCGGCACCGGCGTGCTTGCGGACGTTGTCGAGGGCGGCCTCGACGGCAGCCGTCACCTCCTCGCAGATCCGTCGTGGCAGCAGGACCGGCCCCGCGGGCACGACGAGGGCGACCTCATCGCTCTCGACGTGGCGCAGCCAGGCCCGCAGGTCGGCGTCGCCCGAGACGGCCCGGTCCACCCGCTCCAGGTCGGCGCCGCTGACGAGGCTGCGCAGGATGCGCTCCTGCTCTCCCGCCATCGCCCCGAGCAGGGCCGTCTCCCCGCCGAGGTCGGTCGCGCGACGGTGGATGAAGGAGAGGGTCTGCAGCACCCCGTCGTGGACGGTCCTCGCCAACCGGTCGCGCTCGCCTCTCGCCGCGTCGAGCCGCATCGCCTCCGCGAGCGCCGCGTGGCTCGCCCGGGCCAGGTCGACGCAGTAGCCCACGCAACCCCCGAGCAGCAGACCGAAGATCGAGTTGCTCAGCGTGTTGGCCGTGGGGGTGCCGACCTCGAGGAAGGAGCAGGACCCCACGACCACGGCCGCGACGAGACCGCCGCGCCACCCCCGGAGCACGGCGAAACCGATAATGGCCGCCGACGGCCAGATCGACGGGAGGGTTCGGGCGCCCCCGGTGATGACCTCGACGTCGTCGACGAGCCGCGTCGACAGGATGGCCGCACAGCCGAGGGCGAGCTCGGCGGCATACGCCGTGATCGTCCGCATCGGCCGCACGGTCTGCACGAGGGTCCACCCGGCGAGGACACCGACGACCGCGACCGCGGCGGTGAGGTGGGCGACCTCCTCGTGCCGGGCCCACAGCGACCACGAGGCGAAGGCGAGGGCGAGGCACCGGAAGACGTCGACCGCACGCCAGAGGCCACGGACGACGACGTGCTCATCGCCGACCGGCGCCGGCGCAGGGCCGACCCCGGGGAACCCCCCGACGGGGACTGCTCCTCGCGTGCTCACGGCTCAGGACGCCGCTTCGACGGCTCCGCCGGCCTCGCCGTCACCGGCCTCGCCGTCGCCGTCCTCGCCGTCCCCGACGGCTCCCGATCCGGTCCCGGTCTGCTCGGCCTCGGCCTGCTCGAGAGGCGCGAGCGCCGACTTGCCCTCGGCCGCGTCGAGGGCCTCCTCCAGCTCCGCCGCCGCAGCACCGGGCTTGGCAGCCTCCTGCAGCTCGCGGGCCTTGGCCCGGGCCGCGGCCACGAGGCGGTCCATCATCGACGTCGCGTACATGTCGACGTACACCCGGGCGGAGAGCACCAACAGCGCGTACATGATCTCGTCGGTGATCGAGCGCAGGACGAAGCGGTCGTCCTCCATGCCCTCGTAGCGGGAGAAGTCGAGCGGCTTCCCGACCCGGACACCGATGCGCATGATGTGGGGGATCACCTTGCCCGTGGGTTGGGCCTTGTCGGTGCCGATCATCGCGACGGGGATGACGGGGACGCGTGCCTCGAGAGCCATCCGGGCCACTCCGGTGCGCCCCCGGTAGAGTCGGCCGTCGGGCGAGCGCGTGCCCTCAGGGTAGATGCCGAGCAGGTCACCGCGGCCGAGGACGCGCAGCCCCGAGCTGAGGGCCGCGTTGCTCGCCTTGCCGCCGGCACGGTCGACCGGCAGCTGGCCGATCCCCTTGAAGAAGGCTGCGGTGAGGCGGCCCTTGACGCCGCGGCCGGTGAAGTAGTCGCTCTTGGCGAGGAAGGTCACGCGCCGTGAGACCACGAGCGGCAGGAAGATCGAGTCGGAGAAGGACAGGTGGTTGGAGGCGAAGATCGCCGCGCCCTCCTCGGGGATGTTCTCCTCGCCGTCGACCCACGGACGGAACAGCAGCCTGAGGATCGGGCCGAGAACAATCGTCTTCAGAAACCAGTAGAACATCCCTGTCCACCTCCACCTGTGGTCCCCCGAACTCTATGGCACTCGCGCTCCGGCTCGCCGCCGTGCGAGGATCTGTTGGTCCACTGCGTCGTCGCCAGGAGATCATCGTGCCGGTCCGCCCCGACGCCGTGCCCATCGCCCTCGATGGCGGCACGCCGGCCGTGCTCGTCCTGCACGGCCTCACCGTATCGGCCTCGCGCCGGGGCGAGCCGTCATGAACGAGCGCGATCTCGACGCCGAGTTCGCGCGCATCGTCGCCGGCTGGGACGACCCGCCCACGGACGCGCTCGGCGACGCCCCGATCCCTGGGTCCGAGGCCACGCACGAGAGGCCCGAGGAAGCCCCCGAGCAAGCCCCCGACCAGGCCCCCGACCAGGCCCCCGACGTGGCGGAGTCGGACCCGGGCCCGGCCGGCACCCTCCCGACGGGTTCGTTGGGAGTGCCCATCGCCCCGACGACCGCGCACGTCTGGCGCGGTGCGGTCGGACGACGCGACGACGCCGAGGCGATCATCGCCCGTGCCCCGACCACCGACGACGGCATCGACGACGACCACTTCGTGCCGCCCACCAACCCCGATCTGCCCACGGCCGAGGACGACCCGATGTTCTGGGCCATCGTCGTCGGGCTCGGGGGCGGGCCGCTCCTGCTGCTCTACCTGCTCTTCTTCGACCGCGAGGGCAGCAGCTGGTGGGTCGTGACCGCGGTCGGCATGACGGTCGTCGGGTTCGTCCTCATGGTCCTGCGGGGCGGGACCGAGCGGGACCCGACCGACGACGGCACCCGCCTCTGAGCCGCCCGCGGGCGTCAGCCCCCGGCGGACCGCACGTCGAGGTCGACCCAGACGGGTCGGTGGTCGGAGGCCGCCACGAGGTCCGCCTCGGAGATCGCGACCGGCACGGCGTCGCAGACACCGAGTCCCTCGCTGCCGAGGACGAGGTCGAGACGTTGGTCCGGCGCGTGCGCCGGGAAGGTCGCCATGTCGGGCGACAGGAGCCGCAACGGTCCGAGCAGCAGCTCGCGAGCACCGCCGCCGGGGCCCTCGTTGAGGTCCCCCGCCACGACGAGTCGGCTGCCGCGTCCGCCGGCCCCCGGCGTCGCGAGGTCAGCCAGCAACCGGAGCGTATGCCGTTCACGTTCCGAAGCGCGGAGCCCGAGGTGGATGCTCGCGACGGTGAGCGCGGGCGAGCCGGGGAGACTGACGTCGAGAGCGGCATACCCTCGGGTCCGGTCGGGGAAGCGGACCGGAAGCCGCGCCGTCGTCGCCCCGTGGACGAGGACCCGCGGGCCCGTGAGCACTGCGGTGCCCCCACTCCCCCGCCGGCGGCGGGACCAGCTCAGACCGCACTCGCGGGCGAAGGGCGGCAGGCGCAGCTCGGTCGTGAGGCGACGCGGCACCTCCTGGAGGCAGAGCGCGTCGGGGTCGACGGCGCGCACGACGCGGGCTGCCGCGTGGCGGTCGTCGAGGAAGTCGCGCAGGTTGTAGCTCATCACCCGCAGGACGTGGTCGGGACGGGCGCTCGCCCCGGACGTCATCCGTTGACGCGGGCGAGCTCCGCGGCGCCGATGAGGCCCGCGTCGCTGCCGAGGACGGCGCGCACGATGCCTGCTTCGGGGCGGTAGCCGCGACCGGTGAGCTGGCGGCGGAAGGCCTCGCGGGCCGGACCGATGAGCATCTCGTCCGCGGCGCTGACGCCGCCCCCGACGACGAACAGTCCCGGGTCGAAGGCGGCCGCGAGGTTGGCCATCCCGATGCCGAGCCAGCGCCCGATGTCGGCGAGCAGCTCGCGGGCCGTGAGGTCGCCGTCCCGGGCCGCCTCGGTGATGAACGGCCCGGTGAGGGCCGAGGGGTCACCGCCCAGGCGGGTCAGCAGGTCGGCGACGACCGGCGACCCGGCCTCGATCATTGCCCGGGCCTCACGCACCAGGGCGTTGCCGCTGGCGTACTGCTCCCAGCACCCCCGGTTGCCGCACTCGCACCGAGCGCCGTTGGGCACGATCTGCATGTGACCGAACTCGCCGGCGATGCCGTGCCGGCCGCGCTGGACGCGGCCGTCGATGATGAGACCGCCGCCGATGCCCGTGCCCAGCGTGATCATGACGACGTGCGACTCCCCGCGGGCGGCCCCGAAGGTCACCTCGGCCCAGGCCGCGGCGTTCGCGTCGTTGTCGACGGTGATGGGCAGGGCGATGCGCTTGGCGAGCGCGTCCTGCAGGGGCTCGTTGCGCCAGGACAGATGAGGGGCGAAGACGACGGTGGCACGGTCGACGGCCACGAAACCGGCCGCCCCGATGCCGACGGCGGAGACCTACTCCCGGCCCGCCATCTCGAGCAGGTCCTCCACCGAGGCGACGATGGTGTCCTCGACGACGGCCGGGGAGGTCGAGCGGTGCGGGGTGTCCCGGCGGGTCCGGTGGATGATCACGCCGTCCTCGTCGACGACTCCACCGGCGACCTTGGTGCCGCCGATGTCGATCCCGATCGCGAGTCGCCGGGTCACGAGGCTGCTCCGGACGGGTCGCGCCCGTCCCGCGACGGGGCGTTCTGGGAGGTCACGGGGGGGTCGGAGGTCCCGGGGGTTTCGCGGTTCCCGGCGTTGCGGGGGGTCTCAGAGTCCTCGGGGTGGTCCCCCGGGTCCGGGTCTGACGCTGCGCCGGACGCGGTGTCGGTCCGCTCGCGCTGCGCGGTGGCGAGGTCGCGCAGCGCCGTCGCCGCGAAGAGCGCGAAGTCGGCGACCCGCTCGATCGTCTCGGGGTTGACCCGCTGGACGAAACCGATCACCTGGCAGACCGGGCAGTAGCGGCAGGCCTGCGGGGCCTGACCGCCACACGTGCACTCGTGGGCGGCGCCACCTTGGTGGCCTTCGTGGCGGCCGTGATCGTCGGGTGCTCGATGGCGCTCGGACCCGTCCTCGTCGGAGCCCGGCCGGCGGTCGGTGCCCGGACCCCACCCGCCACGCTGGGAGAGCAGGTCAACGAGCAGGGCCGCCTCCTGCGCCACCGACCGCTCGGGCGGTGCGGTCTCCCGGCGTGCGCCCACGCCGTCGTCGGACATCCCGGTCATGCCTCGGCGCGCTTCTTCAGCCCCTTGAGGGCGGTGTCGACGATGACCTTCTCCGCCTTGCGCTTGAGCAGCCCGATCATCGGGATCTTCACGTCGACGGCGAGCCGGTAGG
>JBBRGO010000234.1:0-5283 GCA_038224055.1 Actinomycetales bacterium
GCGCGAGGCCCGAGGGCTGTGGTTCGACCCGCCGACCGCCACCGGCATGGTCGGCCTGCGCGGGATGCTGGACCCCGAAGGCGCCGCGATCGTCAAGGCCGCCATCGACCCCCTCGCCGCCCCGAACCCCACCACCGACGAACACGGGCGCACCACCACGGCGGATGACCGGTCCCCGGCCCGGCGCCGGTTGGAGGCGTTGCTCACCATCATCCAACGCGGTGTCGCCGCCGCCGACGGCGTCCCGACCACCGACAAGGCCAAGGTCGTCGTCCTCATCGACCTGCCCACCCTCACCGGCAACCTCGACGACCCCGGCCCCGGCCCCGGCCCCGGCACCGGCAGCACGCTCACCGGGGAGGTCCTCTCACCCGAGACCGTGCGCCGGATGGCCTGCGACGCCCAGGTCATCCCCGTCGTCCTCGGCGGCGACAGCGAACCCCTCGACCTCGGCCGCGCCCGGCGCCTCTTCACGCGGGGTCAACGCCTCGCCCTCACCCTGCGCGACCGGGGCTGCACCTACCCCGGGTGCACGGTGCCCGCGACCTGGTGCGACGCCCACCACGCCGTCCACTGGGCCCGCGGCGGACCCACCACCCTCACGAACGCGGCCCTGCTCTGCCCCAGACACCACACCCACGTCCACGACCACGACCTCACCGCGACCATCACCACCACCGGCGTCACCTGGGACACCTGAACGCCACGCCCCGCACCCCGCCACCACCGGCGGGGATGTTGGCGCGTCCCCCCGTCCCCCTTTCCGTCGAGTGGGCACTTTCACCCTCAGCTCGGGCCGGGGGCCGGCCGTTGGCAGACCAAGGGACGGAAGAAAGTGCCCACTCGACGGGCGCGCCGCGTGACCGCAAGGATCGGATCCGTGACGGTGGCCGCCGCGGGCACCCGGCCGCGACCTGTCCGAGTCAGGGGCGGGCGGCCGCGAGGCGGCGGCCCGCCTCGACCAGCACCTCGTCCTTCTTGCAGAAGGCGAAGCGGATCAGTGTCCGAGCCGCGTCGACGTCGTCGTGGAACACGGTCACCGGCACCCCGACCACTCCGGCGAGCTCAGGGAGCCGTCGGGCGAACTCGAGCCCGTCCGTCGCGCCGAGCGGTGCCGCGTCCGCGATGACGAAGTAGGTGCCCTGCGGACGGGACACTTGCAGCCCCAGGTCCTCGAGGCCGGCGCAGAGCAGGTCACGCTTGCGCTCGAGCGACCCGGCGAGCCCGGCATACACCTCGTCGCCAAGGCCGAGCGCGATCGCGACGGCCGGTTGGAAGGGCCCCGACGCGACGTACGTCAGGAACTGCTTGACCGTTCGCGCGGCTGCCACGGCCTGGGCGGGTCCGCTCAGCCAACCGACCTTCCACCCCGTCGCGGAGAACGTCTTGCCCGCCGACGAGATGGTGATCGTGCGCTCCGCCATCCCCGGCAGCGTCACCACCGGGACGTGCTCCGCCCCGTCGAAGACGAGGTGCTCGTAGACCTCGTCGGTGACGACCCACGCATCGTGCTCCCGCGCCAGGGAGGCGATGAGCTCGAGCTCGGCGCGGCTGAAGACCTTGCCCGTGGGGTTGTGCGGGGTGTTGAGCAGGACGAGCCGCGTCCGCGCCGAGAAGGCAGCCCGCAGCGACTCCTCGTCGACGGCGAAGTCGGGGAAGCGCAGGACGGAGGTGCGGCGGGTCGCGCCGGCGAGCGCGATGGTGGCGGCATACGAGTCGTAGTACGGCTCGAAGGTCACCACCTCGTCACCGGGCTCGCACAGCGCGAGGACGACGGACGCGATCGCCTCCGTGGCGCCCGCGGTGACGAGCACCTCCGAGCCGGGGTCGAGGCGAATGCCGTAGAAGCGATCCTGGTGCGTGGCGATCGCCGCGAGCAGCTCGGGCACCCCGGCACCGGGCGGGTACTGGTTGCGCCCCGACGCGATCGCCTCAGTAGCGGCGTCGAGCATCACCTGCGGACCGTCCGTGTCGGGGAATCCCTGGCCGAGGTTGATGCTGCCGGTGGTCGTCGCCAGCGCCGACATCTCAGCGAAGATCGTCGTGCCGAACGGCTGCATGCGGGAGATCAGCGGTGAGCCCATGCTCCGACACGGTAGCCGTCGCGACCCCCGACTGGGCGAGGGGTCAGCAGCCGGTGATCCGGTAGAGCGTGTAGTCACCGACGGTGCGCACCCTCTCCAGCCCGTCCACGGAGCCGAGGTCGAAGAGGCCAGAGGAGCGCTCCGGCCGGTCGAGCCAGTAGACGTGCGTCGAGTCGATCGCCCACCGGATGTCGTGTCGGGCCAGGGCCTCGCAGACCTCAGGACGGCTCGTCAGCTGGTCGAAGCCGGTGCCGATGAGGATCTCGTCGCCGGTCGTGGGGATCGGGATGGAGCGGTAGAAGGTGTTCGTGCCGAAGAGGGCGTACATCAGCGGAGACCCGTTCTCCGGCCGGCCGACGACGCCCTCGCCGGCCGGGATGGAGGCGTTCAGCTCGCGGAGCTGGTCCTGGGCCGCGCGACTGAGGATGACACGGTTCCCGATGCTGGGTCGGAAGAACTCCGACAGCATCCGGTCGCGCGTCCCGTGGTCCCAGACGACCGTGGCGGCCGGGAGCAGGGCGAGGGCGACGACCGACGCGACGAGGGGGCGTGGCCGCACCAGGGGCACCCGCAGAAGCAGATCGCGCAGCATCGGGACGGCCGCCGCGACGATGACGACCCCGGGAACGGCGGCGAGCGACGCGAGCCGCACCTTGTCGTTGTACCAGTAGCCGGTGAGCAGGGTGGTCCAGTAGGCCGACGACGTCGCGGCCATGACGTAGAGCACGACGCAGGCGGCCCACATCGCGACGACGGGGAGGGTGACCCTGGCCCGCAGGACGATCCAGGCGAGCCCGAGCCCGAGCATCACCAGCAGGCCCCACAGCACCACCGGGATCTGCAGGCGGCCGCCGACGACCTCGACGAGGGCGGTCCACACCGACACCTGGCCGGACCAGACGTAGGCCTGGGTGGAGGCGACCCGCGCCGAGACGAGGGGGGCCACCACGAGACCGGCCACTCCGACCACGGTCAGCAGGAGCAGGTCGCGGACGACGGTCGGCCAGCGCGCGTGGCGCAGCAGGCCGGCACGCAGCCGGGCCGCGACGAACCAGACCACGGCGAAGAGCGCGAGCGCCACGAGGGAGTTCGGCTGGATGAGCGCGAGGCCTGGCAGGGCGGCAGCGAAGGCGAGCCACTGCCCGACCCGCCGGGACCGCGCGGCCTGGAGCATCAGGGCCAGCGCACCGGGCGTCAGGGCCGTGCCCATCAGGTTGGGCCAGAGCACGCCCCACCCGAGGAGGATCGACGGGAAGGCGATGAAGGCGGCGGACGCGAACCCAGCGGCATACGTGACCAGCCGAGAGGCACCGAGGGCGTGACGCACCAGCGCGACGCAGCCCAACGGCCACGCAACAGCGGCGAGGACGACGGTGGCGATGTTCGTGCCGGGCAGGACTGCCGTGCCGGTGAGCTGGAGCGCCGAGGCGATCCACGCGTGGAACCCGCTGGGGTAGAAGGTCGGGTTGGCGATCGAGAAGTTGTCCGTCTCGAGGAAGAGCCGGATCCGGTCGAGGTGGTAGACGGCGTCGGGGGAGTCGACGAGCTCGTCGGGCCGCCCGATCGCCGGCAGCAGCGTGACGAGGGCCAGGACGACGCCGACGAGCACCGCCCCCACCACGTCCGGCCGCGGCCGGCCGAGCAGCCGGCGCATCGTGCTCGCCTCGTCAGTGCCACCGCGCCACCGCGCTGCGAGCACGCCGACGCCGAGCGCGACGGCGGTCGCCGCGACGACGACCGCGAGGAGCGTGAGCGGGTGCCACGAGACCCCCACCCGCTGGGCCACGGTCGCGGCGGCCGCGATGACGCCCACCGACACGGCGGGAGCCACCGCGAGCGCCTCGAGCCTGCGGGCGCCGAGCGCTCGCACCACGAGCCAGCCCGGCACGAGCAGCACGAGCGAGAGCACGACGAAGGCGGGGATCGCCAGGGTCCAGCTGTCCATTCATCCTCCGGTGCGCGGGGCGGTGCGGGCCCCATTCTGGTGGGTGCCGGCGATTTCTCCCCAACCGCGTCCAGGGCCTACGATGGTGGGCGGTCACGCGTGCCTGTCATCCGACGGGGTCGTTGGACCATAATTCGCGCGTCTTCTGCCGGTCCACCGGACCGGGGCGCACCACGGCAGTCCCCACCGCAGGCGGTGGGGCGGGGTGCGTGCAGGCGCCAGGAGTGAGCCACGTGAGGCGTATGCCGCTGGGCTCGCGAGGTGCCCACGGGCGCCTCGCGGGGTCTCGTCGTCGCCCACCGGCCACGCACAACTGACAACCACAAGAAACCAGGAGGACACGGCATGGCCGTCGTCACCATGCGCCAGCTCCTCGAGAGCGGCGTCCACTTCGGGCACCAGACCCGTCGCTGGAACCCCAAGATGAAGCGCTTCATCATGACCGAGCGCAATGGCATCTACATCATCGACCTCCAGCAGTCGCTGACGTACATCAACAACGCCTACGAGTTCGTCAAGGAGACGGTCGCCCACGGTGGCACCATCCTCTTCGTCGGGACGAAGAAGCAGGCCCAGGAGCCCATCGCCGAGCAGGCGACGCGCGTCGGGATGCCCTACGTCAACCACCGCTGGCTCGGTGGCATGCTCACCAACTTCCAGACGATCTCCAAGCGCCTCACGCGCCTCAAGGAGCTCGAGGAGCTCGACTTCGACGACGTGGCCGGCTCCGGCTTCACGAAGAAGGAGATGCTCATCTTCAAGCGCGAGCGCGACAAGCTCGCCAAGACCCTCGGCGGTATCCGCACGATGTCCAAGGTCCCCTCGGCCGTCTGGATCGTCGACACGAAGAAGGAGCACCTCGCCGTTGACGAGGCGCGCAAGCTCGGCCTTCCGGTCATCGCGATCCTCGACACCAACTGCGACCCCGACGAGGTCGACTACAAGATCCCGGGCAACGACGACGCGATCCGCTCCGTCACGCTGTTGACGCGGGTCGTCGCCGACGCCGTCGCCGACGGTCTGGTCCAGCGCTCGTCCGGCAAGTCCGGTGCCGAGACCACCGCCGAGGAGCCCCTCGCCGAGTGGGAGCGCGAGCTCTACTCGGACGCCGACAAGACCGAGGCCACTGAGGCTCCTGCTGCTGAGGCCACTGAGGCTCCTGCTGCTGAGGCCACTGAGGCTCCTGCTGCTGAGGCCACTGAGGCTCCTGCTGCTGAGGCCACTGAGGCTCCTGCTGCTGAGGCCACTGAGGCT
>JBBRGO010000235.1:0-5278 GCA_038224055.1 Actinomycetales bacterium
CGAGGAGCCCGCGGTGGGGGTCGCCCGGCACCGGCGTGTACGAGGAGTAGCGGCGGCGGATGAGGCGCAGGTCGAGGTCGAGGTCGGTGACGATCCGCTGCGGGAGGAGCGAGACGAGGTAGGAGTAGCGCGACAGGCGGGCGTCGACACCGTCGAAGGCGCTCGCCGAGACGGCCGCGCCGCCCACGTGGTCCGATCGCTCGAGGACCAGGACCTTCCGGCCGGCCCGGGCCAGGTAGGCGGTGGCCGTGAGCCCGTTGTGTCCGGCTCCGATGATCACGTCGTCGTAGTGCACGCGACCAGACTAGGCGCGGGCCAGCGGGGTCGCCGGGACGCGCCCGTTCAGGCCGTCACGACCTCTCGCTCGTCCGCGACCGGCACGGACACCGGTCGGGCCCGGAGCCGCACGCGCGCGTCCAGGCCCCCGTCCGGTGGGCACGTGAGCTCGATGGTGCCGTCGTTGCGGGCGACGAGCTCCGCGACGGTGGGCAGCCCCAGACCGGTGCCGGGGATGTTGTCCCGCTCGGCCTCGGGCGCCCGGTAGAAGCGCCCGAAGGCGTGGCTGAGGGCGTCGGGCGTCATCCCGGGTCCCGTGTCGCGCACGACGATCTCGGTGACGGGCCCGTCGCGGCGGCTCGTCACCGTCACGCGACCTCCCTCGTCGCTGAACGTCAGGGCGTTGGAGATGAGGTTCGTCAGGGTCCGGCTGACGTCCGACGGCAGGGCGTGCACCGTCACCTGGGGGTCCTCGTGCCCGACCTCGATCCGGATCCGGCGCTGGTGGGCCAGCACTTCCGCGGCGGCCACGGCCTCGAGCGGATCCAGACGCTCGAGTACCTCCGCGCCTTCCTCATCGGCCGGGTCGGCTGGGCGGCGATCAACGGCCTACCCGTCATCTCCGGGGCCTTCGGGCTCTTACGCCGCGAGGCCGTCACGGAGGTCGGCGGGCTCGACGACCGCCGCCCTGGGACGCCAGCGGACCCGGTGGTCGCAGGGCCTGGAAAGCTGCTGCACAAGTACCGCGGGATGGTCGGCAACCCCCGCTACGGCGTGCGCGGCCTGCTCACGCTGCCCTACTTCCTCCTGTTCGAGTACCTCAGCCCGATCATCGGCTTCCTCGGACTCTCCCTCATGCTGGTCGCCGCCGTCATCGGGATGACGCAGTGGAGCCTCTTCTGGCTCCTCGTGGCCGTCTCGGTCGGGCTCGGTTTCATCAGCTCGGCTCTGGCGATCCTCATGGAGGAGAGCAGCTTCCACCGCTTCAGCTGAGCCCGCCATGCCTTCCTCCTGCTGGCGACCGCCCTCCTCGAACCGCCGTGGTTCCACCCCCTCCACGACTGGTGGCGGCTCAAGGGCCTCGTCCGCGCGGTCCGGGGCACCCCGAGCGAGTGGGGCGTGCGGTAACGCCAGAGTGTCCAGGCCCCTCCGGTCGTCACGCCCGTGGGAGCCCGCACGCGGGACTGACCGGTCCCGCTCCCGTCAGGGGCGGGTCGCCGCCCAGGCGGCGTCCTGACGGGCCGTCGCGACCCGGTCCGCCGCGTCGATGCTCGCGCGGCTCGTGAGGTCGACCCCGGCCACCTTGGCCGCCGCCCTCGCCCTTGGCGTCGTGAGGTCGGGAGTGACGAAGCGCTCGGGGGTGATGGTCCGGTCGACAGCGGCATACCGCTTGGCGTCCCGCGTCAGGGTGGCCCTGTCGGAGATCGCCTTCGCCCGAGCGGCACTGGGCGACAGCGCGACCGAGACGCCGAAGGCGGGCCTCGTCAGCGGGACGAGGCCGCTGGCGTGCCCGGAGCGGTTGGGGTGGTAGCTCTCGCTGACCGGGCTGGACAGGCCGTTGAGCCACTCCGTCCGATCGCAGACCGCGTGGCCGCTGAAGGACGGTGTCGGGTTGACGAAGGTGAAGCCCTTGCCGGCCGCGACCGTCGAGGTCGTGGCGTTGAGCAGGTCTGCGGTCGCGTTGAGCCGGGACTCCTCGCTCGGCGAGAACCACGTCAGGGCGTTGCAGTCGGTGCCGTTGAAGACCCGGGGGTAGCCGACGACGATGACCTTGGCGTTCGGGGCCTTGGCGCGGATCGAGGAGTAGAGCTTGGCGAGTCGAGTGGGGAGGGTGGCGGAGATGACGTTCCGGGCCCCGTCGATGGCCTTGTTGCAGTTGCTGAGCCAGCCCGGCAGGGCACACGTCGTGAGGACGTCCGCGAAACCGGCATCGTTGCCGCCCACCGAGATCGTCACGTATGCCGTCGAGCTCGTCAGGGCCGACAGCTGCGTGGCGCTGACGTCGGCGACCGTCGCGCCGGAGCAGGCCCGGAAGGTCAGGGACAGTCCGAGGGCGGCTGCGTCGAGACTGGGGTAGGCGTAGACCGAGCGCTGGCAGGACGTCCCGTCGGCGAGGTAGCTGCGCGTCCCGGTCCCGGAGGAGTAGGAGTCGCCGAGGGCGACGTAGCCGGTGCCGGCGGCCGTGGCCGGGGCGCCGACCACGAGACCCGAGGCCGCGCCGAGGAGCGCGGCGACGCCCGCTCCGACGAGCCGTGACCTGGACGTGAACATCATGGGCGCACTCCTTCGTGCCGGAGGCCTTCGCTGATCGACGGGCCGATCCGTACCGGACATTAGGGGCAGTCGCCGGCGGCCGCCACCGGAACGGTCCGCTCCACCTCGTCGCCGACGCGAGCCTGTCTAGGCTGACCCCGAGCCCCGATCGCCGGGGGTGGACGCAGACAGGAGGACGTCGTGGGTTTTCCCGACAACGTGCTGGCCCGGGACGAGCGCGTCGAGCGCAGCCTCCACCCGCACTGGCTGACGGTCGTCCCCCCCACCCTGCTCGGCGTCCTGCTGCTCGCCGGCGTCGTCGGTGTCGTGCTCGTGACCCCCGACGACGACACGGGCAACCTCATCCAGTGGATCGCGCTCGGCGTGGCGGTCTTCGTCGCGGTGTTCGCCGTCCTCGTGCCCTACCTGCGGTGGCGCACGACGCACTACGTCATCACCTCGCACCGGGTCATGGTGCGCCGCGGCCTGCTGACGAAGACGGGCAAGGACATCACCCTGTCGAAGATCACCGACGTCAGCTTCGAGCAGACCCTCTTCGACCGGGTCATCAACGCCGGCTCCCTGCACATCGAGTCGGCGGGGGACAGCCCCGACGAGGACCTGCGCAACATCCCGCAGAGCAACCACGTGCAGCAGCTGATCAACCGGCTCATCGACGAGGACGACCTGCGCCGCCGCCGGGTCTCCCACGACCGGCCCGGCTCCGAGCAGGAGGCCGACGACGCCACCGACCTCCCCGACCGGCCGGAGCTGGCGGAGGAGCGACCGCGCCGCCGCCGGGCCCATCCGCGCGATCGGTCCTAGACCGGCGTGGCAGGGTGGGCGCATGACCTCAGCGCTGAGTGTGACCGATGCCTACCGCGCCGCTCGTGACCAGCTCGTCGAGCTCCGGGACGACTACGCGCGGGCACGGGACGAGTTCTCCTTCCCCGACGTCGGCGACCGGTTCAACTGGGCCGTCGACTGGTTCGACGCCGTCGCCCGCGACAACGACCGACCCTGCCTCACCATCGTCGAGGAGGACGAGAGCGTCACGTCGGTCAGCTTCGACCAGATGGCGCGCCGCTCCGACCAGGTGGCCGCGTGGCTCGCGGCACTCGGGGTCGGGCGCGGTGACGCCGTCCTGCTCATGCTCGGCAACCAGGTGGAGCTCTGGGAGGCGATGCTCGGCGTGATGAAGCTCGGGGCCGTCATCATGCCGACCACGACGGCAGCGGGGCCCGGCGACCTCGTCGACCGGATGGAGCGCGGACGGGCGACGGCCGTCGTCACCAACGCGGTCGAGACGCACAAGTTCGAGGACGTGCCCGGCGACTACCTGCGCATCGCGGTCCGACCGGGAGGCGGCGCCGACGCCGGTGGGACCGAGGGCTGGGAGGACTGGTCAGCGGCATACGACCTCGAGACGGGGCCGGCCGTCCACCCGGGCACCGGGCCCGACGACCCGCTGCTGCTCTACTTCACCTCGGGGACGACGAGCCGGCCCAAGCTCGTCGAGCACACCCAGCGCTCCTACCCGGTGGGCCACCTCTCCACGACGTACTGGCTCGGCCTGCGCCCCGGTGACGTCCACCTCAACATCAGCAGCCCGGGATGGGCCAAGCACGCTTGGTCGTGCTTCTTCGCGCCGTGGATCGCCGAGGCGACGATCTTCATCTACAACTACGTCCGGTTCGACGCGGGCGCCCTGCTCCGCGTGCTCCGGACCCACGAGGTGACCTCTATCTGCGCGCCGCCGACCGTCTGGCGGATGCTCATCACGTCCGACCTGTCCGGCGGGCCCGGCGCGCTGCGGGAGGTGATCGGGGCCGGTGAGCCGCTCAACCCCGAGGTCATCGCGCAGATCCAGAGCGCATGGGGCCTCACGCTGCGCGACGGCTACGGCCAGACGGAGATGACCGCGGCCGTGGGCAACACCCCGGGCTCGCCCGTGACGCCCGGGTCGATGGGTCGCCCGCTGCCGGGCTGCCCCGTCGTGCTCGTCGACCCCGTCACCAACGTGCTGCGCGAGCGGCCGGACGGCGCGGGGGTCGTCGAGGGCGAGATCTGTCTCGACCTGTCGCAGCACCCCGTGCCGCTGATGACCGGCTACCAGGGCGACGACCAGCGCAACGCCGACGCGATGGCGGGCGGTTTCTACCACACCGGCGACGTCGCGACGATGGATGCCGACGGCTTCATCACCTACGTCGGACGCACCGACGACGTCTTCAAGGCGAGCGACTACAAGATCAGCCCGTTCGAGCTCGAGTCGGTGCTCATCGAGCACCCGGCGGTGGCCGAGGCCGCGGTCGTCCCCGCTCCGGACGCGCTGCGGCTCGCGGTGCCCAAGGCCTACATCGTGCTCGCGCCGGGCCAGGTGCCCGGACCGGACGTGGCCCGCTCGATCCTCGCGCACGCCCGGGCCCGGCTGGCCCCGTGGCAGCGGGTGAGGCGGATCGAGTTCGCCGAGCTGCCGAAGACGATCTCGGGCAAGATCCGCCGGGTCGAGCTGCGGGCCCGCGAGAACGAGCTCGTCGCCGGGGCGGCGGCGCGCCCGGAGCTCGAGTGGCGCGACGACGACTTCCCGGACCTGCGCGGCTGAGCCAGGGCGCCCGGGTGGTGAGGTGGTGGAGGGTTTGGGCCCCCCGGGGGGGCCCAAACCGTAACCACCCGGGCGTGAGGGCGGCGGCGGGGGGGGGACCCGGGCTGTCGGGGGGGGCGGCGGCCAGGGGGGGGGGCGCGTCGT
>JBBRGO010000236.1:0-5200 GCA_038224055.1 Actinomycetales bacterium
AGGGGCCACGTCCCCGCCGATGGGTTGGGGCAGGAGCTGGTCGATCGTGCAGCCGGGTCGCCGGGCCACCATGATCACGCGTCCGTCGTCCTGCCGGTAGTCCACGAGGTCACGGACGACGAGCGAGTGCAGGGTCGGCGAGGTGGTGGTGACCGACTGCTCGAGGTCGAGCAGACGGGCCGGCGTGGCACCCGACGTCCGGACGACGCCCTGTCCCTGGGTGGTCGCCGGGACGTAGTCCGCGCTGGCCCGTGTCGTGTCGGCGGCGACGCCGATGCAGATGACCGTCAGGGCCGAAGCGCCCGCCATGATGGCAGCGACGGTCGGGGTGGCTCGCCCCCGCTGGCGTCCCGCCTCACGTGAGGCCATCCGCAGCGAGAGCGGCAGACGGTGAGCGCCGCGGGCCACCAGGGCCAGCACCAGCGGCACGATCATCAGGGACCCCACCACGATGGCGACGGAGCCGCCGACGAAGGCGGCCACCGTCACCGCCGCACCGAGGTCCTGGAACGAGGCCCAGGTGACCGCGACCGCGCCCCCGGCCACGAGGACGGTGCCGAGGACGGGGATCCGGCGGCGCAGCGTCGGGGAGACGCCCTGGCCCCTGAGCACCGACACGACGTCGAGACGACCCAGGCCACGACTCGGGATGAGCGCGGCCACGACGGAGCTGATGATGGCGGCAGCGG
Organism: Actinomycetales bacterium; assembly: GCA_038224055.1. Classification (GTDB taxonomy): domain Bacteria; phylum Actinomycetota; class Actinomycetes; order Actinomycetales; family Dermatophilaceae; genus JBDSSS01. The sequence goes on from JBBRGO010000236.1 coordinate 690, forward strand.
CCACGAGCCCGACGGCAACCCACGGCACCTCCGTCGGTCCGACGAAGATGTCGGGGCGGACGATCCGAGTGGTGCCGACGGCAGCGACGGCGCCGACGACACCGAGCGCCACGCCGACCGCGGCGGACAGCACGCCGAGGACGAGTGCCTGGGCGAGGACCGTGCGACGCAGCTGCGCCGTGGTGGCGCCGTTGGACGCGGCAAGGGCGAGGGTCCGCCGCTGCCGGGCGGCGCTGATGGCGAAGGCCGGACCGGCGAGCAACGTCGTCAGGAGCACGAGGCCGAGGGCGGTGAGGGAGACGACGAGCACGAGAGTGGACTCGCGCACGGTGCTCTCATCGCCCGTGACCCTGGTCATCGTGGCCGGGTGCTCGGCCACGTAGCGGCTGAAGACCCCGACCCCGTAGGTGTTGAGCCGCGCGACCTCGGCCCAGGTGATCGGTTCGGCTCGCACGACGAGCCACTGGGACGAGGCGTAGTCCGAGGTGACGGGTGCCGAGACGACATCGGCCTGCTGGACGAACTGTCCGCCCTGGGCGTCGAACCCGCGGCCGGTGCCGACGATGGTGACGGTCCGCTCCGGTGCCTCACCGGACGAGCCGATCGTCCGCAGCCCGAGCTGGCCGCTCTCGGGGAGGCCGTGCTCGATTCCTTGGGCGGTGACGAGGATCTCGTCCGGCGTCGCAGGCCATCGACCGGACTCGAGGGTGACCCGCGGGGCGAGGACCGCGGGATCGGTGAGGTCCGCCCCGAGGACGGTGCCCGTGACGTAGTGCTCACCCGAGCGGAACGTCGTGGGCACGGCGCCGACCTCGACGAGCCGCGCGTGCACCATCGTCCCCAATGCCGCCATCTCACCGCGCTCGGTGAGGCCGGGGACGGGGAGGGCGGGCGGCGGGGTGCCGGGCCAACCCTGCTGGACGGAGGGGTCGACGAGCTGACGCTGCTGCAGCGGCTGGCGCGGGAGGAGGTATCCCTGCGAGTGACCCAGCGTCAGGGGGAGTCGCTCGGTCGCGTCGAGGTCGTCGGTGAACCACAGCGTCGTTGCGGCAGTGAGCAGCAGGACGGGAAGACCGACCATGACGACGACGAGCAGGCTGCGTCCCCGGTGGCGTCGGACGTCGCGGCGGGCCATCCGCAGGGAGACGCGCCAGCCGGCCCGCCACCGGTCGAGGCGTGAGGACGGAGCGCCCGTCTGCGCGCGGTCCATCTCAACCTGCCTGGCTGAGGAGCGAGTCCGCCGTGTCGGCGGAGCCGGTCTCGTCGACGATGACTCCGTCTCGGAGGAAGACGACCCGGTCGGCCCAGGCGGCGTGGCGCGCCTCGTGGGTGACGAGCAGCCCGGCCGCACCGGCGTCGCAGCGCTGCCGCAGGATCTTGAGGACGCCCTCACCGGTGTGCGAGTCGAGGGCTCCGGTCGGCTCGTCGGCGAGCACGAGCGACCGCTCCCCGACGAGGGCGCGGGCGATGGCGACCCGCTGCTGCTGCCCGCCCGACATCTGGTCGGGGTAGCGGTCCGCGAGGTCGCGCAGGCGCAGTTGGTCGAGCGCGTCGAGTGCCTGCGACCGGGCCCGACGCACCGACCAGCCGTCGAGCTCGAGGGGCAGGCCGATGTTCTCGGCCGCCGTGAGGCTGGGGATGAGGTTGAGGTCCTGGAAGACGAAGCCGATGGAGCGGCGGCGCAGCGCGGCGAGCCCCTTGGCGTCGAGCGAGGCGACGTCGACACCCTCGACGAGCACCCGGCCGCTCGTGGCGCGGTCGAGACCACCGGAGAGGTTGAGCAGGGTCGACTTGCCCGAACCGGACGGGCCCATGACGGCAACGAGCTCGCCCCTCGCGACCGTCAGCGAGGCGTGGCTCAGGGCGAGCACCTCGGTCTCGCCGGACCCGTGGACCCGCGAGACGTCCTCGAGGACGAGGCCCGAGGCCGCGGCCGGCGTGGCGCTCATGCCCGGGCTCCGTGGCGGCGCGCAGCGACGGACGGGTCCGCCGTGCCGGTCGAGTCCGTCGATGCGGTCGCGTCGCCGGTGGACGGAGGGCGGCGGAGCGCGGCGGCCGGCATACGATCGAGGGTGGACTCGACGTGGTCGAGCCAGCGGACCTCGGCCTCGGCGGCGAAGAGGAGGTTCTCGAGGACGAGCAGCCAGGCGAGGTCACGTGCCTCGAGCTCGTCGCTGACGCGGCTCTTGAGCCGGGTGAGGTCACGCAGGTGCCTGAGGGTGGCGGTCCGCTGGGTCTGGACGACGCGCGGAACGTCGATGCCGGGTGAGGTGACGGCGAGGGCGAGCTTGATGACGAGCTCGTCACGGGGCGTCGAGTCGCGGTCGACGGGGGTGAGCCACCACGTGGCGATCTCGGTACGGCCGGCGTCGGTGAGGCGGTAGGCGATGCGGCCCTCGTCGTCGCTGCCTCCGACCGGCTCGACGAGACCGTCTCGCTCGAGTCGGGCGAGGGTCGTGTAGACCTGCCCGACGTTGAGCGGCCAGGTGCCTCCCGTCCGCGTCTCGAACTCGGTGCGAAGACGCGCCCCGTACATCGGCTCCTCGGCGAGGAGCGCCAGCAGACCCTGCTTGACCGACATGCCCAGACTCCCTACATACTCGGTATTACCTGAGGTGAGAGTAGGTATACCGAGTATTGGCGGGCGGCGCAAGGGGTCGGGGTCAGGTGGTGAGCAGGATCTTGCCGATGTGACCCGAGGCCTCCATCTCGCGGTGCGCGGCGGGCGCGTCCGCGAGCGGGTGGCGCGCGTGGATGACGGGGCGCACCTGCCCCGCCTCGATGAGCGGCCACACGTGCTCGCGGACGGCGGCGACGATCGCGGCCTTCTCCGCGAGCGGCCGGGCGCGGAGCGAGGTGGCGATGACGGCTCCCCGCTTGCCGAGGAGCACCCCGAGGTCGAGCTCGGCGGTGCGGCCGCCCATCAGTCCGATGGTGACGAGCCGGCCGTTCGTCGCGAGCAGGTCGACGTTGCGGGCGAGGTACTTCGCGCCCATGTTGTCGAGGATGACGTCGGCGCCGTGGCCCGCCGAGGCCGAGCGCACCTTCTCGACGAAGTCCTCCTCGCGGTAGTTGACGAGGATCTCGGCGCCGAGCTCGCGGCAGAAGTCCAGCTTGGCCGCGGAGCCGGCGGTCACGGCCACGTGGGCGCCGACGGCCTTGGCGAGCTGGATCGCCATGGTGCCGATGCCCGAGCTACCGCCGTGGATGAGGAGGTACTGCCCCGGCTGGATGTTGGCGGTGAGGAAGACGTTGGACCAGACGGTGGCCGCGACCTCGGGTAGGCCGGCGGCGTCCTCGAGGGAGACGCCGCTCGGCACGGGAAGCAGCTGCCCGACGGGCGCGACCGCCTGCTCGGCGTAACCGCCGCCGTCGAGGAGCGCACACACCTCGTCCCCGACCGCCCAGCCGTCGACACCCTCGCCGAGGGCCGCGATCCGGCCGCTCACCTCGAGGCCGGGGAGCTCGCTCGCACCCGGCGGCGGGGGGTAGAAGCCCATCCGCTGCATGACGTCGGCGCGGTTGACGCCCGCGGCGACGACGTCGACGAGGACCTGCCCCGGTCCGGCGGTGGGTGCGGGGACGTCGGCGAGCACGAGGGCGTCTGCCTCACCGGGCTCGGGAATCGTGATGGCGCGCATGGTTCGACCCTACGGACCTCGCCTGGACCCCCGTCCAGTGGGCACTTCCGCCCGGGTGAAAGTGCCCACTCGACAGGGGGCGGGGGGTCAGGAGCGGGCGGGGCTGAGGCGCCGTGCGATGTCAGCGGCAGTGGCGCGGGTGAGCACGACGAGGTCCTCGATGTGCTCGGGCGTCGCCACCTCCGAGCGGAACGTCACGGCGATGGCAGCGAGCGGTCGGCCGGCGCGGTCGAGCACCGGGACGCCGATCGACGACAGGTCGGGGGAGACCGTGCCGTCCTCGCGGGCGTGGCCGTCCGTGCGGGTGCGGGTGAGGATCGCGCGCAGCTCGCTGAGGGAGGTCGGGCCGGTGCCCTGGCGCTGGGTGAAGCTCGACCGGTCGGGGTAGAGCGCCCGCACCTGCGTCGCGGGCAGGGCCGAGAGCATGGCCAGGCCGCTCGCGGTGAGGTGGGCGGGCAGCCGCACGCCGACGTCGGTGACGAGCGTCGGCTGGCCGCTGGCCCGCTCCTCGAGCAGGTAGATGACGTCGCGGCCATCGAGCGTGGCGAAGTGGGCGTTGCGTCCACCCTGGTCGACGAGCCGTCGCATCGGGCCCCGCGCGACGCGGGCCAGGGGTGCCTGTCGCTGGTAGGCCGAGCCGAGCTCGTAGGCCGCCGAGCCGAGCCCGAACCGGCGGTCCTCCACGTAGTGCGTGACGTAGCCCCGGCCCTGGAGCACCTTGAGCAGGTGGTAGACCGACGAGCGGGGCAGCCCGAGGTCCCGGGCGATGGCCGCCGCCGGGACGGGCTCGGCGTGCCGGGAGAGGTGCTCGAGGACGTCGAGCGCGTGGGCGGCTGCCGGGGCATTCGACATCGCTCGCGCCTCCTCGTC
>JBBRGO010000237.1:0-5182 GCA_038224055.1 Actinomycetales bacterium
GTCGCTCGGCGAGCCCGTGGTGCCGCGCGGCGTCCGTGCTGTCGGTGCCGTGGGCGGGGTGGGCGGTGCGGGCGGCGCCCGCCCCCCGGGCCGCTCCGATGCGGTCGTCGTAGGCGTCGGGGGACAGCCGCGGCAGCGACCCCTCGAGCTCGAGCCCGGCGACGGTGGCGGCCTCGTGGTCGGTGCGGGCGAGGTCCGCGACGTAGCGGTCGGCGACCTGCCACGCCCGGCCGGGCGTGGGTGACGGGTCGGGCCTCGGCGACGGGCGCGCTGTCGTCATCTCGTCCCGGCCCGTCGCACCCGCGGGAGCATCTCCGTGCCGAGCAGCCGCAGCCCGGCGAGGGCATCGGTGCCGTGCGGGGTGCCCAGCTCGACCCGGTGGGCGCCGGCGTCGAAGAGCGCCTCGACCTGACCGGCGATGTCCGCCGGGGTGCCGGCGAAGGCGAAGCGGTCGAGCAGGTCGTCCGGCACCGCGCGGCCGGCGGCGTCGTGGTCGCCCACGCGCACCGCGGCGCCGATCCGGTGGCGCACGTCGTCGGGCACGGTCACCGTGGGGTCCAGCCCGGCGACGACGTCGAGGTAGAGCGCGACCTCCCGGCGGGCGAGGGTGCGAGCCACCACGCGGTCGGCGTCGCACACGGTGACGGCCCCCACGACGACCCGAGTGGGGGAGTTGCCGAGCCAGTCGCGCATCGTCCCCGCCATCTCGGGGTTGGCGCTGCCCCCGATCTTGACCTCCTGGGCGGCCGTCGCGGCCCACTGGGCGGTGCGCCGCCCCCAGGTCCCGACGAGGAGGTCGACGGCGTCGGTGGGTAGCGGGAACTGCAGACGGATCCCGGGTGGCAGGCCGAGCACCGCACCCTCATAGCCGCCGTCGTCCCCGACGAGCAGCCGCCGGATGATCTCGACACTGTCCGCGAGCCTCGCGAGCGGACGGCTCGCGTCCACACCGAGGCCGTCGAGCCAGGCACCCCGGGCCAGACCCACGTAGGCCCGGCCGCGGGACGCGAGGGCGAGCGCGGCGACCTGCCCGGCGATCTCGACGGGATGGGTCAGCAGCGGGTTCTGACAGGCCGCACCGATCCGGACCCGGCTGGTCGCGGCGGCGATCGTGGCGAGAGCCAGGGCCGGTGGCTGGAAGCCGAGGTCGGCGAAGACGCTCACCCCGTCGAAGCCGAGGTCCTCGGCCGCCCGGGCGAGGGTCGCGTAGGCGGCGGGCGTCTTGTCGGTCTGCAGCGCGACCGATACCTGGCCCGAGGCGTCGTGGTCGTCGCTCCCCATCAGGTGAGCTCGTCCGTCCGGTGCTCGCGGACCTCGCCGCCCTCGATGCGCATGACGAGCCGCTCCTCGGGGTCGGGACAGGTGACCTCGCAGTCCTTGGACAGCCAGTCACCCGGCGCGAGGGCGCGCTGCTTGGCCGGGAGCAGCGGCAGGACCGCCGCGAGGGCGTAGAGGCAGAAGTGGCCGCCCTCGGGCAGCCGCAGCTCGCTCGAGCGGGTCACGGTGAAGGAGTCACCCGGGCGCAGGCCGCACACGGAGCGGCCCTCGATCCGGTCCACGACGACCCGGAGGTCGGCGAGCCGCGTCACGTCGTCATTCTCGTCGCTCACGACCGCTCGCCCTCCGGTCGGTGGTCGCCACCGGCCCTGACGAGCCGGTCGGGGGTGAGGTCGGCCAAGGAGGTGCACCCGGTCAGCCCGAGCAGCAGGTCCAGCTCGGCGCGGAGGTTGCGCAGGACCTCCGCCGCACCCTGGGCCCCGGCGATCGCCAGTCCGTAGACGTGGGGGCGCCCGACCGCAACCGACGTGGCCCCGAGAGCCAGGGCAACGAATGCATCGGCGCCGCAACGGATCCCACTGTCGAAGATGACGGGAAGCTGCACCGAACTCGCACGCACGGCCTCGACCACCCCGGGCAGGGCGTCGAGCGAGGCGATGGTCCGGTCGACCTGCCGACCTCCGTGGTTGGACACGTACACCGCGTCCACGCCGGCGTCGACCGCTCGGCGCGCGTCGTCCGGGTGCAGGATGCCCTTGAGCACGATCGGCAAGCTCGTCAGCGACCGCAGGCGCGGCAGGTCCGACCACGACAGGGACGGTCGGGAGAAGACGTCGAGGAAGGTCTCGACGGCGGCGCGCGGCTCGGGCGCGGTGAGGTTGTCCCTCGCCCGGCCCGGGTGGTTTCGACTCAGTGCCAGCAGGGTCGAGACGGCGCCGGGGGTCGGCCGGGGGGAAGCAGCGCCCGGGGCCGTCGCCGCCACCCGCTCGGCGACGAGCCGTTGGAAGACCGGGTCCGACGTGTACTGCGCGATGCCCTCCCCGCGGGCGAAGGGGAGGTGGCCGAGGTCGAGGTCGCGGGGCCGCCAGCCGAGGTATGCCGTGTCGAGCGTCACGACGAGCGCCTCGCTGCCGCACGCCTCCGCGCGACCGACGAGGCTCTCGACGAGGTCGTCGTTGCTGCTCCAGTAGAGCTGGTACCAGTGCCCGGAGCCGTCGAGCTCGGCAGCGATCTGCTCCATCGGGACGGATGCCTGGGTGCTGATGATCTGGGTGACGCCCTGCTCCCGGGCGGCGCGGGCGACCCCGAGGTCGGCGTCGGCGTGCGCCATCGAGAGGACCCCCACCGGGGCCACGAGGAAGGGACTCGGGTGTCTCCTCCCGAACAGGTCCACCGACAGGTCACGCTCGGTCGTGTCCACGAGCAGGCGGGGGACGATCTGCCACCGGTCGAAGGCGGCCGCGTTGGCACGGGCGCTGGACCCCGATCCCGCTGAGCCGGCCACGTAGGCGAATCCCTTGCGGGACATGTGTTTCCGCGCTGCTGTTTCGAGGAGGTTCCCGTCCGTCGGCACTGCAGGCGCGTGACCGAAGGCGCCCGCGCGGTAGATCGCGGCCTGCACGGACCGGCCGACGCCGCCCAGCGGCATACCGCCCCTCGTCTCGCTCACGAGCTCACCACCTCACCGACACGGCGTCGCGCCACCACTGCTCGAGCTCGTCCGCCGGCGCGGCGGGTGAGCGGCTCCACAGTCGCAGATAGAGGTCGACGGCGTCGCCCCGGAGGAGGTGGTCGGTGGGGCCCGCCGATCCGGCGTCGACGCGCTCGACGGCCGGGGGCTGGTCCGGGTGGAGGTCGAGACGCCACGCGACGTCGCTGTCGTCGGGCGCCACGAGGAGCCGCACGGCCCGGGGCGGGTTGACGTGCTGTCTCGGGCGGGGCACGAAACCGCGGAGCAGCTCGTCGATGCCGTCGAGGGCGAGGGACGGCCGGATCCACGTCTCCGCGGGGGTGGGGCAGCGGCCGAGCCGGGCGGCGATGGTGTCGACCGCGTGGATCGTCGTCTCATGGCACTGGCGCCGCGCCCAGAAGAGCTTTGCCGGGGGCGCGTCGTGGAGGAACACCGGCGCCTCGAGGTCGTCGGGGGCGTCGACGAGGGCCTGGAGCAGTGACGTGGCCCCCTCGTCGAACCAGCCGAGGACGTCGACCGCCTCCCGCCCGGCGCGCTCGAGGGCGGCGGTGCCGGCGGCGGTGGAGCCGCTGACGGCCGCTGCGGCCCAGCGATGCACCATGCCCGTGTGCACGACGAGGTCGAGCACCTGCCAACCGGCGCAGGTGGGGACCGTCGCGGCGAGACCTGCCGAGCCGGCGTTGGCGCGCAGCACGGTCGCGGCCCGGCCGAGGCCGTCGCCGAGCTCGTCGAGCCCGCAGAGCGTCGGCGTGGTCGGCGTCGTCATGCCCGGGAGTCTGCCTCACGCGAGCGATCTGCGCGCAGCCGCGGTGCGAGGCGCGGTCCGCCGGCTCGGGCGGTAGATTCTGCCGGAGCACTCCCACCCACCCACCGCATCTGACCGGGAGGTCACCGTGGACGCCAGCGACCTGCTGCGCAACTCACTCCTCCAGCTGTCCAAGCAGGAGAAGATCCGAGACCTCGTCGAGAAGGCCCCCGTGTCGCGCTCGGTCGTGAAGCGCTTCGTGCCCGGGGCCGCGCGCGCAGACGTCGTCGGCGCTGCGGCGGAGATCTCCGCCTCCGGACGGCTCTCCACGATCGACTACCTCGGCGAGGACACCCTCGACGTCGAGCAGGCCAGGCACACGCGCGACGCCTACGTCGCCCTGCTCACCGCGCTGCGCGACCAGGGGCTGACCGAGGGCGGCACCGTCGAGGTCTCGCTCAAGCTGAGCGCCCTCGGGCAGGCCCTCCCCGGCGACGGCAACGCCGTCGCCCTCGACCACGCGCGGGAGATCTGCACCGTGGCGAAGGACGCCGGCACGACCGTGACCCTCGACATGGAGGACCACACGACGACGGACCTCACCCTCGAGGCGCTGCGTGAGCTGCGCGCCGACTTCCCGACCGTCGGGGCGGTCGTCCAGTCCTACCTGCGCCGCACCGAGGCGGACTGCCGCGACCTCGCCCACGCCGGGTCGAGGGTCCGCCTGTGCAAGGGCGCCTACAACGAGCCCGAGTCGGTCGCCTTCCAGTCCGGCTCCGAGGTCGACAAGTCCTACGTCCGGTGCCTCAAGGTGCTCATGCAGGGCAAGGGCTATCCCATGGTGGCCTCCCACGACCCGCGCCTCATCGAGATCGCCGGGGCGCTCGCGGGTCAGGCGGGTCGCGACCCGAAGTCCTTCGAGTACCAGATGCTCTACGGGATCCGACCGGACGAGCAGCGTCGGATCGCCGACCGCGGTGACCAGATGCGCGTCTACATCCCCTACGGCGAGGAGTGGTACGGCTACCTCATGCGGCGGATGGCCGAGAAGCCGGCGAACGTCATGTTCTTCCTGCGCGGCGTCGCGTCGAAGGGCTGAGCCCGTGACGACGACGGCGATCTTCGGCACCGGGGTGATGGGTCGGACGCTCCTGTCCGGCCTGCTGCGCTCCGGCCGCCCGGCCGGCGAACTCGTCATCACCGGGCGCACACCCGACCGGGTGGCCGACCTCGGTGCGGAGCTCGGCGTGCGGGTGCTGACCAACGCCGAGGCCGCCGCCGCCGCCGACACGCTCGTGCTCTGCGTGAAGCCCCAGGACATGGACGCTCTCGTCGAGGAGATCGCCGGTCACGTCGTCGACGGCAACACGGTCATCTCGCTCGCGGCCGGGATCACGACCGCGCACCTCGAGGCGCTGCTCCCCGAGGGCACGTCCGTCGTGCGCGTCATGCCGAACACCCCCGCTCTC
>JBBRGO010000238.1:0-5163 GCA_038224055.1 Actinomycetales bacterium
CCCTCCCCGACGCGCAACGAGACGCTGCCCAGCAGCGGCCTGCCGTCGGGCAGGGTGAAGGAGATGGCGTTGATGTCGACGTGGCCCACGCAGGCAAGACTGACGTATGCCGCCCGCTCCCGTCACGTCGATAGTCGGGCCGTCGCGGGCGAGGACGGGGTCAGGCCGGGTCGGGCCGGGTTCGGGCCGGGTTCGGGCCGGGTTCAGGCCGGGGTCAGGCCGGGGTCACCGCCGACCGGTCGGTCCGCACGAGGGTCTCCCGGGCCCGGAGCCACGGCAGCACGGCGACCACGCTGACGACCCCCGTGAGGGCGAAGGCCCAGCCGAAACCCCAGACGTCGGCCGCGACCCCGACGAGGACCGGGCCGAGGATGGCACCGGTGTCCTGGGACATCTGGAAGGCGGCGAGGACGGTCCCGCCCCCGCGATCGGAGCCCACGACATCGGCCACGGTGGCCTGCTGGCCGGGGTTGACCATCCCGGCACCCACCCCGCTGACGACCGACAGGACCAGCAGCACGAGCAGGCTCTCGCTGAGTCCGATGGCGCCGAGCGAGACCGCGGTGACGAGCAGTCCGCCGATGACGAGGGGCCGGCGGCCGACCCGGTCGGCGAGCCGACCGGAGACCTGGAGGGTGAGGGCGGTGCCGACCGCCGCCACGGCGAGCGCGGCCCCGGCCACCCACGTGGCGTCGTGCACCGCGATGGCGAACTGGGGGAGCACGGCGACCCGCACGCCGAAGTTGGACCACCCGTTCGCAAAACCCGAGGCGAGCGCCGCGCGGTAGGCCGGGTCGGCGACGGCCTCCCGCAGCAGCATCGGCGCCACGACCGGTCGGTCAGGGCTCGGGCGCAGGGACGCACCGGAGAGCCGGAGCGCGACCGAGGCCGCGGCGATGACGAGCGCGACGGCATACGCGATGAACGGCAGCCGGAGGCCGAAGGACGCGAGCAGCCCACCCACGACCGGACCGACGGTGCCGCCGATGAGGAAGGCGCTGGCGTAGGCGGAGGACACCCGGCCACGCATCCCCGGTGGGGCAAGGCGCACGAGCAGCGCCATCGCCGACACGGTGAACATCGTCGAGCCGATACCGCCGAGCCCACGGAAGACGAGCAGCTGCACGTAGGACTGGGCGAACGCCGTCGCGAGCGAGGACGCAGCGACGATGAGCAGACCGGTGAGGTAGATCGGTCGCTCCCCCAGACGCGAGACGAGGGCGCCGCCCACCGGTGCGAAGACGAGACGGAAGAAGGCGAAGACGGACACGACGACGGAGGCCGCGGCCACCCCGACGTCGAAGCTGCGGGCGTAGGCCGGCAGGACCGGCGCGACGAGGCCGAAGCCGATCGCGATGACGAAGGCCGCGGCGACGAGGACCGTGATCTCGCCGGGGATCGGGGCCCGCGCGGTGCGCGACCGCCGGCGGCTCAGGTCCATTGCCAGCGGTCCAGCATCGCGCCGAGCTCCACCAGGGCGTGGTCGGCCTCGTCGGGCGAGGAGCTCAGCGTGAGCAGGTAGACCCGGCCGCCGTGGAGTACGCCGTAGGAGCGGGCGAGGACGGGGATCCCCTGCTCCTCGAAGGCCGAGGAGAAGCCCGTGGCGGTCTCGCCCGCGATCTGCTGGTCGGGCGCCTCGGAGATCTCCCGGCCCGCACCTGCGAGCTGGTCACGGCCCCGAGCCAGCTCGGCGTCGAGGTCGGCAGCGCTGCCCTCGGTGCTCGTGACGACGAGGTTGTTGTTGAACGCGGCGACCTGCTCGCCCGACAGGACGACGAGGTCGAGGCCGGCCACCTCGCCGGCCCGGTCGGTGGCCTCGACCCAGTGCGCGGCCGGGACGAGCGTGAAGCCGCCCGACCGGGCGGTGACGGGCTTGGCCGCGGGGCTCGCGTCGGTGGCCCCCGTCGTGGGCGCCGACCCACCGGTGGGCGCCCCAGGAGCGGAGCACCCGGTGAGGACGAGCGAGGCGGCGAGCAGCACCACGGCGGCCATCCGCAGGGCTCCCGTCCGGGCCGCAGCCCCCGCGACGGCGGGGATCGTGAGGCGGTCGGATCGAGTCACGGGGACGATGCAATCACACCGTCGGGTCGGTCGAGGCGCCCGGTCCCGCTGTCCTCAGGGGCGTGCCGTTCGCCCCGCCGCGACCGGGACTCCTGCGCCCGCGCGGCGAGCTGGTCGTCGGGCGGGTAGCGCACGTGTTCGAGGCTGAGGCCGTGGGCGGGCATGACGAGGATCTCGGCGCCGCGCACCCCGGCCGACTGGGTCTGCGCGGGCCAGCCCGCCTCCCGGCGGCCCTCCCCCACCGCGACGACCGCGCCGACGAGGGACCGGACCATCGAGTGGCAGAAGGCGTCGGCCCGCAGGGTCGCCTCGAGCACGCCCTCCCCGTCGCGGTGCCAGCTGAACTCGAGCAGGGTCCGGGTCGTGGTCGCCCCCTCACGGCGCCGGCAGAACGCAGCGAAGTCCCTCAGACCCAGCAGGGAGGTGGAGGAGGCGTTGAGCGCCTCGACGTCCAGTGGCCGTCGCCACCAGACGGTGTCGTGGCGTCGCAGGGGGTCGCGGACGGCGAACGGGTCGGCGATGCGGTAGCGGTAGCGGCGCTCGAGCGCCGCGAAGCGGGCGTCGAAGCCTTCCGCGGCTCGAACCGCCGAGTGGACGACGATGTCGTGGGGCAGGATGCCGCGCAGCCGCTGGAGCAGGTCCGCCTCGGGGCCACGATGGGCCCGCCCGGGCAGTGCCTCGAACGCCTCCCTGGACACGTCGAGGTGGACCACCTGGCCGCGGGCGTGCACGCCGGCGTCGGTGCGCCCCGCCACGGTGACGCGGACCGGCTCCCGGGAGCGCAGCAAGGTCGTCAGGGCAGACGCCAGCTCGCCCTCGACGGTGCGCAGCGTCGGCTGCGCAGCCCAGCCGGAGAAGTCCGTGCCGTCGTAGGCGAGGTCGAGGCGGAGGCGGAGCGTCGCAGGCACCGGCCCATTGTGCCCGAGCCGGCACCCGCCCGAGACCGGCGGTCAACCCGCTCCGGCGTCTGCACGTCTTAGGAGTGGGTGCTCGGACACCGACGTCCGCGCCCAGGGAAAGGGGAACCACCATGAACACCTCGTCCACCACCATGAGGCGTCGACTCGCGTCAGTCGCCGCAGCGGCCGCCCTCGTCGTGCCCGTCGCCGCCACGGTCGGCGGCGCGCCCGCCTCCGCGTCACCGTACTGCGGCATCGTCTGGGGGTCGCTTCCCGAGGCCGCGGCCCCGATGACGACCGGGTCGGTGCTCGCCGTCCGGTCGGGGCGCCACGCCTGCTTCGACCGGCTCGTCGTCGACATCGGACCCGGCGCGGGCCACGTCGGCTACTCCGTCTCCTACGTCCCGGTCGTGACCAACCCGGGGAGCGGCTTCCCGGTGCCGGTGACGGGTGGGGCGAGGCTCCAGATCTCGGTCCACGCACCGGCGACCGCCAAGGTCCCCGCCTCGGGCGTGGCGAACTATGCCGGCTGGCAGACCTTCCGGCAGCTGCGCTGGGTCTCGAGCTTCGAGGGCTACACCGACCTCGGTCTCGGCGTCCGGGCCCGGCTGCCGATGCGGGTCTTCACCCTGGCCGGGCCGGGCGGCGGGCAGCGGCTCGTCGTCGACGTCGCCCACCACTGGTGACCCACCCGTCGAGTGGGCACTTCCTTCCGCACCCGCGCGTCACAAAGTGCCCACTCGACGTGGGGGAGGCAGCGGGGCGGGCCCGGACGCGCCCGTGGCCACGTCCGTGGGTACGGACGTGGCCACGCGGGTGAGCCGGAAGGCTCAGCCGATCAGGAGCCGGCCTTCGTGAAGCCGGCGGCCTCGGCGTCCTCGGCGGACTGGAACCAGAACTCGGCGACCGTCTGGTCGTACCACTGGCCGTCGGCCTCGTGGTACTTGCCGGAGTCGGCGTTGCCCTTGACGGTGTAGCCGTCCTCGGGCGCGGAGCCGTCCTCGTTCGCCGCGACGGCGCCCGCGGGCAGCGCGGCCGTCTCGGAGGCCTCGCTCGCCTCGGTCGCCTTGGCGGCGTCCTCGGCGGTCGTGGTCTCGACCGCGGCGGCCTTGGCCTCGTCCTGGGCCGCACGGCGGGTCGCGCCCTCGGCCTCCTTGACGGTGGCCTTCTTGGCCGACAGCGGCTCGCGGACGAGCTCGATGACGACCATGGGGGCCTTGTCCCCCTTGCGGGGACCGATCTTGATGATGCGGGTGTAGCCGCCCTCGCGAGCCGCCATGTCCGGGGCGATCTCAGCGAAGAGGCGGTGGACGACACCCTTGTCGCGCACGACGGTCATGACCCGACGACGGGCGTGCAGGTCACCGCGCTTGGCGAAGGTGACGAGGCGCTCGGCGAGCGGACGGAGCCGCTTCGCCTTGGCTTCGGTCGTCATGATCTTGTCGTGCTCGAAGAGCGACGTCGCGAGGTTGGCCAGAATCAGCCGCTCGTGGGCGGGGCCGCCACCGACGCGGGGACCCTTGGTGGGGGTGGGCATTGTGTTTCTCCTAGAGGGTCTGACCTGGCCGTCTCGAGCGGAGTGCCGAGGGCGCGGTCAAGAAGCGGTTGGTCAGAGCTGCTCGTCCTCGACGAACGACTCGTCGTCGTCGTCGAGGTCGTCGTCGCCGTAGTTGTCCACGAGCGCCGAGGGGTCGAAGCCGGGGGGGCTGTCCTTGAGAGCCAGACCCATGCCGACGAGCTTGGCCTTGACCTCGTCGATCGACTTCGCACCGAAGTTGCGGATGTCGAGCAGGTCGGCCTCGCTGCGTCCGACGAGCTCACCCACGGTGTGGATGCCCTCGCGCTTGAGGCAGTTGTAGGACCGGACCGTGAGGTCGAGCTCCTCGATCGGCAGTGCCAGGTCCGCCGCCAGCGCGGCGTCCGTCGGTGACGGGCCCATGTCGATGCCCTCGGCCTCGACGTTGAGCTCGCGGGCCAGGCCGAAGAGCTCGACGAGCGTCTTGCCCGCCGACGCCATGGCGTCACGCGGCGACATCGAGTTCTTCGTCTCGACGTCGACGATGAGCTTGTCGAAGTCGGTGCGCTGCTCGACACGGGTGGCCTCGACCTTGTAGGTCACGGTCAGCACCGGGCTGTAGATGGAGTCGACCGGGATGCGGCCGATCTCCTGGTCGCCGGACTTGTTCTGCTGCGCGGAGACGTA
>JBBRGO010000239.1:0-5125 GCA_038224055.1 Actinomycetales bacterium
GCACGATGCCGACGAGACCCAGCGCGCATGAGGCATCGGGGTGCTTGGGCCGGTCGAGGGCGTCGACATCGACGGGGTTGGGGATGACGACGGACTTGTCTCGGGGGACACCGTGGCTCTGCACCGCAGCCTCGCGGACGAGCTCGCCGACGAACACGTAGGCGTGCACCGCCGAGTGCCTGACGCGCGAAAGATGTGGACGGCGCAGCTCCTGGGAGTGCACTCGCACCACGAGCCGCTGACCGGCACCGACATGCTTGGAATACCAGACCGCGTTGCCGAGACCCCATTCGCAGAGCACGATGTCAGCTCGCCCGAGAAGCTCGGTCGACCGCTCGACGTCGTGGTCGGTGTGCGAGGCCCACTCGTCGAGCAGGACCTCGGCGCCGGCCGCCTCCAGCCCGGCCAGGGTGGACTGGGCGAACTTGAGATCGTGGCCGGCGACGACCACCGTCCGACCCCGTAGATCGAGCATCCAGTCGACCTCGGGCTTCGCGTCCGTCGCCCCCCGGAACCCGTCGTGGCGCCTCGGCTCAGTGGGCACGAGGAGCTCGACCCCGCGGACACCGTCTGCATTGAGTGCGGCGTCGAGTCCGCCGGCACGGTGCACGAGGGCCGCGGACACGAGGCCGTCCGCCGATGGCACCGACGTGACCGGTCGAGCCAGGGGGTGCCCGTGCTCGAGCGACGTGTCGGCGCGCGACACGAGCCGCTCCCACTCCCCGAAGCGCGTGGCCAGCAGCAGGTCCTCGGCGTGGGTGCGTCCGACCGGCTCCGCGACGCGCCCGACGAGGACGGCGCCAATGTTCGCGGGAACACCCCCGCCCTCGTCAGTCGGCCAGGTCCCGATGGGCACCCCGAGGGGTCCGAACGTTGCTGTCGCCGTCTCGAGATCGCCCGTCACCCACACCATGGCGGGGAGGACGGACTGCGAGGAGACGGCGTCGATCACGTCACGGCGGGCACCGTCGAGCACGACGGCATACGTCGGGAGGACTGGCCCGCGGACGGCGATCCCGGCCGTGCGCGCGAGGATCGTCAGGGCGGTGTCGACCGTGTGCGCGCGCAGGACGGCACGCATCTGGAGCCAGCTCTCCCGCAGACGTGCTTGCGGGTCGAGGGTCCACTCGCGCATCAGGGCGCGCCAGGTGGCCGCGTCGCCGGTGCTGGGGATGACGCTGCCAAAGGTCTCGGAGATGCCACGGCCCGGGCCCGAGAGGACGACGCCTCCGCAGGCGGCCACCTCGACGACGCGGCGCGAGAACATCGACGGAGAGTCGGCGACGGAGTTGACGTTGAGGTTCGCCACGTGCGCCTTGTAGGAGTCGATCACCTCTGCGTAGGGCAGGCTGCCGCGGACATCGCGCTGGAACTCGGGAGGGAACTGGTACGGCGAGTCGGGGACGGCGAGCTGCCGGTCGTAGATGGCTAGCCCGTACGGCCGGGCCGCCCCGAGGAGTCGGGACAGCTCGACCGAGCGCTTGGCATAGCGTTCGCCGTAGTAGGTGCCGGCGTAGGCGATGGTCTGCTCGAAGATCCGGCCGCCGGGCAGCGGATTGTGGATCTTGGGCTGCGCGTAGAACGGCAGCGAGGACGCGGTGCGGACCGTGCCGAGGCCGGACTCGAGATACGGGATGACCATGTTCCCGTCGGTGGTGAAGACGTGGTCGCACCGGGAGGCGGTCCGCACGAACCGCGCGAAGTGGACCGGGTCCTCCTTGTTCCAGAAGACCGTGGGAATCCCACGCTCCCGCGCTGCCGCGAGCAGCCCTGCAAGAGAACGATCCTCGTCGTCGGAGTAGTAGCCGACGCCGCGGTGCCACTGACCTCCGTTGCCCGACCACGCCGACTCGATGAAGACGAGGTCGAGGTCGTCGTCGAGCTGCTCAGCCCATCCCTCACGGTCGAGCGAAACGGTGTGGACGGTGGCCGCGAGCGTCTCGCTGGTGAACTCGTCGGCGATGAGCCCGACCCGCAGGCTCGCGAGCTCACGACCGTCCGCGCGGTCGGCGAGCGCGTCGTGGGCGCGCGCCGCGTTCGCGTAGTCGTCCCGGATCCGAGCCCCGAGAGCCGTCCAGTTCCGCTCGTCGAGGCACCACAGCCGGCCGGTGCGCCCGAGGTTGTCACGCAGGCCGGGGTCGGCGATGAGCCGCGCGAGCACGTCTGCGAGCGCCGCAGCATCGCCGGCCGGGAAGAGCAGCGCCCGCTCCTGGTCCGCCCCCGCCAGGTCGGCGTGCGGGGCCACGTCCGACAGGACGACCGCCTTGGCCGCGCTGAGGGCCTCGAGCGGCTTGAGGGGAGAGACCATCTCGGTGACCGGGAGTGAGACCCGCGGGCACGGCATGATGTCGAAGAGGCTGAGCACCCTCGGCATCTCGCTCGCCGACACCCGCCCGATGAAGCGGACGTCGTCACCGAGCCCGAGCTCCACGACCTGCGACTCGAGCTCCGGTTGGGCGCTGCCGGAGCCGGCCAGCACGACCTGGAACGCGACGCCGCGCTCGCGGAGGAGCGACGCCGCGGTGACGAGCGTCGAGAGTCCCTCGTAGGGCACCATGCTGCCGGCGAACCCGATCACCGGGACGTCGGTGCGCACGCCGAAGTGCTTGGCAAGGCCCTCATCGGTCGGCAGGGGAACGAATGCGGTGGGATCGACGGCGTTGGGCGCCAACGCGATCCGGGCCTCGTCGACCCCCCGCCGAATGAGCTCGTCCTTGGTCTGTGCGGTGATCGCCAGAACGAGGTCGGCTTCCCTCGCGGCAAGCGTCTCGAGCTGCACCTGCTCGGCAAAGCGCTCCGTCTGCTCCCATCCCGGCTTGTCCGACGCCTCGGTGATCTCCCAGAGTCCGCGCACCTCGTAGACGAACGGGAGTCCGAGGCGACGGGCGGCGATCAGCGCTGCGAGCCCGACGCGGTGGTTGGAGGCGGCATGGATGACGCTGGGTCGGGTGAGCCGCGCCTCCCGGACGAAGGCGTCGGCGCACTGGAGCACGTAGTGGTCGACCGGTGTGGTGCCGAGGTTGGCGCCCGGGAGGTGGACGTAGTCCACCCCGTCGAGGGTGACGACCTGGCGCCGCTCGGGCGGTTTGGTGCCGTCCGTCTTCGCGTCCCACGGGTAGCCGGACCTGCCGACGACGACGACGTCGGCACCAGCCCGTCTCAGCCCGTCGGCCACCCCCTTGGTCCGTGTGGAGTAGCCGTTGGAGTTGAAGGCGGGCGTCGAGTAGACGCAGTACATGACCCGCCCGCGCTCGGGCTGGTAGGCCGGTCCGGCAGCCCGCGGGGGGACGGAGATCTCCGTGGCAAGCACCCGGTCGGCGCCGCTGATGCGACCGGCGAGCGCCTGGCTGCGCTCGTCGAGCCCTGCCGCGGTCTCCGGGTGCTCGCGCAGGAGGCGCGCCGGGAGCGTGATCGCGCCCTGCTGGTACCACGCCCGCGAGAGGACGTGCCCGAGTCGGACGCCCCCCGGCGCTTCCTCGAAGCGTTGGAGAAGCTCCTTGAAGGTGTAGTCGCTGAGCCTGCGCGGCACGGACGGCGCCGTGCTCGTGGTCCCGGGGGACTCCCCCACCGACGGGTCCGTCGCGCTCGGCTCCGCCGGGAGCGGCGGGGGCGCGGCCTCGATCGCCATCGGTGTCGCGGCGTCCGCCACCGTTGGGGGCCGACGACGCAGGAGGGCCGCCGGCTTGGTCAGGGCGCGCCCGAGTCGGAAGGCCTGCGAGGCGCGCAGGCGTTGGAGGTCACCCTTCAGTCGAGCGCTCTCGGCGCGGTAGGCCTCGAGAGCCCCGTGAGCCGACCCGAGCCGTCGGGTGAGGTCGCGGTTCTCCGCCTCGAGCGTGCGAAGCCGCTTGACCTGCTTCTCGAGCTCAGCGATCTTCTTCCGCGCCCGGACGTCCCGGGCCTGGAGCCCGAGGTGCCTGGACCGGAGCCACTCCGGGTCGGCGACGAAGTCGGCGAGGAGCTGCCGGTCGAGATCCCGGGGGTCACGGCTTTCGTCAGCGTGCATCGAGGGACTCCCTGCAGTGGCGGATCGGGGCTGTGGTCGACACCCTCAGCGCCACACGCCACGGGTGTCGATGACCGACTTCTCGTGGAGAAGCGCCCGGTCGGCGTTCTTGAACTCCTTGTGGTCGACGAGAAGCACGACGATGTCGGCCTTCGCCACCGCCGGCTCGAAGGCGCAGAGCTCGACGTTGTCGAAACCGCGCAGGACCGGCGGCAGCTCGTCCACGTTGGGCTCGACCGCCAGGATCTGAGCCTCGGGGTGGCGCTCGGCCAGCTTACGGGCGATGTCCAGGGCAGGTGACTCGCGCAGGTCGTCGATGTCGGGCTTGAAGGCGAGCCCGAGCACCGCGAGGACCGGCGCCTTGAAGCGGTCGGCCCGCTCCTTGACCTTGCCGAGCACGACCTCGGGCTTGTGGTCGTTGACCTCTCGGGCCGTGCGGATGAGGCGGGCCTCCTCCGGGGCGGCGCTGACGATGAACCAGGGGTCGACCGCGATGCAGTGCCCGCCGACGCCGGGCCCAGGCTGGAGAATGTTGACCCGAGGGTGCTTGTTGGCGAGCTCGATGAGCTCGAACACGTCGATGCCGAGACGGTCCGCGATCATGGACAGCTCGTTGGCGAAGGCGATGTTGACGTCGCGGAAGGAGTTCTCCGTGAGCTTGGCCATCTCGGCTGTCGTCGCGTCCGTGAGGTGGAGCTGGGCGCCGCAGAAGATCTGGTAGAGGTCGCGGGCGCGCTCGGCGGCGGCTCGGGTCAGACCCCCGATGATGCGGTCGTTCGTGACGAGCTCGATCATCACGCGGCCCGGCAGGACCCGCTCGGGGCAGTGTGCGAACTGGACCACGGGTCGATCGCCCGAGCCGTCGAGCGAGAGGTCGGGGCGGGCATCAAGCACCCGCTGGGCCATGTGCTCGGTCGCCCCGGGGGGTGACGTCGACTCGAGGATGATCAGCTCACCGCCCTCGAGCTGGGGGATGATCGCGTCCGTGGCCGCCTCGATGTAGCTGAGATCGGCCTCGTAGCCGTCCTTGAACGGCGTCGGGACCGCGACGATGTACGTGCTCGCCTTCGGCGTGTCCTTCTGCGCCGAGAGCATCCCCTGGCTGACCGCGCCCGCGACGTG
>JBBRGO010000240.1:0-5114 GCA_038224055.1 Actinomycetales bacterium
GCGAGGATCTGGGCGGCGTTCCAGTGGTCGGCGAAGCGCTCGGGCTGGACCTGGACGTGCAGCTGGATGGACGTGCAGGCCGACTCGGGGGCGAGGCTGTCGGAGTAGCGCGCGATCCGCTCCCCCGTCGGCCCCTCGAGCGCGAGCCAGACGTCCTCGCCGCGGGCGTCGAGCACGGCGTTGTTGAGAGCGGCATACCGGATGTTCTCGCTGATCCAGTCACCCTCGAAGTGCTCGGGCATGACGGTCGGGAGGATCCCGATCGCGACGATGCCGGTGTGCAGCTCCGCGGCCCGGGCCGACGCCTTGTTGAGTGACTTGCGCAGCAGCTGCTCGAGCTCGATCGCCGAGTCGCCCGGGAGCGGCCTCGGGTGGACGTTGAGCTCGATGTTGTAGCGGGCGAGCTCGGTCTGGTAGTCCTCATCGGCGATCAGCTCGAGCACCGACTTGTTGTCGAGCTTGGGGCCGAGGTCCTCGGAGACGAGGTTGAGCTCGATCTCGATGCCGGTCATCGGCCGGTCGAACTCGAACTCGCTCTTGCCGAGCATGCGCTCGAACACGTCGAGGTCGCGCCGCACCTTCTCTCGATACTGCTGGCGCTGCTCGCGCGTGTACCTGGCCTGCTCGACGTCGGCTCCCACGTGCCGAGACAACCACACCTTCGCCTCACGCGCGAGCGGTTGGGCCGATTCGCTCAGCCCTCGAACGCCTCGGGGGGTGGGCAGGAACAGACGAGGTTGCGGTCGCCGTACGCGCCGTCGATGCGCCCCACCGGTGGCCAGTACTTGTCACCTGGCACGACGCCGACCGGGAAGGCCGCCGCTGCGCGCTCGTAGGGGTGGTCCCACACCCCCGCGATGGCGAGCGCCGTGTGCGGCGCGTGGCGCAACATGCTGTCGGCAGCAGCGACCGCACCGGCTGCGACCTGCGCGATCTCGGCACGGATCGCGATCATGGCGTCGCAGAAGCGGTCGAGCTCGCCCAGGTCCTCCGACTCGGTCGGCTCGACCATGAGGGTGCCCGCGACCGGGAAGCTCATCGTCGGAGCGTGGAAGCCGTAGTCGACGAGGCGCTTGGCGACGTCGTCGACGGTGACACCCGTGGCGGCCGTGAGCGGCCGGAGGTCGAGGATGCACTCGTGGGCGACGAGGCCGTCCTGTCCGGAGTAGAGCACCGGGTAGTGGTCGCGCAGCCGCGCCGCGACGTAGTTCGCGCCGAGGACCGCGACCTGGGTCGCGTGGCGCAGACCGTCGCCGCCCCTGAGCCGCACGTAGGCCCACGAGATCGGCAGGATGCCGGCCGAGCCGTAGGGCGCCCCGGACACCGGGCCGACCCCGGTCTCCGGTCCGCACTCGGGGGCGAGGGGGTGGCTCGGCAGGTGCGGGGCGAGGTGGGCGCGGACGCCGACGGGGCCGACGCCAGGACCGCCGCCGCCGTGCGGGATGCAGAAGGTCTTGTGGAGGTTGAGGTGGGAGACGTCCGCGCCGAACTTCCCGGGCTGGGCGAGCCCGACGAGGGCGTTGAGGTTAGCGCCGTCGACGTAGACCTGTCCGCCCGCCTCGTGCACGAGCGCGCAGAGCTCGCTGATCGTGTCCTCGTAGACCCCGTGGGTCGAGGGGTAGGTGACCATGATCGCGGCGAGGTCGTCGCGGTGCTGCTCGATCTTGGCGCGGAGGTCATCGAGGTCGACGGTGCCGCCCTCGGCGGTCCTCACCACGACGACCCGCAGGCCCGCCATCACGGCGGATGCGGCGTTGGTGCCGTGCGCGCTGGCCGGGATGAGGCACACGCGACGGTGGCCCTCACCGCGGGCCTGGTGGTAGGCGTGGATCGCGAGGAGGCCGGCAAACTCCCCCTGTGACCCCGCGTTCGGCTGGAGGGAGACGGCGTCGTAGCCGGTGATCTCGCAGAGCCAGGCGCTGAGGTCGGCGATGAGCTCGCGGATGCCGACGGTCTGGGAGGCGGGGGCGAACGGGTGCAGGTTGGCGAACTCCGGCCAGGTCACCGGCTCCATCTCGGTGGTGGCGTTGAGCTTCATGGTGCACGAGCCGAGCGGGATCATCCCGCGGTCGAGGGCGAAGTCGCGGTCGCTCAGCGTGCGGAGGTAGCGCAGCATCGCCGTCTCGGAGCGGTGCGAGTGGAAGACCGGGTGCGTGAGGAACTCCGAGGTGCGCTGCAGGCCCTCGGGTATGCCGCTGGGCCCGGACGCTGTCACCCGGGACTCGCCGGCGTCGACCCCGAAGCCGTCGAGCACCGTGTGGAGCGTCGCGGCCGTCGTCGTCTCGTCGAGGCTGAGGGAGACGTGGGAGGCGTCGACGGGAAGCACGTTGACGCCGAGGTCCGCGAGGCGGGCCACGATCTCCTCGGCGCCGTCGGGCACGGCGACCTTGAGGGTGTCGAAGAAGGACGTCGTGACGACGTCGAGGCCCGCGGCGACGAGCGCGTCCCGGAGGGCTACGGCATGGCCGTGGACCCGGCGAGCGATGTCGGTGAGGCCCTGGGGACCGTGCCACACGGCATACATGCTCGCCATCACGGCGAGGAGCACCTGAGCGGTGCAGATGTTGGAGGTCGCCTTCTCGCGGCGGATGTGCTGCTCACGGGTCTGGAGGGCGAGGCGGTAGGCCTGGTGGCCGGCGGAGTCGATCGAGACGCCGACGAGGCGACCGGGCATCGAGCGCTCGAGCCCCTTGCGCACCGCGAGATAGCCCGCGTGCGGGCCACCGAACCCCATCGGCACCCCGAGCCGCTGCGCGCTGCCCACGGCGATGTCGGCGCCCCACTCGGCCGGGGGGCGGAGCAGCGTGAGCGACAGCAGGTCGGCGCACGCGGTGACGAGGGCCTTGCCGGCGTGGGCGGCCTCGGCGAGGCTCGTCCAGTCGACGATCTCCCCGGAGGCGTCGGGAAACTGGACGATGACCCCGACGACGGGCCGCCCGTCCGCGGCGTCGGCCAGCGCCCGGGCGGAGTCCACGGCGCGCAGGTCGGTGACGACGAGCGGCAGCCCGATGGCGCCGGCCCGGGTCTTCATCACCGCGATGGTCTGGGGGAAGAGCTGGGCGTCGACGAGCACCACACCGTCGTCGCCGGCCCTGCTCGAGCGGCGCATCAGCGACATCGCCTCGGCGGCGGCCGTCGACTCGTCGAGCAGGGAGGACCCGGCGACGTCGAGGCCGGTGAGGTCGGTCACGACGGTCTGGAAGTTGAGCAGTGCCTCGAGCCGGCCCTGCGAGATCTCCGGTTGGTAGGGGGTGTAGGCCGTGTACCAGGCCGGGTTCTCCAGGACGTTGCGGCGCACGACGGGCGGGGTGATCGTCCCGTAGTAACCGAGGCCGATGAGGGAGGTGAGGACGGTGTTGCGACCGGCCAGGGCCCGCAGCTCCTCGATGACGGCGCTCTCGCTGGCGGCCGCCTCGATCCGGAGCGGGGACTCCGAGCGGATGGCCCCGGGCATGGCCCGGTCGCACATCGTGTCGAGGTCGGGCTGTCCGATGACCTGGAGCATGTCCGCGACGTCGGTGCCACGCGGGCCCACGTGGCGACCGACGAAGTCGGCGAGACCGGCCGACTCCGAGGTGGCGAGCTCGTGGCTGGTGGTGCTGGGGCTGGAGGATGCTGTCGACATGATGGGCTCCTGACAGGGTTGAGCGGACGACTCACGCTCCCCGTCTGTCGCGCTCACCGCTCGGGCGTGCTCTCCAGAGATGCCTCACCCACGTGGTCCTGGCGCCTGAGAGGTTCCGGGGATGTTGCCCCTTCGGCGCCTCGCAGACGGTCGCCCGTCCCGAGGACTCTCCCACGCAGGGTCGTTCGGCAGTGCTGAATCTATCAGTCGGCTGCCGCTGTCGAAGCCTCGTGCGACACGGCGGGGCCTGTGGGCTCGGTGGGGGCGGGACCCGCGAGGTGGGGCTCAGGCCAGCCGGCGCGCGGCGCGACGCGCGGTCAACTCGTCGCCGGGGTGGGCCTCGGCGACGACGTCCTCGTCGGCGCGCTCGCTCGGGAGCGTGGCGAGCGTGCCCTCCACCTCGCGCCAGACCCGTCCCACGGCGATTCCGAAGACGCCCTGCCCGCCCTGGACGAGGTCGATGACCTCGTCGGCGGACGTGCACTCGTAGACGGAGGCGCCGTCGCTCATCAGCGTGATCTCAGCCAGGTCATCGACTCCCCGGCCGCGCAGGTGCTCGATGGCGACGCGGATCTGCTGGAGGGAGACGCCGGTGTCGAGCAGTCGCTTGACGACCTTGAGCACGAGGATGTCCCGGAAGCCGTAGAGGCGCTGGGTGCCCGAGCCCGTGGCGCTGCGCACGCCGGGCTCGACGAGGCCGGTGCGGGCCCAGTAGTCGAGCTGCCGGTAGGTGATGCCGGCCGCTTTGCACGCCGTGGTGCCGCGGTAGCCGGCGTCGTCGGTGAGGTCGGGCAGGTCGTCGTCGAAGAGCAGGCCCTGGGCGCCGATCGGGATGTGCCGGTGCGCGTGCGCGTCTTCCGTGGCGGGCATGCCGTCCTCCTCCTGTGCGGTGCGCTGACGGGCCGGCGGCGGGTCGCGCGGACGACCGCGCGATAACTACACGCGCGTCGTTCCCCTGACGGTAGGGCGGATCGGCGGGGCCGTCAATGACCCGGGCCGCGCCACGCCGAGGCGAGCCGACGTCCGCTCCAACCTTCACCGTGAAGTGGAAGGTGAAGACGTTCAGCTCGTCGACGAGCGACCGGCGTCGTCGCCGGGGTCACTCTCCGGGCCCCGATCGGGAGCGTCGGGGGTGCCGGGACCATCGAGGCCCGTCGGGTTCTCGGGACCGTCCGTGCTGTCCGGGTTCTCCGGGTTCTCCGGGTGCTCGAAGTCCTCCGCCGAGACCTGGTCGAGGAACTCCTTGAACTTCTCGACCTCGTCGTCCTCCTCGGACGACACGACGATGGCTGCCTCGTCGAGGATCGAGCCGTCGACGAGCACCTTGGCGCCGGTGCGCAGGGCCAGCGCGATCGCGTCGGAGGCCCGAGCACTGATCTCCGCGCGGCCGTCGATGATCAGTGCCGCGTGGAACACCGAGTCCTTGAGGGCGACGATCCGCACCTCGGTGAGCTCGTGCCCGAGCACCGAGAGGATGTCGCGCATCAGG
>JBBRGO010000241.1:0-5090 GCA_038224055.1 Actinomycetales bacterium
GCGGACGCCCGCAGAGCGACCATCTGATCCGCGCCGTCATCGTCGGGGCCTTGCTGGGCGCGGGCCTGGGCGTGGGCGTCCGCGAGGGCCGAGGTCTGCTCGATCCAGGCGGGGTCGTTGATCATCGCCTCGTACCCGGCCCGGTCCAGCGGCGGCAGGTCGAGGTCACCGGGCTCGAGGTCCTCGATCGGGGTGCCGGCCCACGGGCCGCGCGGCTCGGGCCGGGGCCGGGATTCGGGCGCGACACGAGGGGTTTTCTGTGCTGAACGCGCGGACCGCCTTCGATGCGCCGACGAGCCGGACGGGCCGGTCGAGCCGGTCGAGCCGGTCGAGCCAGCCGAGTCGGCCGAGCCAGTCGAGTCGGACGAGCCAGTCGGGTCGGCCGGCATACCCTCGCCATCACCCTTGCAGAACCCGGGATCGGCGACCCCGCCCGCGGCGCGCTGGCGTGACTCGAGGTCGGCCAGCTGGCTCCGGAGGAGCTCCAGCATCGTGGGTTCTGCTGCCATACAACGACTCTAGGGGCGACCACCGACAGTGCCCGGGGGCTCGGCCGAGGCCGTCCGAGCTGGGATCTGGGAGCTCGATCTCGGTCGATCGAGAACCCTGAGGGCCGGTTGCGGCGGCTCTCCACAACCCCCTGGCGATGGCGATCTCGATCCACAGGGAGGTTTGGCAAGGCTCGCCTCCTTGCTCGGTAGAGAGCAGTGTCGTCGAATGGCGATCGGTGAGGCAGTGGCGGCGGTGGTCGCGGCGGCGACCCTGGCGCTGGGTGCCGCCGCGCCGCCCGTCGCGTTCAGTGCGCGCTCGCCCTCGGCCGTCCCCGGAGCCGTCGACGTGGCTGGCGGGTGGGGCTGGCCGTTCGAGCCGCGGCCGGACGTCGCCCGGGGTTTCGACCCTCCCGACCGGCCGTGGCTGGCCGGACACCGGGGCGTCGACCTCACCGCGTCGGTCGGCCAGCGGGTGCTGACGCCGGCTGGAGGTGAGATCACCTTCAACGGACAGGTCGCGGGCCGCGGGGTCGTCGTCGTGCAGCACACGAGCGGGCTGCGGAGCACCCTTGAGCCGGTCGAGGACGGGCCGGTCCCGGGAACCTCCGTATCCGCGGGTGACACGGTCGGCGTCGTTGCCGGGGCTTCGGGCCACTGCGCGCCGGCGACCTGCGTCCACTGGGGCGTGCGACGCGGCAAGGACTACGTCGACCCGTTCGCGCTGCTGGGCCTGGGACCGATCATCCTGCTGCCGCTGCACTGAACTCCCGGGCGAGGACTCGGCGAATCAGGCTCGCGGGTGGGCCTGCTCGTAACTCTGCCGGAGGCGGTCGACGGACACGTGCGTGTAGATCTGGGTCGTCGCGAGGCTCGCGTGGCCGAGCAGCTCCTGCACGACGCGCAGGTCGGCTCCGCCCTCGAGCAGGTGTGTCGCCGCGCTGTGCCGCAACCCGTGGGGGCCGAGATCAGGGGCATGGGGCAGGTGGGACAGGATCTCGTGCACCAGCGTCCGGACCTGGCGGGGGTCGACGCGGGCCCCGCGTCGACCCAGGAAGAGTGCCGCACCCGAGGTCGGCGTCACCACCCGGCCGCGGACGGCCAGCCAGTCCTCGATCGCACGGGCGGCCGGGGCGCCGAAGGGCACGACCCGTTCCTTGGAGCCCTTCCCCATGACCCGCGCGACGCTCTGGCGCAGGTCGACGTCGTCGACGTCGAGACCGACGAGTTCGCCGACCCGGATCCCGCTCGCATAGAGCAGCTCGAGGACGGCCCGGTCCCGGACGTGGATCGGGTCGTCGTCATCGGCGCGGACCCCGGCGAGGTCGAGCAGCTCGGAGGCCTCGTCCTGCTTGAGAACCCCCGGCAGGCTGTGGCCGCGTCTCGGCGCGACGAGACGGATCGACGGGTCGGTGGGGATCCGGCCGGTGTGCTCGGCCCAGTTGAGGAAGGTCCGCGCCGCGGCGGCCCGGCGCGCGATCGTGGAGCGCGCCGCACCCGAGTCCGCCTGCGCGCCGAGCCACGAACGAAGGTCGGCGAGGCGCAGGCCGGCGGGGCCGTCGACCCCCTGCTCCGCGGCATACGTCAGCAGGTGGCGGACGTCACCGAGATAGGCGCGGCGGGTGTGCGGCGAGCGGCCCCGCTCGGCGCCGAGGTGCCGGTCGAAGGCGCGAAGGGTCTCCACCTGGCCGTCGAGCGCGCGGGTGACACGCTCGTCGGCGACCTCGGTCGGAGCCCGTCCCATGCAGGCACCATCGC
Source organism: Actinomycetales bacterium (assembly GCA_038224055.1). Classification (GTDB taxonomy): domain Bacteria; phylum Actinomycetota; class Actinomycetes; order Actinomycetales; family Dermatophilaceae; genus JBDSSS01. Next base: position 2,247 of record JBBRGO010000241.1, read on the forward strand.
AAACCGCACCCCGCCCGGCAAGGGACCGCGCCGAGGCCGGTGCAGGTGGCCACGAACCGGATCGCCGACGCGACCTTCATCTCACTGGCGCGTCGAGGCCGACGCAGAGGGCCAGACTCCGAGGAGTACGAGACAACCAACGACCGCGGGGCCCTGGCCAGGACCTTCATCCATGATCGAAGGGCAGACGAATGCCGTACACCGAGCCGTATCCCGAAGTCGACCCGAACGAGGTCGCGATCCCCGTCCACCGGGGCGCCCACATCGCGGATCCGGGGCCGTTGGGCCTGACCGCGTTCGCCCTCACGACCTTCATCCTCTCCTGCGCCAACGCCGGCTTCATCCCGCCCAAGGCAGAGGCCGCCGTCTTCGGTGTCGCCCTCTTCTACGGTGGCCTCACCCAACTCGCCGCCGGCATGTGGGAGTTCCTCAAGGGCAACGTCTTCGGCGCGACGGCCTTCGCCTCGTACGGGGGCTTCTGGTTGAGCTTCTGGTACCTGGTCACCTACACCGCCAAGGACATGGGCACCGACAAGCACATCGGGATCGGCATCTTCCTGCTGGCCTGGACCATCTTCACCAGCTACATGTGGTTCGCCACGACCCGGATCAGCAAGGCGCTGTTCGTCACCTTCTCGGTACTCCTCGTCGCCTTCGTCTTCCTGACCCTCGGGGCGTTCACGGAGCAGACCTGGCTGACCCGGATCGGCGGGTATGCCGGCCTCGGCGCGGCCTTCGCCGCGTGGTACACCTCCGCCGCAGGCCTCTACAGCACGACGTTCGGTCGCCCGGTCCTCCCGACGGGCCCCCTCGCCAAGTGAGGTGAAGGAGGCACACAGGTGGGGTTGCAGAGGAAGATGCTACCCGCGGGTCGGTGACCCTGACGATCAGCAGGGTTCGATGGCGCGGTCCATCGCGACGACTCTGCCGGACTTGGCGGACGCGTAGGCCGCGAGCACCACGTGCAGCGTGCGGTAGCCGACGGCGCCGTCGGGCTGCGGGGTCCGTCCCCCACGAACGGCGTCGAGAAACTCCTCGATCAGGAGGGTATCGAGGTCGACGCCGTAGGGCTCCCAGCGCAGGCCGCCTGCCCGCTCGTCGAAGACCTCCAACCGCGCGGCGAAGGCGTCGAGTGTGGCGCTCCCCCGCTCTCCCTCGACGGTCAGCGTGAGGCCACCCCAGCCGGGATAGCTGTCCGGAGCACTCCAGCTGCAGTCGATGGTGGCCACGAGCCCGTCGGGATAGGTCAGGGCCACGAGGCCGCCTGTCTCCACCCCCACGTCGGCGGCGTGCACGATGCGGTTGACCTGCGCGTAGACCGAGCGAGGTTGGTCATCGAGCAGGTCGTCGAGCAGGTCGGCCAGGTGCACCGTGTGGTCCATGAGCGCACCGCCGCCAGCCAGCCCGGGGTCCACGAACCACCGGCGTGACGCGATGGGCGCCTGCCCGTTGTTGGTTCCGGTGATGGCGAGGATGCGACCGAGGTCGCCACGCCGCACGCTCGCCCGGAGCTCCCGGAACCCGGGGTGGAAACGCACGGGGTACGCGGTCATGAGGCTGACACCGGCCGCGTCACACGCGAGGCGCAGGGCGGTCGCGTCCGCGAGGGTCGTCGCCAGCGGCTTCTCACAGAGGACGTGCACGCCGGCGGCCGCAGCCTGCTCGACCAGTGCGCGGTGCCGCGAGGTCTCGGTGCAGACGATCACGGCGTCGAGGTCCTGCGCGAAGAGCGCGTCGTAGTCGGGGACGTGGCGCACACCGAGCTGCGCCGCCAGTGCGACACCGCGGGGTTGGCCGTCGCCCGCCCCATGGGTGTCAGGGTCGCTGGCCACCAGTTCGACATCTCCCCTTCCTGCGAGCAACCGCGCATAGCCCGCGGCGTGGACGTGCGCGAACGACGCGATCCCGACTCGCAGTCTCCTCATGACGTCATCCCTTTCAGCTCGACCGCCTCACCCGTGGCTGCGGACTGTCTGGCCGCCAGGGCGATGCCGAGCGCAGCGAGGCTGTCGCGAGCAGTCACGCGTGGCGGGGCGCCACCCGAGCACGTCGCGGCGAACTCGGCCAGCTCGGTCGTGAAGGGCGAGCGGGCCGGGTGGCTGACCGGCAGCAGCTCACCGCCGGTTGAGGCGCTGGGCCGGTCGAAGACGAGTCCATCGGAGGCGCCGGTCTCGTGCCGCACGAGTCCGGAGGCGCCGGCGATGGAGAACGACGTGCGGAAGGTCTCGGACCGGTGCCCCCACCCGCCCATCACGTGGCTCAGAGCGCCATCGGCATGGGTGAGCACGGCCATCCCGAAGGTCGGCTCCGGCCCCTCCCCGACCATGGTGGCGAAGACCCGGACCACCTCCCCCGCGACCCACCGGGCGAAGTCGAAGTCATGGATCATCTGGTCGACGAGGATGCCGCCGGACTGCTCCGTGTCGGCGAACCACGCCCGCTCGGGCCGGGCGCCGCGACGGCTCAGCCGCAGGACGGCCGGAGCCCCGATGCGGCCGGCGTCGACGAGGCGCTTGGCGGCGGCATACTCCGGGAAGAAGCGCACGACCTGGCCGGGATGCAGCTGGACGCCAGCGTCCTCGCACGCGGCGATCATCGAGACCGCCTCCTCCCACCGGTTGCTCAGGGGCTTCTCGCAGATGACGTGCCGGCCCGCGGCCGCCGCCCGGATCACGATGCCGTGGTGCGTTCGGGTCGGGGTGCAGACGTCGACCACGTCGCACCGGCCGAGCAGCTCGTCGAGGTCGCGCGCGACCACCGCTCCGTAGCGGCCCGCAGCCTCCTCGGCGCCCTCCGGCGAGTAGATCAGGAGGTCCGCGCCGAGGTGACGCCACGCCTCGAGGT
>JBBRGO010000242.1:0-5083 GCA_038224055.1 Actinomycetales bacterium
GGGTCCGAGGAAGTAGCCGATCCGGCCGACTCCGCCGAGCGTCGACAGTGCCCTGGCCCGCATCGCGACGGGCACCGCCTCGGTGAGGTAGGCCTGCCGGGCGAGGCCGAAGAGCGAGCCGGCCAGCCCGATGACGAGCACGCCGAGGAAGAGCGCCCCGACCGAGTGCGCGGAGGCGGCGAGCAGCATGCCCAGCGCCTCGACGACGGCGGCGACGAGCAGCGCCCGCCGCTCCCCGATCCGGGCTGCGAGCGCACCAGAGGGCAGGTCTCCCACCAGCTGCCCGATGCCGAGCGCTCCGACGAGCAGGGCGGCGACGCCGACGGACGCCCCGAGCTCGCGGGCCGACAGCGCGATGATCGGGCTGACGGCGCCGGCGCCGGTGGAGCCGAGCAACGTCGGACCGTAGGCGGACAGGGCGATCGACCGCAGCCGGCCGCGCCTGCCCCCGTCCCCGTTGCTCACCGACGTGACCCTAGTGAGGCCTCCGGAGCGATATCGCATCGGAGGGCCGAAAAGGTCTTGCCGCCGGCCGCGACGCGACGTAGCGTTCTGCCAACCGACCAAGATTGGAGGTGATCCGAGAAGTGATTTCTTCCGGAACGTGTGAGGTGGCCACGCGCTAGTCGCGTCCTCCACCTGCACCACAGGATGAAGCAGGGCAGTCCGACCGCGGTCGGGCTGCCCTGTTCCTGTTCTCCGCTCCTCGTGGCGGACCCTCAGGGCTGACGGCGCCAACGGCGCCAGGCGTCGGCGTCGTCCAGGTCGCCGTCGCCGACTCGGGTGAAGACGATGCGGTCGTGCAGCCGGTTGCTCCGCCCGGCCCAGAACTCGACCTCGTCGCAGATGATCCGCCAGCCGCCCCAGAATTCCGGTACCGGGACTGCGTCGTCGTCGCTCGGTGAATCCCCCTGCGGGGGGAAGCGGGCCAGCACCCGGGCCCACTTCGCATCGAGGTCGGCCCGGTCGGCGGCCGGCCGTGACTGGTCCGAGGCCCAGGCGGACAGCCGGGAGCCGTAGGGGCGGGACGCGAAGTAGCCACCCACCTCGTCGCGATCGAGCAGCACCGCGCGCCCCCGGAAGCGGATCGCCCGGTAGAGGGAGGGCCAGGTGAGCGCGGCGGCGACCCGCGGGTCGGAGTGCAGCTCGAGGCTCTTGTCGGACTCCAGGTTCGTCACGAAACCGGGTCCGCGCTCGTCGAAGAAGCGCATCAGGACCGTGCGCACGTTGGGCGCCCCGTCCGCGTCGGCCGTGGCGACCGACAGGGCCGTGGGCTCCGGCACGTCGGCGCGGTCGGCAGCAGCGGTGACCGCGTCGTCGACCCAACGGCGGGCCTGGCGGTAGGGGGTGGGCAGGACGTCGGCCTCGACGAGCCCGTCACCGGTGTAGTCGACGCGGGGCGCCTGGGGGTGGGAAGTCTCGCCAGCAGGGTCAGCCATGAACTCAGACTAGGGTTGTCGGGTCCGGTCCAGACAACGGCTGGGTGGTCCACCGCGAGGGAGTCACGCCATGGCAGGCAAGACCAAGGTCATCACGACGGCCATCAAGCTCGGCACGAGGTACGGTCCGCAGATCTGGGTCGCGAGCAAGGCCCTGCGCGAGCCGGCCAAGGAGGCCGCGACCAAGGTCGTCGCGAGCGAGAAGGCCCGGCGCGCTGCCACGGCCCACGCCAAGACGCTGTCGGACGGCAGCATCCTCAAGGTCTACAAGGGTGACCAGTCCCACTGGGTCGTCTTCAGCGGCGACACGGCCGTCACGGTCCACCCGGTCACCGATGTCCCGCTCAGCGACCTGATCAGTGGCGCGGACCTCACGAAGCGGATCCGGCCCAGCGACAAGGTCAGCCCGAAGGACCGCGCCCGTGATGCCACGACGACCGTGCTGCGCCGTGGGAAGCCCGACTCGGTCAACTGACCCGGCCGGTATCCGTCTCTGCTCCACCACACGAAGCAGTGACGTATGGAGGGACCTCCTCCCCCGCCGCCACCACGTCACTGCTCCACCCAGCGAAGCAGTGACGTAGGGGCTGGACACCCTCCTCCCCCGCGCCGCGGACCGACGCCGTACGTGGCTGCGGCTCAGTCGGTGACGATGATGCCGAGCTCGGCCGCGAGCGCCTCGGCGAGGTCGATCACCTGGGCGCGGCCGAGGACCGCGCCCTTGAGGCCGGCGAGTCCACGCGGGTCCCGCAGGGTCGCGCCCGACAGGTCAAGACGGGTGTAGCGGCCCCGCCCGAACTCGGGCAGGACGAGCGAGCAGCCCTCGAAGCTCAGCCCGTCCACCGTCGCCTCCTGAAGGTCGAGCTCGCTGATGACGCAGTCCTCGAAGCGCACGTCCTTGAGCCGGGCGCCACGCAGGTTGAGGAAGTCGATCTTCCCGCCGCGAACGGTCACGTCCCGCCAGGTCGAGCCCCAGGCCGAGACCGCAGCCAGCCGACAGCCCTCCCAGACCGTCTCGACGAGGCTCGCCTCGACGAGCGAGACGTGGACGCCCCGGACCCGCTCCCACCGGCACTCCGACCACCGCGACCCGGCCAGCTGCACGTCGTCGAGCACGGCATCCTCGAGGATGCACTCGAGGAAGCCGACGCCCTCGCCGTGGGCGGCGGTGAAGTCGGTCCCGTCGAAGAGGAGCTGGTCAAGGTGGTCCTCGGCCCGGTCGCGCGAGCTGAACTGCGCGTGGGGAAAGGGGTCCAGGTCGGCGGTGGACGGCATACGGTGAAGTCTGTCAGCCCCTCCGAGGAGCCTCCCTGTTCTGCCCGGGCGGCCGACCGAGGCCCCCACAGTGCGGTGGAACCGCCAGAGCAGCGAGGACCCCGATGAGCGATCAGTCGCCCGACCCCGATTTCAAGCCCGGTCTCGAAGGGGTCATCGCCTTCGAGTCCACGATCGCCGAGCCCGACAAGGAGGGTGGCGCGCTGCGCTACCGCGGCGTCGACATCGACGACCTCGTCGGGCACGTGGACTTCGGCCACGTCTGGGGACTGCTCGTCGACAACCGCTTCGACCCCGGCCTGCCCCCGGCCGAGCCCTACCCGCTCCCGGTGCACACCGGTGACGTCCGCGTCGACGTCCAGTCGGCCCTCGCCATGCTCGCCCCGGTGTGGGGTTTCAAGCCCACCCTCGACATCGACGCCGACGAGGTGCGCGACAACCTGGCCCGCGCCGCGGTGATGGCGTTGTCGTTCGTGGGGCAGTCGGCACGCGGACTCGACAAGCCGATGGTGCCGCAGCGCGAGGTCGACAAGGCCGCCACGATCACCGAGCGCTTCATGATCCGGTGGCGCGGGGAGCCCGACCCCCGGCACGTCGAGGCCGTCGACGCCTACTGGGTGTCGGCTGCCGAGCACGGGATGAACGCCTCGACGTTCACGGCCCGGGTCATCACCTCGACGGGCGCGGACGTCGCCGCGGCCCTGTCCGGCGCGGTCGGCGCGATGTCGGGCCCGCTCCACGGGGGAGCCCCCTCCCGCGTGCTCCACATGCTCGACGGGGTCGAGGAGCGCGGCGACGCGACCGCCTACGTGAAGGGTGTGCTCGACCAGGGCGATCGGCTGATGGGCTTCGGGCACCGGGTCTACCGGGCCGAGGACCCGCGGGCCCGGGTGCTGCGCGCCACCTGCGAGCGGTTGGGCGCGCCCCGCTACGAGGCGGCGGCCGCCCTCGAGCGGGCTGCGCTCGAGGAGCTCCAGGCCCGGCGACCGGACCGGGTCCTCGCCACCAACGTCGAGTTCTGGGCCGCCGTGATCCTCGACTTCGCCGAGGTCCCCGCCTCCATGTTCACGCCGATGTTCAGCTGCGCCCGGACCGCCGGGTGGTCGGCCCACATCCTCGAACAGAAGCAGACGGGTCGCCTGATCCGCCCCTCGTCCCGCTACATCGGCGAGGCCACCCGCACCCCGCAGGACGTCGCCGGCTGGACGGCCGACATCACCCACTGAGTCCGCTGCACGCACCGACCCGTCCACCGATCGGGCACCTTTGTCCAAGGCGTGGGCACGTGGGGTTCAATGGCGCGGTGACAACGGCGTCATCCGCTATCAACACATTCGCCACACGCCCGTAACGCGTGGCCCCACCCCAAGGTGAAAACGTGACCGATGCCCCGGCTGTGACCAGCGCCATCTCCATCCCCGACGAACTCCTGCCGAGCGACGGTCGCTTCGGCTCCGGACCCTCGAAGGTCCGCGGAGAGCAGCTCGACTACCTCGCGTCGATCGGTCGCACGGTCCTCGGCACCTCCCACCGCCAGGCCCCGGTCAAGAACCTCGTCGGTGACGTCCGCTCCGGCCTGCGCGACCTCTTCAGCCTCCCCGACGGCTACGAGATCATCCTCGGCAACGGCGGCTCGACCGCGTTCTGGGACATCGCCGCCTTCGGCCTCGTCCGCGACCGCGCCCAGCACCTCGCCTTCGGCGAGTTCTCCTCGAAGTTCGGCAACGTCACCTCCGCCGCGCCCTTCCTCGGCGAGTCCACCATCATCAAGGCCGACCCGGGCACCCTCGCGACGCCGCGCGCCGAGGCCGGCATCGACGCCTACGCCTGGCCGCACAACGAGACCTCGACCGGCGTGATGGCGCCCGTCAAGCGGGTCGAGGGCGCCGACGAGGGTTCTCTCGTGCTCATCGACGCGACCTCCGGCGCCGGCGGCATCCCAGTCGACATCACCGAGACCGACGTCTACTACTTCGCCCCGCAGAAGTGCTTCGCCTCCGACGGTGGCCTCTGGCTCGCCGCCTTCTCCCCCGCCGCGCTGGCCCGCGTCGAGGAGATCGCTGCTACCGGCCGTTGGGTGCCCGACTTCTTCAGCCTTCCGACCGCGATCGACAACTCGCTGAAGAACCAGACCTACAACACCCCGTCGGTGAGCACGCTCGCCCTGCTCGCCAACCAGCTCCAGTGGCTCAACGGCAACGGGGGCCTCGACTGGGCGACCGCGCGCACGAAGGACTCCAGCTCGCGCCTCTACGACTGGGCCGAGCAGACGTCCTGGACCACGCCCTACGTCACCGACCCGGCCGCCCGCAGCCAGGTCGTCGGCACGATCGACCTCGACGACGCGATCGACGCCGCCGCCGTCGCCA
>JBBRGO010000243.1:0-5081 GCA_038224055.1 Actinomycetales bacterium
AGGCTGTCCATCGCCACGTGGGCCGTGAGGTCGCACGAACCGTCGGGCACGGGGCGGGTCCGGCGGCCCGAGGCGTATGCCGTGAGCGTGCCCCCGTCGGGCCGGCCCGACACGAGGTGGCCGTAGTCCACGGCGACAAGCGTGCCCGACCGGACCCGGTGCACGAGGCCGGCCCAGGCCTCATCCCGGGCGCGGCCCACCTCGACGCGCGCGCCGCGTCGTCCAACCGGCCACTGGCGCTCCGCCCAGAGCAGGTCCGCCCCCGTGAGGGGTGCACCCGGGGTCTCATCCCCCGACGCGCGGTCGACGAGCAGCTCGCGAAGCGTGCCCGACCCGTCCACCTCGGCCACGGTGCAGGGCACGACGTCGAGCCACTCGTGGGCCACCACGAGGGCATCGGCGAGATCGGTGAGGTCGTTCGGCAGGTCCGCCCCGCCGGGGGACCGGTGCCACTCGACCCGCTCGCCGAGCCCGTCCGGCCGCTCGACGACGTCCACCCCCACCACTCGAGTGGGCACTTTTCCCCGGTTCCGAGTGGGTGAAACCGCCCACTCGACAGGGTCCGCGAGGGCGTCCAGCAGGTGGGTCACCAGCTCGCCGCGGCCGGCGCCGACGTCGACGACGACCGTCGGGAGCCGCCCACCGTGCCCCTCGACGAAGAGGCGCAGGAGGGCCCGGGCGAGCACGGCACCGGACGGGCCGTGGGTGGCCGTCGTGAAGTGGGCCGCTGGCCCGCCGGCGGCGACGTAGAAACCGCGGTCAGCGGCATACAACGCCTCGTGCCACGCCTCGCGCCAGGGAACGGGATCCACCCTCCCGGACTGTAGGCGATAGCGTGCCGTGCGTGAGCGCACCGCACGAGCGACCGGCCCGCTTCGACGTCGGCATCGTCGGCGCCGGGCGGGTGGGCTCCGCCCTCGGAGCCGCGCTGCGGCAGGCCGGACACCACGTGCGGTCCGTCTCGGCCGTGAGCGAGGAGAGCCTGGAGCGCGCCGCGACGATGCTGCCCGGCGTGCCCGTCCGCCCGGTGCCCGACGTCGTGGCCGGGGCGCACCTCGTCGTCCTCGCCGTGCCCGACGACGCCCTCGAGGAGCTCGTCGCGGGGCTCGCGATGACCCGCACGTTCACGCCGGGGCAGCTCGTGCTGCACACGTCCGGGATCCACGGCATCGCGGTCTTCGGCTCCGCCGCGGACAGCGAGATCGTGCCGCTCGCGATCCATCCCGTGATGACCTTCACCGGCACCCCGGTCGACCTCGAGCGGCTCCTGGACTGCTGCTTCGGCGTCACGACCGTCGATGCCGCGCGCCCCCTCGCCGAGGCGCTCGTCATCGAGATGGGCGGCGAGCCGCTGTGGGTGCCCGAGCGGGAGCGGGTCACCTACCACGCCGCCCTGGCGCACGGGGCCGACCACCTCGTCACGCTCGTGGCCCAGTCGATGCAGCTGCTCGCCGAGGCCGGCATCGAGGATCCCGCGCGGGTCCTCGAGCCGCTGCTGTCCGCGGCACTGGCCACCACCCTGCAGCGCGGTGACGCGGCTCTCACCGGCCCGGTCGCCCGTGGGGACGCCGGCACCGTGGCCGGGCACGTAGCGATGCTCCGCACGGTGGCGCCGGACATCTCGCCGACCTACCTCGCGCTCGCCCGTGCGACGGCGCAGCGGGCCCTGCTGAGCGGACGACTGCGTCCCTCGAGCGCGGGACCGCTGCTCGAGCTGCTGGCGCGGGACGAGGAGAGCCCGTGACCGACCCCGACCTCGCCGCCGCCCCGGCCGTCGTGCGGACCCGCGAGGAGCTGCGGGCGGCGCGGGCCCGTCTCGAGGACGGCGACGTCGCCGTCGTCATGACGATGGGGGCCCTGCACGAGGGCCACGCCACCCTGATCCGGCGGGCGCGCGAGGAGCACGCCCACGTCGTCGTCACGATCTTCCTCAACCCGCTCCAGTTCGGGCCGAGGGAGGACCTGTCCGGCTACCCGCGCACCTTCGACGCCGACCTCGCGATCTGTGCCGACGCGGGCGTCGACGTCGTCTTCGCGCCGACGCCGGACGTCGTCTACCCCGACGGTGACCCCGGGGTCCGGGTCTCCGCCGGGCCGCTCGGCGACGTGCTCGAGGGCCAGTCTCGGCCGGGTCACTTCGACGGGATGCTCACCGTGGTCTGCAAGCTCATGCGCCTCACGCGCTGCGACACGGCCTGGTTCGGGCAGAAGGACGCCCAGCAGCTGCTGCTCATCCGCCGCATGTGCCGCGACCTCGACCTCGGCGTCCGTGTCGTCGCCGCACCGACGGTCCGCGAGCGCGACGGCCTCGCGATGAGCAGCCGTAACACCTACCTCACGCCGTCCGACCGGGAGACCGCCCGCTGCCTCTCCGCAGCCCTGCGGGCCGGGGCCGAAGCGGCAACCGAGGGCCCGTCCGCGGTGCGCCGGGCCGCCCGCGCGGTGCTCGTCCGCGAGCCCCTCGCGCTCGTCGACTACCTCGTCCTCGTCCACCCGGACACCCTCGTCGACGTCCCCGAGTGGCACCACGGTGAGGCCCTGCTCGCCGTCGCCGGACGGGTCGGCACGACCCGGCTCATCGACAACCTGCCGCTGCTCATCGGCCCGGGCGGACACGCGCTCGAGACGTTCTCCGCATGAACGAGCCCAGCGGCATACGGTCAGGGGTACCGTCCACGCGAACCCACGGAAGGCGTCCCCGATGAGCAGCGGCATCACGATCCCGCGGCGGCTGCGCTCCCGGGCGCCCGGCTGGACGGCGACCGCCGACGTCATCGTCGTCGGGTCGGGCGTGGCCGGGCTGACGACGGCGCTGCGCCTGCGCCGACGCGTCGACCGCGTCCTGCTCGTCACGAAGACCGTGCTCGACGAGGGGTCGACGGCCTGGGCCCAGGGGGGCATCGCGGCCGTCATGTCCCCGGAGGACAGCCCCGCCGAGCACGTCCACGACACGCTCGTGGCCGGCGTCGGCCTCTGTGACCCCGAGGCCGTCGAAGCGCTCGTCCGCGAGGGCACCGGCGCCGTCTGGGACCTCATCGCCCTCGGCGCGGAGTTCGACCGCGGTGACACGGGCAAGATCTCGCTGACCCGCGAGGGCGGCCACCACCGCGACCGGATCCTGCACGCGGGCGGTGACGCGACGGGCAAGGAGATCTCCCGGGCGCTGATCGCCGCGCTCGACCGGGTCCGTGACGACCCCGGCATCGAGGTGATCGAGCACGCCCTCGTCGTCGACCTGCTCACCGACGCGAGCTCCCGCGTCTGCGGCGTCACCCTCCACGTCATCGGCGAGGGCCAGGTCGACGGAGTCGGGGCCGCCCATGCGCGCGCCGTCGTGCTCGCGACCGGTGGCCTCGGCCAGATCTACGCGTCGACGACGAACCCGCCCGTCGCGACGGGTGACGGGATGGCCGCCGCGCTCCGGGCGGGCGCCGAGCTCGCCGACCTCGAGTTCGTCCAGTTCCACCCGACGGTGCACTGGCTCGGCGAGGGCTCCCGCGGGCAGCAGCCACTCATCTCGGAGGCGGTCCGCGGGGAGGGCGCGTTCCTCGTCGACGGGGCCGGTGACCGGTTCATGCAGGGCCGGCACCCGATGGCCGACCTCGCCCCGCGCGACGTCGTGTCCCGCGCCATCATCGACCGGATGCGCGAGACGGGCACCGACCACGTCCACCTCGACTGCCGCCACCTCGGCGCCGACTTCCTCGACAAGCGCTTCCCGTCCATCGTCCAGCGCTGTCGCGAGCTCGGCTTCGACCCGGCGACCGAGCTGCTGCCCGTCGCCCCGGCCCAGCACTACGCGAGCGGGGGGGTGCGCACGGACCTGCGGGGGCGCTCCTCCCTCGAAGGGCTCTACGCCTGCGGCGAGACCTCGTGCACGGGGGTCCACGGCGCCAACCGGCTCGCGAGCAACTCGCTCCTCGAGGGCCTCGTCTTCGCCCGACGCATCGCCGACGACCTCACGGACCGTCTCGGCGCCGGCGAGCTCGCCGAGACGAGCCCCCACGGCGCCGACGACGTGCCCGGGCTGGTCCGCGGACGACGGCGCCTCGACGTGCAGCGCGCGATGACGGCCGGCTCGGGCACGGTGCGCTCGGCCGTGTCGCTCGCCGCGACGGAGACGGAGCTCGAGCGGATCGCCGGTCTCGGTGCGCATGACGACGCCGGCAAGAAGGGCGGCCCCAAGAGCTGGGAGGCGACCAACCTGCTCCACCTCGGGCGAGCCCTCACGTATGCCGCCGTGCTGCGTGCGGAGACGCGTGGCGGCCACGTGCGGGAGGACTTCCCCGAGCGGGACGACGCGCACTTCCTGCACCACACGGTCCTGCGCCGCTCGGCGGACGGGTCGCTCGTCGCTGGTCGCGACGAGGTGCCCTCCGCCAACCTCGAGGGACTCGACCTCGACAGCCTGACCGATGCCCACCACGATGCGGAGTGACCCCCTGATGGACGGCGTGCGCCACGACCGGAGCGATGACCGGAGCGATGACCGGAGCAGTGACCGGAGCGACGGCCGGAGAGACGGCCTCGCAGGCTTCCCCGACGAGCAGGCCCGCCGGCTCGTCGAGGTCGCCCTGCTCGAGGACCTCGGGCCGGAGGGTCTCGACGTGACGACGCTCGCGACGATCCCCGCCGAGCAGGAGCGGGTCGCCGAGATCGTCGCCCGGGCGCCCGGAGTCGTGGCCGGGGTGCCGGTCATCGCGATGGTCCTCGACGCGGTCGCGCGCACCATCGGCGGCCGGGTGCCGGCCATCGAGGTCGTGTCCGACGACGGGTCCCGGCTCGAGCGCGGCGACGTCATCGCCAGGCTCACGGGCGAGGTGCGCGTGATCCTCGTGGCGGAGCGGACGATCCTCAACATCATCAGCCGGTTGTCCGGCGTCGCGACCCACACCCGGCGCTGGGCCGACGCCCTGGAGGGCAGCGCGACGATGGTCCTCGACACCCGCAAGACGACGCCGGGGATGCGGTGGCTCGAGAAGTACGCCGTCCGCGCCGGCGGCGGGACGAACAAGCGGATGGGGCTCTACGACGTCGCGATGATCAAGGACAACCACAAGCTGGCGGCCGGCTCGGTCGCC
>JBBRGO010000244.1:0-5067 GCA_038224055.1 Actinomycetales bacterium
ACGGCTGTCGCCGCCTCCTCGGCTGCCGGTTCCACGGCCGCTGCCGGGCCGGCAGGGGCCTCGGGCTCCTCGGCGGTCAGCTGCTTCTCGACGCAGGCCACGAAGGCCTGGAGCAGCTTGTCGGAGACGTCCTGCATGACACCTCGGCCGAACTGCGCCGGCTTGCCCGTGACGGACAGGTCCGTCACGACGTCGGCGCGGGTCCCGGTGCCGTCCGGGCTCAGCTCGATCGACACCGTGGCCCCGGCGGTGCCGTTGCCCCGCTTGTCCTTGCCCTTCGCCGAGATGACGGCACGATGCGTCGCGTCGTCCCGCTCGACGAAGGATCCGGAGCCGGAGTAGACCAGCGCGATCGGTCCGAGCTTGACCTTGACGGTGCCCGAGAAGCTGTCGTCGCTGACCTCGGTGACCGTGGCCCCGGGGAAGCAGCCCCCGACCTTCTCGAGGTCCATGAAGAGTGCCCAGGCGTCGTCGGGGGAGGTCGGGACGGTGAAGGAGTGGGTCAGGTCCATGGACCGACCTCCCGTCGCCCCTTCGGCCGGGCAGGCTCGATCACCGGGCGTCCCTGGGTGATCACCCGGTCACGCCCCCGCCGCCGCGAGCACCGCACGACGGGTGAGCACCGTCGCGAGGTGCTTCCGGTAGTCGCTGTTGCCGTTGAGGTCCGAGGGCGGGTTGGTGCCCTCGGCCACCGCGGCGACGGCAGCCCGCACGGCATCGTCGGTGGCCTCCTTGCCGACGAGTGCCTCCTCGACGGCTTTGGCGCGCAACGGCGTCGAGCCCATGTTGGTGAGGCCCACGCGTGCCTCGGCGATCCTGCCGCCTTCGCTGCGAACGGTGGCAGCGACCCCGACGATCGACCACTGGTGACTGACCCGGACGAACTTCTCGTAGTGCGCTCCCCAGCCGGTGTGCTTGGGGACGCGGATCTGCGTCAGCAGCTCGTCCTCCCCGACCGCGGTGCTGAACAGGTCCTCGAAGAAGTCGTCAGCGGCGACGGTCCGGGTCTGCCCACCCGATCCGGCGATGACGAACTCCGCACCGAGCGCGAGCGCCGGAGCTCCCACGTCCCCGGCCGGGTCCGCGTGCACGAGCGCGCCGCCGATCGTCCCTCGGTGACGGATCTGCGGGTCCGCCACCGTCGCGATCGCCTTGGACAACAGGGCCGCATGGGTGCTGACGGCTTCGGAGGCGAGGACGGCGGCATACGTCGTCATGGCTCCGATGACGAGGTGGTCACCCTCCTCGGTCACGCCCTGGAGCTCCCTGATCTTGCCGAGGTCGATGACGACGCCCGGGGCGTTGAGCCGCATCCGGAGGATCGGCAGCAGCGACTGGCCACCGGCGAGGATCTTCGCCTCGTCCCCGTGCTCGACGAGGGCGTCGATCGCCTCGGTCACCGAAGCGGGGGCGAGGTAGTCGAACGCTGCGGGAATCACTGGGCACCACCTTCGGGGGACGGAACGGCTTGGTTGGGGGCGGCCGGGTCGAAGTGCGGCTGCCCGTCACGCTCACCCTCACCGGGATCGGCCTTGGTCCCCGACTGGATGGCGTTCCAGACCCGCTCCGGCGTGCACGGCATGAGGATGTCGTTGACGCCGAACTGACGGATCGCATCGACGACCGCGTTGACGACCGCGGGCGTGGACGCGATGGTCCCGGCCTCACCGACTCCCTTGGTGCCCAGGGTGTTCGACGTCGCAGGCGAGGTGGTGTGCTCGCTCACGTAGTTGATCGTGTCGGCCGCGGTCGGCAGGGTGTAGTCGACGAAGGACCCCGTGACGAGGGTGCCCTGGTCATCGAACTCCGCCCCTTCCCAGAGCGCCTGAGCGATGCCCTGGACCAGACCTCCGTGGATCTGGCCCTCGACGATGAGCGGGTTGATGATGTTGCCGATGTCGTCGACGCAGACGTACTTGCGCATCGTCGACGCGCCCGTCTCGGTGTCGACCTCCATGGCGCACAGGTGGGTTCCGTGCGGGAAGGAGAAGTTCACCGGGTCGAAGGTCGCGTCGGCGTCGAGGCCGGGCTCCACCCCGTCGGGAAGGTTGTGGGCCGCGAAGGAGGCGAGGGCCAGCTCGGCCATCGTCACGCCCTTGTCGGTCCCCTTGACGCCGAAGCGTCCGCCGACGAACTCGAGGTCGTCGACGCTGGCCTCGAGCAGGTGCGCGGCCACCGGGCGGGCCCGCTCGATGACCTTGTCGGCCGCACGGACGAGCGCCTCACCGCCGACGACGAGCGATCGCGAGCCGTAGGTGTCCATGCCCTTGTGCGAGATCTGCGTGTCCCCGTGCAGCACCTCGATGTCCTCGAAGGGGATACCGAGCCGGTCGGAGACGATCTGGCTCCACGCCGTCTCGTGGCCCTGGCCGTGCGCGGACGCACCGGTCAGCACCTCGACCTTGCCGGTCGCGAGCATCCGGATGCTCGCGTGCTCCCAGCCGCCGGCCCCGTAGTCGAGCGAGCCGAGCACGCGGGAGGGCGCGAGGCCGCACATCTCGGTGAAGGTCGAGACGCCGATGCCGAGCTGGACCGGGTCGCCCGACTCGCGACGCTGCTTCTGCTCCGCACGCAGCTCGTCGTAGCCAAAGAGCTCCTTGGCCTTCGCCGTCGCCTTCTCGTAGCTGCCGGAGTCGTAGGTCATGCCCGCGACACTCGTGAAGGGGAACTCGTCCTCGGTGATCCAGTTCTGCTCACGGATGACGAGCGGGTCGACCCCGACCTCCGCCGCGAGCTCGTCCATGATCCGCTCGATGGCATAGGTCGCCTCGGGGCGCCCGGCGCCACGGTAGGCGTCGACCCACGTCTTGTTGGTCAGCACCGTCTGGCAGTTGAACTGGTAGGCCGGGAACTTGTAGATCGAGTTGTACATCCACGCCCCGAGGACGGGCACGCCGCCGCCGACGACGCCGATGTAGGCACCCATGTCGGCCAGCAGGTCGACCTTGAGCCCGGTGACGGTGCCGTCCTTCTCCGCGGAGAGGGTGAGCGTCTGCCACTGGTCGCGGCCGTGGTGCCCGGAGACGAGGGACTCCGACCGGGTCTCGGTGTACTTCAGCGGCTTGCCGAGACGGCGGGCGAGGGCGATCGTGATGAACTCCTCCGGCGTCGTCTGGAGCTTGCCGCCGAAGCCACCGCCGACGTCGGGGGCGATGATCCGCAGCTTCGACTCCGGCACGCCCATCACGGCGGCCACGAGGAAGCGCAGGATGTGCGGCACCTGCGTCGAGGACCACACGGTCAGCTGCTCGGCGGTGGGGTCCACGACGACGGAGCGGGGCTCCATGAAGGCCGGGATGAGCCGCTGCTGGCGGTACTCCCGCTCGATGACGATGCCGTCGGTGCGCGCCTTGGCGATCGCCGCCTCGACGTCGCCACCGGAGCCCTGCTCCGCTGAGTCGAGCTTCCACAGGGCGGACTTGTTCGTGCCGAGATCGGGGTGGGCGAGGACCGTGTCGGCCGCCGCCTCCTTGAGGTCGAGCGCGGCAGGCAGCTCCTCGTAGTCGACGTCGACGAGCTCGGCGGCGTCACGGGCCTCGGCGGGGGTGCGCGCGACGATGACCGCGACGATCTCGCCGGCACAGGCGACCCGGTCGATCGCGACGGGCAGGTGGGTCGGCGTGACCTGGTCCGGGGTGATCGGCCAGGCGTTGGCGATCGACCCCTGCTCGTCCTTGACGTCCTCGCCGGTCACGACGGTGACGACGCCCGGCGCGGCCTTGGCCTCGTCGACGTTGATCGCGGTGATCTTCGCGTGGGCGTAGGGGCTGCGCACCATGGCGAGGTGCAGCATCCCCGGGAGCGTGATGTTGTCGGTCCAGCGGGTGCGACCGGTGATGAGGCGCTGGTCCTCCTTGCGCCGACGGGCGCGGCCGATCTCCGGGGTGGACTGTGCCGGGGCGTCCTCGGTGATGGTCATGCGTTCACCGCCGTCTCGCTCGCGACGGGGGTGTCGGCCACGTCGCTGCGAGCCCCGTCGGCCGATGAGGCGTCGGCGCTCATCGCGCCCGCCGCCTGCCGGACCGCCTTGACGATGTTCTGGTAGCCCGTGCACCGGCAGAGGTTGCCCTCCATGCCCTCACGGATCTCCGCCTCGGTGGGGTCGGGGTTGTTCTTGAGCAGGTCACAGGCCTGCATGATCATCCCCGGCGTGCAGTAGCCGCACTGGAGGGCGTGGCACTCGTGGAAGGCCTGCTGCATCGGGTGGAGCTCACCGTGCTCCGAGAGGCCCTCGATGGTCGTCACCTCGTGCCCGTCGGCCTGGACGGCCAGGACGTTGCACGACTTGACGCTCACACCGTCGAGGTGCACGGTGCACGCCCCGCAGTTGCTCGTGTCACAGCCGACGACGGTCCCGGTCTTGCCGACGTTCGTCCGGAGGTAGTGGACCAGTAGGGTCCTCGGTTCGACCTCGTCGGAGTACGAGACTCCATCGACGGTCACCTTGATACGGGTCATTCTGTGTACCTTCCTGCTGCGCTGCAGTGGCTTCCCTTGGCGAGAGTCTTACTCGGGAGTTGGCCCCTGACAAGGGCTGCCCGTGATCGCCGCGCCCCGGAGGGGAAAGATGCAGGTATGACGATGCACGCCGACGACTACCAGGCTCTCCGCTCCCGCTACGACTCGATGACCTACCGCCGCACCGGCCGGAGCGGTCTCGACCTCCCCGCCGTGTCCCTCGGGCTCTGGCACAACTTCGGCGACGACGTGCCGCTCGAGAACCAGCGGGCCACCCTGCGCCGTGCTTTTGACCTCGGCGTGACCCACTTCGACCTCGCCAACAACTACGGGCCGCCCTACGGCAGCGCGGAGCGCAACTTCGGCGCGATCTACGCGCAGGACTTCCGGCGCTACCGCGACGAGCTGATCATCTCCAGCAAGGCGGGCTACGACATGTGGCCCGGTCCCTACGGCCAGGGCGGCGGATCCCGCAAGTACGTCCTGTCCTCCCTCGACCAGTCCCTCCAGCGGCTCGGCCTCGACTACGTCGACATCTTCTACAGCCACCGCTTCGACGAGACGACCCCGCTCGAGGAGACGATGGGCGCCCTCGACACCGCGGTACGC
>JBBRGO010000245.1:0-5048 GCA_038224055.1 Actinomycetales bacterium
TCGCACGAGGATCAGGCCGGCGATCCCGAGGAAGGAGGCCGCCGAGAGGTACTCACCGCTGATGGCCGAGGCGTTGAGCACCGGACCCACCCCGCGCGACGCGACGTAGAAGTCGCTCATCGTGCGGGAGAACCGGAAGCCGAACGCCCCGATGGCGAGCGACGCGAGCGAGACGAGCAGCACCGCGACGACGCTCGCTGTTGGGTTCACCGGCCCTCCAGCAGGTCGCTGAAGTCGTCCTCGTTGCGCTCGGCGCGCCGGACGTAGAACCAGCCGAGGGCGAGGATCTCGGAGAACGCCCCGAGGGTGAGGACGAGCCACGGGAGCCGCACGCCGAAGACGGTCAGGCGGCCCGCCGCTGGGACGAAGTGGAGCAGGAGTGGCAGTGCGCCGAGGGTGAGGACGAGCACGGCGACCACCCCGAGGGCGAGCCGGAGCTGGCTGCGCATGAGCGAGGTGATGTAGACCTCACCGAGCCGGGTCTGGTCGTCGATCTCCGACGCGATGGACACCGCACGGGCTCGGGTCGCCTGGCGCCGGGGGCCGGTGACGCGCACCCTGCTCGGCGGGTCATGCTGGCTCATCCGCCACCTCGGTGACCGGGCTGGGCCCGGCGCACGAGCAGGTCCCGCAGGCCCCGGGTGTGGCGCCGGCTCACGACGAGCTCCTGCCCGCCCACGACGACGGTGGTGCGTCCCGCCTCGGTGCGCCACTCCGCGAT
This sequence comes from Actinomycetales bacterium, assembly GCA_038224055.1. Classification (GTDB taxonomy): domain Bacteria; phylum Actinomycetota; class Actinomycetes; order Actinomycetales; family Dermatophilaceae; genus JBDSSS01. Next base: position 722 of record JBBRGO010000245.1, read on the forward strand.
GTGGGGCAGGGAGACGAGGAAGGACCGGTGGATGCGCACGAAACCGGACTCGCGCCACTGGTCCGCAAGCGTCGACAGCGGCACCCTGACGAGGTGGGAGCCGGACGCCGTGTGGAGGCGCGCGTAGTCACCCTGCGCCTCGATGTAGAGCACCTCGGTCCGGGGGACGAGCCGGCTGACGCCGGCGAGCTCCACGACGATGGCCTCGTCGTCGGCAGCGGCGCCGGAGGGGTCCCTGCCGTCGATCCGCTGGACGACCCGACGCACGGCCTCGGAGAGGCGCTCGTCGCGCACCGGCTTGAGCACGTAGTCGACGACGTTGAGCTCGAAGGCGTCGACGGCGTGGCGGTCGTGGGCGGTGACGAAGACGACGGGGGGCGGAGCGGTGAACTGGGCCAGGACCCGGGCGAGGTCGAGGCCGCTCAGCCCCGGCATCTGGACGTCGAGGAACATCGCGTCCACCTGCCGCTCGTGCAGGACCCGGAGCGCCGCCTCCCCGGAGCCGACCGGGATCACCGAGGCCACCAGGGGGTGGCGGCGCAGCATCCAGACGAGCTCGTCGAGGGCGGGAGCCTCGTCGTCGACCGCGAGGACGCGAAGGCGCGGCGCCTCGTGCTCGTTCTCGGCACCGCGGCCACCGTCGCTCGTCACAGGTGCACTCCGGGGGTGAACTTCGGCAGTCGCACGATGACCCGCGTGCCCGCCGACGGCGCCGTCTCCACGACGAGGCCGTAGTCGTCGCCGAACGCGGCCCGGAGGCGCTCGTCGACGTTGGCGAGACCCACCGACTCGGTGCCCGGCTCGCCCGCGAGCGCGCGCCTCACGCGCTCCGGGTCCTCCCCCACCCCGTTGTCCTCGATGATGACGACGCACTCGCGGTCGGCGTCGCGGGCCATGATGCTGATCTCGCCGTGACCCGGCTTGCTCTCGAGGCCGTGCTGGACCGCGTTCTCGACGAGCGGCTGGAGGCAGAGGAACGGCACGACTACCGGCAGCACCTCGGGCGCGACCCGGAGGTTGACGGTGAGCCGGTCACCGAACCGCGCCTTCTCGATGACGAGGTAGGTCTCGATCGAGCGCAGCTCCTCGGCGAGGGTCGTGAACTCCCCGTGCCGGCGAAAGGAGTACCGGGTGAACTCGGCGAGGTCGAGGAGCAGCTCGCGGGCGCGCTCGGGGTCGGTGCGGGTGAAGGAGGCGATCGCGGTGAGCGAGTTGTAGACGAAGTGCGGACTGATCTGGGCGCGAAGGGCGCGCACCTCGGCCTCCATGAGCCGGGTCCGGGAAGCGTCCAGCTCGGCGAGCTCGAGCTGGCCGGACACCCATCGCGCGACCTCGGTCGTGGCCCGGACGAGGCCGGCGCTGGCGTGCTGGGTGAAGACCTGGAGCGTGCCCACGACGAGCTCGTCGACCTCGAGGGGGGCCACGATCGCCTGTCGGACGACGCAGGAGATGTCGGAGCAGACGACCTCGCGGCGGTCGATCACCGTCGTCCGCCCGTGGCCGAGCGTCGCGACCGCGATCCGCGCGGGCTGGGCGACGTGGTTGTCGTGACCGCCCTCCCAGCCGAGCAGCCCCTGCGTGTCGGTCAGCGCCACGACGGGGGCGCCGAGCAGCGCCTTGAGGAACTTCAGCGAGCGCTCCGCCGACGACGCCGTGAGCCCCTCACGGAGCGGCGGCGAGGCGAGCGAGGCGTTGTGGAGGGTGCGGAAGGTCGCCCGGTCCGCCTCGCTGCCGAGGGCGTCCCGGCGCAGCAGCGCGCCCCACGACGTCATGGGCACACTGTAGGGCTCACTCCCCGGCGGTGGTCTCGTCTCCGTCGCGCAGCTGCCAGAGGCCCGCCTTGCGCTCGGACTCGAGCTCTTCCTGGGTGGCGGCGCGAGCGGCATACCGGTCGCGCTGGGACTCGCGCTTCTCATCCCGCGACGGTCGCCGCGACTCCTCGAGCCGCAGGTCGGTCCCGCGCGAGCCGAGCAGCTCGGCCCCGGACGAGAGGGTGGGCTCCCAGTCGAAGATGACCGCGTCCTCGCCCGGTCCGATGACGACCGTGTCGCCGGCGACGGCGCCGACCTTGTAGAGCTGCTCCTCGAGCCCGAGCCGGGCCAGCCGGTCGGCGAGGTAGCCGACGGCCTCGTCGTTGGCGAAGTCGGTCTGGCGCACCCACCGGACGGGACGCTCCCCGGTGACCCGGAAGACGTCGCCGTCGGGGGTGCTCTCGCGCTTGACGGTGAAGCCGGTGTCGTCGACGGAGCGCGGCCGGAGCACGACCCGCGGCGGGACGACCTGCGCGAGCTCGGCGCGCGCCGACTCGACGTGGCGGGCCATCGCGAAGGTGAGCTCCCGCAGTCCCTGGTGGGCGACGGCGGAGACGATGAAGACCTCGATGCCGCGGGCCTCGAGGTCCGGCTTGACCATCTCGGCGAGCTCGCGGGCCTCGGGCACGTCGGCCTTGTTGAGCACGACGATGCGGGTGCGCTCCGCGAGCGGTCGGCCGCCGAGGTCGGCATCGGGGACGTAGAGCGCGAGCTCCTGCTCGATGACGTCGAGGTCGGTCATCGGGTCGCGGCCCGGCTCGAGCGTGGCGCAGTCGATGACGTGGACGAGGACGGAGCAGCGCTCGACGTGGCGGAGGAACTCCAGCCCGAGCCCCTTGCCCTCGTGCGCGCCGGGGATGAGGCCGGGCACGTCGGCCACGGTGAACCGGCTCGACCCGGCCGTGACGACCCCGAGGTTGGGCACGAGTGTCGTGAACGGGTAGTCGGCGATCTTCGGGCGGGCCGCCGAGAGCACCGAGACGAGCGAGCTCTTGCCGGCACTGGGGAAGCCGATGAGGGCGACGTCGGCGAGCGACTTCAGCTCGAGGACGATGTCGATGTCCTCGCCCGGCTCACCGAGCAGCGCGAAGCCGGGAGCCTTGCGGCGCGCCGAGGACAGCGCCCGGTTGCCGAGCCCACCGCGGCCACCCCGGGCGATGACGTGCTCGGTGCCGGCCCCGACGAGGTCGATGAGCAGCGTGCCGGAGCCGTCCTTGACGACCGTGCCCTCGGGCACCTGAAGGATCAGGTCCTCCCCGTCGGCGCCGTTGCGCTCGTCGCCGGCGCCGGGCTTGCCGTTGGGGGCACCGCGGTGCGGGTGACGGTGGTAGTCGAGCAGCGTCGTCGACTGCGGGTCGACCCGCAGGATGATCGAACCGCCGCGACCGCCGTTGCCCCCGTCGGGGCCACCGAGCGGCTTGAACTTCTCGCGCTTGACGGACGCGACGCCGTGGCCACCCGCTCCGGCGCTGAGGTGCAGCACGACTCGGTCGACGAAGGTCACTGCCATGGGAGTTCACTCTTCCAGATAGAGCCGGGTGAGCGGCACACGGACTGTTTCCGTATGCCGCTGACCCGGCGACAAACGAAAGGGCGGGCCACGCGGGCCCGCCCTTCCTCAAAGCTCAAGCTGTGGCGCCGTGCGGCGCCGGTGGGTCACTCGGCAGCGACGGCCTGAGGCTGCTCGATGTTGACCGTCTTGCGACCGCGCTTCGTGCCGAACTTGACGGCGCCGGCCACGAGGGCGAACAGCGTGTCGTCCTTGCCTCGGCCGACACCCGCGCCCGGGTGGAAGTGCGTGCCCCGCTGGCGGACGATGATCTCGCCGGCGTTGACCGCCTGACCACCGAAGCGCTTGACGCCGAGGTACTGCGCGTTCGAGTCGCGACCGTTGCGGGTCGAGGACGCACCCTTCTTGTGTGCCATGTCAGTCCTTCTCTCGTGGGTCTGTGTCTCAGAGGATCCGGGTGGATCAGGCGTTGATCGCCGTGATCTTGACCTGGGTCAGCGGCTGACGGTGGCCTTGACGCTTGCGGTAGCCGGTCTTGTTCTTGAACTTCATGATGACGATCTTGGGGCCCTTGGCGGCCTTGACGACCTCGGCCGTGATCGACACCTGCGCCAGCTTGTCGGCGTCGGAGGTGACGGTCGTGCCGTCGACCAGCAACAGCGGGGTGAGCTCGACGGCGTCGCCCGCCTGCCCCTTCACCTTGTCGATGAGGAGGACGTCGCCCACGGAAACCTTCTCCTGGCGACCACCTGCGCGAACAATCGCGTACACGTCAAACTCACTCTCTACTCAGCTGGGGATGGACGCCGCTTTCGGTACCGGCCCGTCAACACGGGCCCGGTGGGCGCACCGAGGGTCAAGATTACCGGGTGGTGGGCCCTGCGACCAAACCGACGTCAGGCCGGACCGTCGGCGCCGGCCCGGGGCGGGCCCGCCGGGGCGACGACGCGGCCCCGACGACGACGCCCACGGGGTGCCGGCGGGGTGGGCTCGGTGGGCTCCACCG
>JBBRGO010000246.1:0-5035 GCA_038224055.1 Actinomycetales bacterium
CGGTGGTCTCGGCGGCTGCCCCTACGCGAAGTCCGCGACCGGCAACCTCGCGACCGAGGACCTCGTCTGGGCGCTGCACGGGGCGGGGGTCGCGACCGGCGTCGACCTCGAGTCGCTCGTCGCCACGAGCGCCTGGATGGCGAACCGGCTCGGCCGGCCCTCGCCCTCGAACGTCGTCCGAGCCCTCGCCGCCCCCTGACGTCGAGTGGGCACTTTGCCCCGCCGCCCTCTGGTCGAGTGGGCACTTTGCCCCGGGCCGTCCCGGGTCGCACGTGGAGGAAAGTGCCCACTCGACGGGGTCAGGCCTCGGTCGTGGCTCCGGTGATCCGGTGCACCGAGAAGGTGCGCTCGCGGCCGGTCTCGTCCGTCGCCCAGACCCGGCCGCCGTCGACCCGCCGCGGTTGGATCAGGTGCCGCGTGGTCGACCCGATCTGGTCGGAGAGCCCGATCCAGACGCCGTGCCGGTCGGCGACGGCGTCACGCAGCAGCGCGAGGGTGACGAGTGGGTCGGTCGTCGGGATCCGTGGACCCGAGCGGGTCTCCTCCGCGGCGCGGCGCTCGTCGGCGCCCGCCTCGGCGACCCGGAGCCCGGCGACGAGACCGCGGGTGAACTCCTGGTCCACCGGCGACACCGTCGGCGAGGCGCCCCGCCGACGCGACCCGGCCCGCCGCCGCGGGGTCTCGGCGTGGACGACGGTGCCGTCCTGGCCCTCGTGGACCGGGGCGAACCCGCTCTCTCGCAGCAGCTCGACGAGGACCGTCGGGTTCGCCGAGGAGACGAGCACCGTCGGCGCGATGCGCCGCAGCTGCAGGGCCGAGAGGTCCCGGGAGGCGAGCATCGTGTCGAGCACCGCCTCGTCGTCGGAGCGGATGTATGCCGCTGAGCCGCCGATCCGGGTCTGCCCGTGCCGGCGCGCGACGTCGGTGACGAGGTACTCGAGCGGCTGGGGGAGCGCCGTCCGGCTGGACCGTCGCACCGTCTCGGTGAACTCGGCGGCGGTCCAGCCGGCGTCGAGCGCCCGCCTGACCGACGCCGGGGTGAAGCGGTAGACCGTGGCGCCGCCGCGCGACTCGACGTCCGCCGCCAGCCGCATGAAGGCAGCGAGGCTGCCCTCGAGCGGACCCGGCGCGACGGCGGTGAGGTCGGCCTGGACGAGGACGTGGTCGACGGGCGCGGGCAGGTGCGGTGACACGGCGGCCGCCACATCGTCGACGTCCCCGGTCGCGGTCATCCGTCCGCGGTCGGTGGTGGGAGCCTCGACCTTCGCGGTCCGCCCCCCGGCGCCTCGCCTGGTCGGGACGTCGAGGCCGAGCACGGCTCGTCCGGCCGCCGAGAGCGCGCCGCGACCGGTCACCCCGAGCCACTCGGACTCGCGCAGCACTGCCGCGACGGCATCCCCGAGGACGGCGCTCGAGCGGAGCGGACGGCGCCAGAGCAGCCGCTCCTCCAACGACCTCGGGTCCGGGGCCGAGCCGGCGTCGAGCAGGGACAGCTCGACGAGCACCTCGCGCCGGATGGTCCGGATCGCCGGCCACTGGACGTCCGGACCGAGCGCGTTGACGGCGCCCGCCGCGGCGTTGGCCCGGGTGCCGACGAGGTGGACGGCGCGGGTGGAGCCGAGCCAGGCGAGGGCGAGCGAGGCCCACCGGTGGCCGGCCTCGGTGCTCGCCCACTCGTCGACCTCGGCGGTCGGGGCCCAGACCGGCACGATCTCACCGTCGTCGGCGACGAGCCCTGCGGCATACGCCACCTCGACGACGAAGGCGGTGCGCTCGGTCTCCAGCTCGAGGGCGTTCTGGGTGAGCCGCAGGTCGCGCACGGACAGGCCTCCCGCCCGGAGCACCCGGGGCGGTGAGGCGCCCCACGTCGCCGCGAGCTCGTCGACCTGGGTGAGCAGCTCGCTGGCCGCCCCACCCGCCACCGAGTCGACGAGCGACACCGCGCGGGCCTCGACGGGAGGCGGGGTGAGGTCGGTGGAGCGGTGCAGGCGCCCGCCGCGCAGCACGAGGCCGACCTCGCGCGGTAACACGACACGGTCGGCGGAGACGGGGACGAGCAGGTGGCGCTCGATGAGCCACCGCGCGGTGGTCGACCCCGGACGGGCGGTGGGCAGCACCCCGAAGGGTGGGCCCCAGGCCATCTTCTCGAGCATGGCGCGGGCGGCGTCGGGGGCCTCGTCGATGGTGGCCCGCACCACGTCGGGGTCATCGTGCTGCGGCACGAGGGACGAGCGCACCTCGCGGACGGGCGGACCGAGGCCGGCCACCGTCGCGCCGAGCACCTCGGGGACGCCGCGCACGACGTGCTCCCCGTCGGGTCCGCGCCACACGAGCGCGGCGCGCCACAGGTCGGTGACCATCGTGTCGACGAGCTTCTTGCCGGCCCCGGCGAGCAGGCCCCTGACGCGCTCCCTCGGTGCACCGTCCCCGGCCACGACGAGCGCCTCGAGCACCTGGAGGTGGCCGCGGTCGAGGGCCTCGACCGCGCGCTGGACACTCGCCCGGGTGCTGGCGCGGGCGGCGAGACCGGTGAGGTCCGCCGGAGCGGGTCGGGCGAGGTCGGGGCGGGTGAGGACGAGTTCGGTGAGCTCGGCGTCGCTGCGATGACGGACGTCGTCGGCGAGGCTTCGGCTCGAAGTGGCCATCCGCCCAACCTAGCCGGGTGCCGGCCCGGGACGCAGGCCGGTTCACCTGTGACGGAGCGCGCCCTCGAGTGGGTCCGGGCGGGCGGCTACCGTGGCCGACATGGACGAAACCTCTCCCGTTGCGCTCGCGGAGCCGGCGCAGGTGCACCCGACCGGTCAGCAGTGGACGATCGGGTACGGCCGCTGGGAGGCGACGCTCGTCGAGGTCGGGGGCGGGCTGCGCACCCTCACCCGGGACGGGGTCGATCTCGTCGCAGGCTACGGCGTCGACGAGGCGTGCGCCTCGGGTCGTGGCCAGCAGCTGATGCCCTGGCCGAACCGGATCCGGGACGGCCGCTACTCCTTCGCCGGGACCGAGCAGCAGCTGTCGATCACCGAGGTCGCCCGCGGCAACGCGAGCCACGGGCTGGTCCGGTGGGCCCTCTGGGAGCTCGTCGCCCGGAGCGAGTGCAGCCTCACCCTCGGCTATCGACTGCACCCGCAGCCGGGCTGGGACCACCACCTCGACCTGCGCACCACGTATCTGCTCGACGACGACGGGCTGCGCGTCACCGTGGCCGCCCGCAACGTGGGGCGCGCCGCTGCCCCGTTCGGCTACGGAGCGCACCCCTACCTCGCCATCGGGGAGACGGCGCTCGACGACGTCGTGCTCACCGTCCCGGCCGATGCCTACGTCGAGGTCGACGACCGGATGCTGCCGGCCGCCACCCACCCTGTCGACGGCACCGCGCTCGACTTCCGGACCGCGCGGGCCGTCGCGGGCACCGATCTCGACACCGCCTACACCGCGGTCCGGCGCAACCCCGACGGCGGCTGGCGGGCCACCGTCGCGTCGGCGGACCGGAGCGTGACGCTCTGGGGTGACGAGGCGTTCGGCTGGCTCCAGGTCTTCACCGACATCGCCCGCCTGGGCAAGGGCCTGCCCGGCGTCGCGGTCGAGCCGATGAGCTGTCCGGCCGACGCCTTCAACAGCGGCGAGGACCTCGTCGTGCTCGATCCGGGCCAGGAGTGGACCGGCACGTGGGGGATCACCGGCGGCTGACCCCCGCGGCGCCGGGTGCGCGGTGCGGACGATGCGAATGGGTTTGCACCCGCCCGATAGGATCGGTGGAGCGCAGAGAGCGCCATCGAGCCGTGCCGTGGACGGCCGGCCCGACCGACAGCAACGAGGTGGACAGTGCCGACTGGCAAGGTCAGGTTTTACGACGCCGACAAGGGCTTCGGTTTCATCACCGAGGACGAGGGGCTCGACGTGTTCCTGCACGCCAACGCCCTGCCCGAGGGCGTCGACGCGGTGAAGAAGGGTGCCCGGGTCGAGTTCGGCATCGTCGAGGGCCGCCGCGGTGCCCAGGCGCTCACGGTCGTGCTCCTCGACCCCGCCCCGTCCGTCTCGGCCAACAAGCGGGAGCGCGACCGGATCCCCGCCGACGCGATGGTCGTCATCCTCGAGGACGTCGTGCAGCTGCTCGACTCGGTGAGCACCGGACTGCGCAAGGGCCACTACCCGGACAAGAAGCTCGGCGCCAACGTCGCTCGGGCACTGCGCGGACTCGCCGACCAGCTGGAGGGCTGAGCCAGATGGCAGCCAGGACCGATACACCCACCACGGGCAAGCAGGACGCCGTCCTGCTCGCCGGTGCCGACCTCGCCCGCGCGGTGCTCGACGAGATCGCCGAGCCCGGCACCGTCGGCGAGCACGTCGGCTTCCAGCCCGTCGAGGAGCGCCTCGGACTGCACTGGTTCGAATGCCGCTCAGTCGGCTACCGCGGGTGGCGCTGGGGCGTCACCGTGGCCCGGGTGCCCCGCGGCAAGGTCGCGACGGTCTGCGAGACCAACCTGCTCCCCGGCCCCGACGCGGTGCTCGCGCCGGAGTGGCTGCCCTATGCCGACCGGCTCGCCCCCGGCGACCTCGGCGCCGGCGACGTGCTCCCGCAGCGGCTCGACGATCCCTACCTCGACCTGGGCTTCGAGGCGACGGGCGAGCAGGACGTCGACGAGGTGGGCTTCTTCGAGCTCGGCCTCGGCCGGCCCCGGGTGTTGTCGATGGAGGGCCGCGAGGCCGCGGCGACGCGGTGGTACGCCGGCGACGGCGGCCCGACCTCCGACGTCTCCGTCAAGGCGACGGACCGGTGCGCGAGCTGTGGCTACTTCCTGCCCATGGCCGGCGCGCTGCGCTCGACCTTCGGGGTGTGCGCCAACGAGTGGAGCCCCTCGGACGGGAAGGTCATCACCCTCGACCACGGCTGTGGAGCCCACTCCGAGACCGACGTCGAGGCGCCGGAGCCGCTGTCGGTCGGCGAGCCGATCGTCGACGAGTTCGCCGTCGACGTCGAGACGGCGCTGCGCCCGGTCGCGGCGACGGAGCCGAGCGACACCGCCGAGGTCAGCGA
>JBBRGO010000247.1:0-5016 GCA_038224055.1 Actinomycetales bacterium
TGCCGGGCTCCGGCCCCTGTTGTCCGGCGAGAGCGAGGACACGAGCCAGCTCTCCCGAGAGCACGCCGTGGCCCGCCCCCAGCCGGGGCTCATCTCGATCGCCGGCGGCAAGTACACGACGTATCGCGTCATGGCGGCCGACGCCGTCGACGCCGCCCGCCAGGACATCGGCGGCGACGTCAGCGACAGCGTCACCGAGGACATCCCGCTCTCGGGCGCCGAGGGCTACGTCGCGCTCGTCAACCAGGTCGACCGGCTGGCCCGGCACCAGGACCTCCCCGCCTGGCGCATCACCCATCTGCTCGAGCGCTACGGCTCGATGGTGCACGAGCTCTTCGCCCTCGCCGAGGACGACAGCACGCTCTACGAGCCGATCCCCGGCGCTGAGGAGTACCTCAAGGTCGAGGCGCTCTACGCCGTGACCCACGAGGGTGCCCTCCACCTCGACGACGTGCTCGCCCGACGCACCCGGATCTCCATCGAGACGATGAGCCGGGGGGTCGACAGCGCCGAGACCGTGGCCCGGCTCGTGGCGCCGGTGCTGGGCTGGGACGAGCAGCGGGTCACCGACGAGGTCGGGTCCTACCGCGGCCGCGTCGAGGCAGAGCGCGACTCGCAGAAGGAGCTCGCCGACTCGGAGGCCAATGCGGAGCGGCTCAGCGCCCCGGACGCCCGACGGATCCCGGTGAGCCGCACGCCCGAGCCGGACTGAGTCCAGACCACCCGAACCAGAGCTACCGTCGTGTCGTGAGCTGCACAACCTCACGGTCGGGTGAGCAGGCTGTCGGGCGACGCATGGCCGTCGCGGCGCTGGGCCTGGGAGTCGGCGCTGCCCTCCTCAGTGGGTGCTCCTCGAGCGCGCCTCCTGACCCGGCGCCGTCCTTTACGGATGACCGAGCGAGCTGGACGTGTCCGAGCCCGACCAGCGCCACCCTGCCATCGTGGGCTCGTGGTGGCTTCACCGACCCGACGGTTCCGCACCTCCTTGGAACCGGTCGCACCATCGTCGCGGTGCCGTTCGGCTGGCCCTTGCGGGACGACCAACCGGCTGGTCGGAACAACAAGATCCTGTGGATCGCGAGGTCCGGGGGCGGGCCGCTCACCATCGTCGCGACCGAGCAAGCGACCGGACAGACCGTCACGAGGCAGCTTCCGAACGGGCCCGGACCCTCCGTCGTGGACCTGCCCACGGCGGGTTGCTGGCGGTTCGCGCTCAGCTGGTCCGGCCAGCACGACGAGATGCTCATCCGCTACTACGGCAGCTCCGCCCCGACCTCCGCCACCTCGCCCCCGGGTTGACCCGGTGCGGGGCCGGCCGCCGTCAGTGGGGTGCGGCCTCGCTCGGGACGGGCCCGGTGATGTTCACCATCCATCCGACGCCGAAGCGGTCGGTGACCATCCCGAACTCGTCGCCCCACGTCTGCTTCTCGAGCGGGACGGACACGTTGCCGCCGTCGCACAGCCCCTCGAAGTAGCCACGCAGTGCCTCGTCGTCCCCGCTGAGGCTCACCTCGACGTTGTCTCCGGGGTGGCGCGTCATGCCCCTCGGCGTATCTGCGCCCATCAGGGTGTAGCCCGCCTCGGTCACCAGCTGGGCGTGCATGATCTTGTCGGCGTCCGGCCCGTCCGGGTGCCCGAACTCGCCGAACGTGCTGACCGTGAGGGTGCCGCCGAAGATGTCGCGGTAGAACTGCATCGCCTCGCGGGCGTCATCCTCGAACGCGAGGTAGGGGTTGAGGATGGATGACATGAATGGCTCCTTTATCCCGTTATACGGCGTCCATCGAGACTAGGACCGACCGCGGTGTGGGGCTAGGGGCGAACCGAACGGATCGGTGGGGCGCCGCGCCACCATCAGGAGGGCGGTGGCTCGTCGTCCAGTGGCCACGCAGCCCGTCCAGCGTCCGCGGTCACCGGCCCCTCAGCGGCGGGGGGCCGCGGCAGCCCCCTACCCTCGGGAGACCACGTGATGGAGGAGATGAGGTGGCTCGGTGGCAGACGCAGCGGACGTGCGCCGACTGGCCCTGTCGCTCCCCGACGTCGTGGAGATCGCGAGCGACGGCTTCGACTTCCGGGTGAGCGGCCGGGGCTTCGTGTGGTCCTACCCCGAGCGGAGGCCGGGTCGGCGAAGGCTCATCCGGACCGACGTGGCCGTGCTCTTCGTCGGCGACGAGGCGGAGAAGCAGGCGCTTCTCCTCGGCGAGCCTGACGTCTTCTTCACGACCTCCGCCTACGACGGGTCGCCGCTCGTCATGGTGCGCCTCGCCGAGGTCGACCTCGAACGGCTGACCGAGCTCGTCACGGACGCGTGGCAGATGCGCGCCCCGGACCTCCACGACTGACCTGACTCCCGGCGCCGCCGAACTTGGGACAATGGCTCTCGACGACCCCGATCCCCGACTCCGACCCTGGAGCACCATGTCTGATCACATGTCTGAGCACCATGTCTGAGCACCCACGCACCGTCGATGCCTGGTGGCGCCGGCTCGACCTGCTCGCCGCGGCCGCCGGGGTCCTCGTCGTGGCGTGGGCGGCCGCCACGGGGTGGGGGGCGGTCGTGCACGGCCACCCGGCATACGCCGTGCTGCTCGTCGCGACGCTGCTCGGCTCGGGAGCCATCCTCTGGCGTGGTCGTCGCGAGAAGCCCCGACGATCCGGCCTCCGCCGGATCGTCGGCGTCGTCCTGCTCGTGCTCGGCGTCGGCTGGGTCGCCGCAATGGCGTGGCTCCGTCCCTTCACCGCGACCGGTCCGGCTCTGTCGGCGATGCGCTCGGATTCCGCGGTCACCGTCACGGAGTCGCCGACCCAGATCGTCCTGACGCCCACGGGCGCCGCCAGCGACACCGCCGTCTTCTTCCAGCCCGGCGCCCTCGTCGACGCCCGAGCGTATGCCGCTGTGCTCCGCCCGCTGGCCGAGGCAGGGCACCGGGTCGTCATCACGAAGCAGCCGCTCGGCATCGCGTTCCTGGCTCTCCCCGCGTTCGACGGCGCCCGGTCCGCCCATCCCGAGGTCGCGCGATGGGTGGTCGGCGGGCACTCCCTCGGCGGGACCGTCGCGGCACTGGAAGCCGACGGCGCGGACTCCGACGCGAGCGCACCGGCCGTGGGGCTGCTCCTCTACGCCTCGTATCCGGCCAACGACATCAGCACCTCGTTGACCGCGCAGGTGGCATCAATCTCCGGCTCGAAGGACGGTCTCGCGACCCCGGCGAAGGTCGAGGCCTCCCGCACAGACCTCCCCGCCGCGACGGGCTTCACCGTCGTAGCGGGCGCCTCGCACGCGCAGTTCGGCGACTACGGGCCGCAGCCCGGTGACGGCACCCCCGCGATCAGCCACGACGAGGCCCGGGCCCGAATCTCCGACACGAGCGTCCAGTTCGTCGACGGCCTCGGCTGACGTTCGCGAGTCACGCGGCTGACTCACCCGGATGACTCACCCGGCTGACTCACCCGGGTCACTCACCCGGGTCAGCCGATGGATGCCGTCATGCGGATCGAGACGAGCAGTCCCGGCAGATCGACCCCCAGCTTGGCGACGTAGCGCGCGGGAGGTGTGGACGGGAACCACCGGGCATACTCCTCGTTCATCCCGGCGAAGTCGTGCGGGTGGGTGAGCAGCACCCCGACCTCGAGGACATCGTTGAGGTCCGTGCCTGCGGCCCGCAGGACGGCCTCGCAGTTCGTCAGGGCCTGCCGGGTCTGCTCGCCGATGCCGCCGCCCACGAGCGCCCCCGTGCCCGGGTCGATGCCGACGAGGCCCGAGGTGATCACGAGGCGGCCGGACCGGACCCCCTGGCTGTACAACGGCGAGCTCGGCGCGCTCGAGGTGGTGATGATCTCCCGGGTCATGACGGGCCTCACTCTCTCCCGGAGGGGCTCGCTCTACTGTGGCAGGTCCGGAGGGCCAGCACACCCCTACCGGAGATTGCCGTTCGGCTCCTCCTTCGGGGTGCGAGACTGGCTGGCGTGACGACGGACGATGGGTCAGGGGCGCCGCAGGGCCCCTACGTCGAGGTCTCCTTCCACGGAGCCCGCTTCGTGCGATCGGACCTGTCCGCTGCGGTGATGCGCGGCGTCGACGTGGCCGGCGCCGACATCGACTCGCCGTGGTTGCTCGAGGGCGGGAGCTCCCTGCTCGTCAACGGCGTCGACGTCGTGCCTTTCGTCGAGGCCGAGCTCAACCACCGCTTCCCCGGCCGGTCCGAGAGGGTGGCTGAGGACCCCGACGGTCTCCGCACGGCCTGGGCCTCGGTCGAGCGGGCCTGGGCCGGGACGCTCGAGCGGGTGGAGGCGATGCCGGCGGGGGCCGTCGACGTCTCCGCCGACGGTGAGTGGTCCTTGTCGCAGACGCTGCGGCACCTCGTGATGGCGACCGACACGTGGCTCGGCGGCGCGGTCCTCGAGATCGAACGGCCTTACCACCCGATCGGTGTCCCGAACGTCGAGTACGCGACCGACGGCTACGACCCCTCGGTCTTCAGCTCGGCGACGCCGTCCTGGGCCGAGGTGCTCGCGGCCCGCGCCGAACGCGTGGCGATGGTGCGCTCCTTCCTCGCGACGGTCACGGCGGACGACCTCGCGGTGCCCCGGACGAACCCGTGGGCCTCAGCGCAGCCCGAGACCACGCTGTCCTGCCTCCGGACGATCCTCGAGGAGGAGTGGGAGCACCATCGGTATGCCGTCCGCGACCTCGATGCGTTCGGCGGGAAGTCCGGCCCCTGAGGCCCGAGCAGGCTCGCCGGCTCACCGGGCGGGGCGGGCCCCGCGGGACGAGCGGCCCTCGGCCCCGAGCGGCCGCTGGGTGCGCCCGTCGTCCGTCGGGCCGATCCCGCCCTGGCAGCCGGGGCAGTAGAACATCGTCCGCTCCTGTGGTGCCCGGCCGATCATCGCGACGCGCACCGTCGTGCCGCAGCGACGGCAGGGGCGACCGCTGCGCGCGTGCGCGTAGTGGGCGTCCCCGAGCTGGTAGGACCCGGTGCTGCTCTGCACGGCGTGGTTCTTCCCGTTGTCGATCAG
>JBBRGO010000248.1:0-5003 GCA_038224055.1 Actinomycetales bacterium
GCGGGTGAAGGTCGGCGGCACCCAGCTGACCTCCGCCGGGGTGGTCCGCTTCGACGCGGTCACCCTCGTGCGCGACCCCGGTCGGCTCCGCGAGCGGGACGCCGCCGCAGCGGGCGCCAAGGACCTCGCCACGTTGCAGAAGCTCCTCGCCCCCACGACCCGGGCGCCGTCCGCGCGAGGGGGACGCGGCGGGGACCGGGTCTATCGCATCCGGCTCAGCTGGGTCGGTGAGGACCCGCGGATCTCGCTGCGCGACAGCCTCCCCGACGCGGAGGAGCTGACCGACCTCCGGGCCCGGCTCTCGCGTCTCGACGCCGCCAAGCCGTCCGGGCCGTGGACCGGCACCGTCCTCGAGTGGATCCGGGACCACCCGCACGTCGTGTCCAAGGAGCTGGCGGCTCTCCTCGACCGGGAGCTGCTCCCCCTCAAGGTCGACATCCGCAAGCTCAAGACCCTCGGCCTGACGATCAGCCACGACGTCGGCTACGAGCTGTCGCCCCGGGGAGCGGCCTACCTCCGGTCGGTGGAGGACGAGCCCCGGGCGTGACGACGCCCGGCAGCCGCACACCCCGCACGTTTCGTAGCCCGGGCGACCAGAACCGCGGGGTATGCCGCGGAGCACCCGGGCGCGTCAGCGCTGCGTCGTGTCGGTGACCTCACCGACGAGCTCCTCGAGGACGTCCTCGAGGAAGACGACCCCGGTCACGTGACCGTCGCTGTCGACGACCCGGGCCAGGTGGGCCCCGGTCAGCTGCATGGTGGCGAGGACGTCCTCGACCTCGTCCTCGTCACGCACCGTCGCGAGGCGGCGGACGCGTTTGGGCGGGATCGGCTGCTCGTGACGCTCGTCGTCGGCGTAGAGGATGTCCTTGAGGTGGAGGTAGCCGGCGATCTCCCCGGCCGCGTCGAGGACCGGGAAGCGGGAGAAGCCCTGCTTCGCGACGAGCCGCTCGATGTCGGCAGGCGTCGCCCCGAGGGTGACCGTGGTGAGCGACTCCGAGGCCACGGCGACCTCGCGCGCGAGCTTGTCGGAGAACTCGAGCGTCTTGGCCACGAGCCCGTGCCGCTCCTCCTCGATGAGGCCCTCGCGACGGGACTCGCCGACGATGTGGGCCACCTCCTCGGCGGTGAAGGCCGAGGCGATCTCGTCCTTCGGCTCGATCCCGAAGAGCCGAACGAGTGCCTTGGCGACGGTCTCCATCGCGTAGATGATCGGCCGCAGCGCCTGGGAGATGAAGTAGAGCGGGGGGACGAGCACGAGCGCGACCTGCTCGGGACCGGCGATGGCGAGGTTCTTCGGGATCATCTCGCCGACGACGACGTGGAGGTAGCTGACGATGAGCAGCGCGATGGCCAGGGCCACGCCGCCGGCCCACGCCTCGGACAGTCCCCACGCCGCGAAGATCGGCTCGAACCAGTGGTGCAGGGCCTCCTCGGCGAGCGCTCCGAGACCGACCGAGCACACGGTGATCCCGAGCTGGGCCGTCGCGAGCATCGAGCCGAGCCGCTCGAGCGCGAGCAGGCAGGAGGCGGCGCGCAGGCTCCCGGCGTCGGCGAGCGGCTCGAGACTCGAGCGGCGCACCGCCATGGCGGCGAACTCCGCCCCGACGAAGAAGGCGTTGCCGAGCAGCAGCACGAGGGAGACGAAGTAGACCCAGGGACCGTTCATCCGTGAGCCTCCGGTCCACCGGCGTCCGCCGACTCCGCGTCGCGTGCCGGGCCGTCCGGCCGGGGAAGGGAGTCCGGGTCGGGCACGAAGCGGAGGCGGTCGACGCGGCGACCGGCCATCCCGGCCACGTTGACCCGCCAGCCCGGGACGTTGACGACGTCGCCCGCGACGGGCACACGGCCGAGCCGGTCCATGACGAAGCCGCCCATCGTCTCGTAGGTGTGGCCGTCGGGGACGTCGGCGTCGAAGGCGTCCCGCACCTCGTCGGGCCGCCAGAGACCCGGCACGGTCCACGACCCGTCGACCAGCTCGCGTCCGCTCTGCCGGGTCCTGTCGTGCTCGTCGGCCACCTCCCCGACGATCTCCTCGACGACGTCCTCGAGAGTGACGATGCCGGACGTGCCGCCGTACTCGTCGACGACGACGGCCATCTGGAAGCCGCCTTCCCGGAGCTGGCGCAGCAGCGGGTCGAGACGGATCGTCTCGGGGACGACGAGGCGCTCGGACATCAGGGCCGTCACGGGCACGTCCTTGCGACGATCGTGCGGCACCGCCATCGCCTTCTTGACGTGGACGACGCCGTCGATGTCGTCCCAGTCGTCGCCGAGCACGGGGAAACGGGAGTGCCCGGTCCGCCGGGAGATCCGCAGAACGTCATCTGCGGTGTCCTCGCGGTGCACGCCCGTGCACCGCACCCTCGGCGTCATGACGTCATCGGCCGTGCGCTCGCCGAAGCCGAGCGAGCGGGTCAGCATCCGGGCCGTCGCGACGTCGAGGGTGCCCGCCTCCGCGGAGCGCTGGACGAGGCTCGCGAGCTCCTGCGGCGTGCGGGCGCCCGAGAGCTCCTCCTGCGGCTCGATCCCCAGGGCCCGAAGGAAGCGGTTCGCCGAGCCGTTGAGCACGATGATGAGCGGTTTGGCCATCGCGGCGAAGAACCGGACCGGGAGGGCGACCACCTTCGCGGTCGACAGCGGCGCCGAGATGCCGAGGAACTGGGGCAGCAGCTCCCCGAAGACCATGGAGAACACGGTTGCGATGAGCAGGGCGAGGGCGCTCGCGAGCGCCTGGGCCACCCCCTCCCCCATCCCGACCGCCCCGAGCGGTCCCTCGAGGAGCGCGCCGATGGACGGTCGGGCGAGGTAACCGACGACGAGGGTGGTGATCGTGATCCCGACCTGCGCCGCGGACAGCTGGGTCGACAGCTGGCCGAGGGACTGGAGGACGACCCGGGCGCGGGAGTCCCCGTCGTCGATGGCGCCCTGCACGGTCGGGCGGTCGAGGGCGACGAGGGAGAACTCGGCGGCGACGAAGAGCGCCGTGCCGGCCGTGAGCAGGACCGCCCCGAGGACGAGGAGCCATTCGGTCACAGGCAGGCCCAGGTCATAGTGCGACAACTATAGGCAGCGGCGGGGCCACCCAGCACCTCACGCCGGGTGTGGTTGGGTTGGGTTGTCCAGCACCGAGCAACCGGCCCCGCCGGGTGGAGGGATCCCCGTGACAACAGGACGACCCGAGTTCACCGGACGGATCGAGGTCACGGGGCTGACGAAACGCTTCGGGTCCTTCACCGCCGTCGACCAGCTCGAGTTCGATGTCGAGCCGGGCCGGGTGACCGGCTTCCTCGGCCCGAACGGCAGCGGGAAGACGACCACCCTGCGGATGCTCCTCGGCCTGATCCGACCGAGCGGTGGCACCGCGACCATCGACGGGCACCGCTACGCCGAGATCGCCAACCCGCTCACCGTCGTCGGGTCGGCGCTGGAGGCGACGAACTTCCACCCGGGGCGCACCGGCCGCGACCACCTCCGGGTCCAGGCGGCCGTCGCCGGCGTCTCCGACCGCCGCGTCGACGAGCTGCTGGAGCTCGTCGGGATCCCCGCCGCCGCGCGCAAGCGGGCCGGCGGCTACTCGATGGGGATGCGCCAGCGCCTCGGCCTCGCCGCTGCGCTCCTCGGCGACCCCCAGGTGATCATCCTCGACGAGCCGGCCAACGGTCTCGACCCGGAGGGCATCCGCTGGCTCCGCGGCTTCCTGCGCCACCTCGCCAACGAGGGGCGGACCCTGCTGATCTCCAGCCACATGCTCTCGGAGGTCGAGCAGACCGTCGACGACGTCGTCATCATCGCCAACGGGCGCCGGGTCGCGCAGGGCACCGTCGGCGAGCTGCGGGGTCATCCCACCGCCTTCGTCCGCACCTCGGATCCCGACCGCCTCACCGAGGCCCTCACCGCCCGCGGCATCGCCGTCGTGCCGACGGGCGGCGGCCTGCGGGTCACCGTCGAGGACCTCGCCGTCGTGGGCGACGTCGCCCACGCCGCCGACGTCTCGGTGCACGAGCTCCGAGCGGAGCAGACCCACCTCGAGGAGCTGTTCTTCAACCTCACCGACACCGACGAGCACCGCAACCGCAACCTCGGTGACGACGTCACCTCCGGCTCCGGCGCACTGCCCCCGCCCTCGGGGCCCCCGATCGACCCGGCTCTGCTCGTCGAGCCTCCCTCCCGTCCGGTCACCGACCGGCCCACGACCGGACAGCAGGAGCAGCGATGACCGCCGCGATCCGTTCGGAGTTCCGCAAGTTCTTCACGACCCGCCTCTGGTGGGGCATGGCGATCGCCATGGTCCTCAGCGGCGCCGCCTTCGCCGGCCTCTTCGCCTGGCTGTTCACCTCGGGAGGAGCCGGCGATGGCGGGCCCCAGGGTGCGGCCCTGCCGACGACCGACGCCGAGCTCGCCACAGCCGTGTTCACCGCGGGCATCTCCGTGGGCTACCTGCTGACCCTCGCGATCGGGATCATGACGATCGGCTCGGAGTACCGCCACAAGACGATCACCGCGTCCTTCCTCGCGACGCCCCGCCGTGGCGTCGTCATGGGCGCGAAGGTCGTCAGTCTCCTCGTCATCGGCGCCTTCTACGGGGTGCTCTCCCTCGCCGGCGCGGTGCTGAGCGGCACCCTCGTGCTCACGGCCAAGGGAGTGGCGCCCTTCGCGGACCCCTCGATCTGGCGCACCCTGGCGCTCGGCCTGCTCGTGCTCGGGCTGTGGGCCCTCATCGGTCTCGGCGCCGGCATCCTCATCCCGAACCAGGTGGCCGCCCTGCTCATCTCGATCGGAGTGGCGTGGATCGTCGAGCCGATCGTCGCCGGGCTGCTCCCGCTCACCTCCTGGGGTGGCACCGTCACGCCCTACTTCCCCAGCCAGGCGACCGCTGCGGCCCTGGGGCAGACGGCCGGCTCCTTCGGGGGCGCGGTGGAGCACTCCCTCACCTGGTGGGGTGGCGCCCTCGTGCTCGCCGGCTACGCGGCCTTGATGGCCGGGATCGGCACCTGGCGCAC
>JBBRGO010000249.1:0-4960 GCA_038224055.1 Actinomycetales bacterium
CCGGGCGACCGCGTCGGAGTCGGTGGCGACGACGGTGACCCGTCCGGCGCGCTCGGTGACGTCGAGGACCCCGGCAACCTCGCCGAGGCGGGCGACGGTCGCGGCGGTCGTCACCGGGTCGTCCGCCAGCGTGGCCGACACCGTGCGGCCGCTCGCCCGGGACCGGATCTGCGCCGTCGAGCCGTCGGCGATGATTCGGCCGCCCGCGACGAGCACGATCCGGTCGGCGAAGGCGTCGGCCTCCTCGAGGTAGTGGGTCGCGAAGATGACGGTGCGACCCGCCTCGGCGTCGGCGTGCATCGCGTCCCAGAAGTCGCGGCGTGCGGAGACGTCCATCCCGGCCGTCGGCTCGTCGAGCACGAGCAGGCGGGGGTCAGGCAGCAGGGCAAGGGCGAACCGCAGCCGCTGCTGCTCACCGCCGGAGCACTTCGACACCCGCCGGCCGGCGAGGGCGCTCAGCCCGACGCGCTCGATGACGGTGTCGACGGGGGTGTGGACGGCATACGTCGAGGCGATCATCTGGAGCGTCTCGCGGACGGTGAGGTCCCGGAGCAGGCCCCCGGTCTGCAGGACCGCCGAGACCGCCCCGGCGTCGATGGCCTGACGGGGCGGCGCGCCGAAGATCCGCACCGTCCCGCTCGTGGGCTCGGTCAGCCCCAGCACCATGTCGAGGGTCGTCGTCTTGCCGGCGCCGTTCGGGCCGAGGAACGCGACGACCTCACCGGGCTCGATGCGCAGGTCGATGCCCTGCACCGCGCGGACGGTGCCGCCACGCGCCGGGAAGGTCTTGACGAGGCCGCGGAGCTCGACGGCCGCGGGGTCGGGAGTACTCGTGTCCATGGCCCCACTCTCCCCCGCCCGGGCCACCGGTGTCGGCGACAGCCGTCACGACCTGCCCGTGACAGGTGTCATGGGCAGGTCAATGATGGGGCCGTGCCCCACTTCTCCGTCCGCATCGCGACCGCCCTGTCCCCCGAGCAGTCCTGGTCCCGGGTGCTGGACCTCCGGTCGCACAGCGCGGTCATCCCGCTGACGACGCTGACCGGTGACGCGATGACCGCGGACCGCCTCGCGCCCGGCTCGCGCTTCGTCGCCCGCACCGGGCTGGGGCCGGTCGGCTTCGACGACGTCATGGTGGTCGACGAGATCGCGGCTCCGACCGACGGGTCGGGCAGCCGGACCCTCATCCACAAGGAGGGGCGGATGGTCCGGGGCCGCATCGAGCTTCGGGTCAGCCCCACCTCGACCGGGTCCATCGTCGCGTGGGACCAGGAGATCGCGATCGCCGGGCTCCCGCGCGCGCTCGACGCCGTCGTCGCGCGCGTCGCGAAGGCGGCCTACGGCCAGACGCTCCGAGCCCTGCTCGACCGCGAGCCCGAGGGCTCGGATCAGGCGCCGGGGTAGCCCGGGTTGGGACGGTCGACGTCGATGAGCTCGTCGCGCTTCGGGTCGGCGCCGTACTGGTTCGGGCCGCGGACGCCTTCGCTGGCGAAGAAGACGATCAGGACGATCGCGCCGACGAGCGGGATGATGCCGATGAGCAGCCACCAGCCGGAGCGGTCGGTGTCGTGGAGCCGGCGGACCCCGACCGCGAGGCTCGGCAGGAAGATCGCGACGTTGTACAACCAGGTGAGGGCTCCCTGCCCGGTGTCGTTCGACATCCCGAGCAGCCGCTGGACGACGCTGACGGCAATCCCGATGAGGATGACGAAGAGGGTGAACATCCAGTACTCGGTGCGCCGGGAGCGACCGCTGAAGCCGACGTAGTTCTTCATGGCCTTGACGAACCACTGCATGATGGGGTCTCCGTTGGTGAGGTGAGCGCGTCCGTCGCGCCGGGAGGAAAGTAGCAGGGCGCTCCCGACTGCCGGGGGACATTCGGTCACGATGTGGGCAGCGAGCACTCGGCCCGAGGCTTGCGCGCGCGAGGGGATCGCTCGGGCCCGGACCATCCGGCGGCGGCCTCGGCAGCGAACACCCTGCATGACACGCGCCCGATATGCCCTGAGCGGGATCCTGGCTGCACTGGCGGGGATCGCCGTCGGCCACCTCGTGGCAGCCTTCACCCACCCCGCGGCCTCACCGGTCCTCGCCATCGGGTCGACGGTCATCGACCTCACGCCCACACCCGTCAAGGAGTGGGCGATCGCCCACTTCGGGACGTCCGACAAGGCGATCCTGCAGGGCTCCGTCCTCATCGTCACCCTCGTGCTCGCCGCCGCAGCAGGCCTGCTGGCTCGACGCAACCGCTGGGTGGGCGTCGGGGTCGTCGCCCTGCTCGTCGTGCTCGCCGGCGCCGCGACCACCACCCGGCCCACCTTCGGTCCGCTCGACCTCCTCCCCGCCGTCGCCACCCTGGTCGTCGGCGTGGCCGTGCTGCTTCGGCTCACTGACCTGGCCACCGCTGCCGAGCACCGCGCCGACGCGAGGCCCTCGCAGGACGGCGCTGCGGAGCCCGACTCGCCGGCCGTCGCCGGACCGACGGTCCTCGGTGGCCGACGTGGCTTCCTCTTCGGCGCCGCCGGCGTCACGGCCCTGGCGGTGCTCGCGGGGCTCGGGGGGCAGCTGCGCAGTGGGGCCCGCGCCGTCGCGAACCTCGCCCTGCCGAAGCCCGCCGAAGCCGCGAAGGCCCTCCCGACCGGCCTCGAGTCCACGGTCCCGGGGATCTCGCCCCTACGCACCCCGACCGCAAAGTTCTACCGCGTCGACACCAACCTCGCCGTCCCGCAGGTCGACGTCGCCTCGTGGCAGCTCGACGTCGACGGCATGGTCGACACGCCGCTCACGCTGAGCTTCGACGACCTCGCCGCGATGCCCCTCATCGAGCGGGACATCACCCTGACCTGCGTCTCCAACGAGGTCGGCGGCGGTTACGTCGGCGCCGCCCGGTGGCTCGGCGTGCGCCTCACCGACGTGCTTGATCGGGCCGGGGTGAGGGGCCGGCCCGATCAGGTCCTCAGCACCGCGGTTGACGGCTTCACGATCAGCACCCCCCTCGAGGTGGCCCGCGACGGCCGCGACGCGATGATCGCCATCGGCATGAACGGCGCCTCGCTCACCGACACCCACGGCTTCCCCGCCCGCCTCGTCGTGCCCGGCCTCTACGGCTACGTCAGCGCGACGAAGTGGCTGACCACGCTCACCCTGACGACCTATGCCGCTGAGCAGAGCTACTGGACGAAGCGCCAGTGGGCGACGGAGGGACCGATCAAGACGAGCGCCCGGATCGACACCCCCGCCCCGCTCTCGACGATCAAGGCCGGCGACACCGCCATCGGCGGCGTGGCCTGGGCGCAGCACCGCGGCATCGGCAAGGTCGAGGTGAGGATCGACGACGGCCAGTGGCAGGAGACCAAGCTCGGCCCCGACGTCGGCCTCGACTACTGGCGCCAGTGGTACTTCCCGTGGACGGCCGAGACCGGTCTGCACCGGCTCGCCGTCCGCGCCACCGACCGGGACGGAGCCGTCCAGTCCGCCGAGCGTGCCACCCCGTTCCCCAACGGGTCCAGCGGCATCCAGGAGGTCGTGGTGACGGTTGCCTGACCCGACCCGGCCCTCCGAAGAGGGATGCAACTCGCCGAGACTGCCTGCAAACACAACCAATCCACACCCGCGTGGACAACGAACTACTGGTGATCGTGCAGGAACACCGCACACGAGACCTCACCCGGCTCGACGCAGAGCCACCCATAACACCACCGCATCACACCAAGGAGTGACTGACATGAAGACCATGAAGACCCGCACCACGCTCGTCGCCCTCGCCCTCGCCCTGCCCCTGAGCCTCGCGGCCTGTGGCAGCTCGAGCACCGACACGACGACCGCCCCCGCCGCCGCCGGCGCCACCTCCGCGGCCGAGACGCCGTCGGAGACCCCCTCGGACACGATGACCTCGTCCGATTCGATGGACCCGGCCTCGATGGTCTTCGGCGAGGCCTGCTCGGCCGTGCCGAAGGACGGCAAGGGCTCCTTCAACGGGATGGCCACCGACCCGGTCGCCACCGCCGCGAGCAACAACGAGCTGCTGTCGACCCTCGTCACCGCGGTCAAGGAGGCCGGCCTCGTCGACACGCTCAACTCGGCCCCGGAGATCACCGTCTTCGCCCCGACCAACGACGCCTTCGCCAAGATCCCCGAGGCCGACCTGAAGAAGGTCCTCGCCGACAAGCCGACCCTGACGAAGATCCTCACCAACCACGTCATCGCCGGCAAGCTCTCCCCGGACCAGCTCGCGGGCACGCACAAGACGCTCGCCGGCACCGACATCACCGTCGAGGGCTCGGGCGAGAAGTTCACCGTCGGCAAGGACAAGGCCAACGTGCTCTGCGGCAACATCCCCACCGCGAACGCCACGGTCTACATCATCGACTCCGTCCTGATGCCCTGACCGCTGGCTGACTGAATCCGACACAATGGTCCCCATGACGCGCTTCTCCGTGGTCCCCTCCGGCGACATCTCGCCGGAGGAGGGCCACGGCGTGGCCGTTTCCGGGGCCCCGGGCAGCCCCGCCGCCCTGGCCGCACTGCTCCGGCGTGCGGCCGGTGGCGACG
The DNA here is from genome assembly GCA_038224055.1 of Actinomycetales bacterium. Taxonomy (GTDB): domain Bacteria; phylum Actinomycetota; class Actinomycetes; order Actinomycetales; family Dermatophilaceae; genus JBDSSS01. The sequence goes on from JBBRGO010000249.1 coordinate 4,552, forward strand.
AGAACGCCTTCGCCGATCTGTATGACGCCGTCTCACCGCGGCTCTACGGCCTGGTTCGCCGGGTCGTGCGTGACCCGGCGCAGTCGGAGGAGGTCGCCCAGGAGGCGTTCCTCGAGATCTGGCGCTTCAGCGCCCGGTTCGACCCTGACAAGGGCAGCGCCCTCTCCTGGATGATGACCATCGCCCACCGGAAGGCCGTCGACCGGGTTCGCTCGGCCGAGGCGGCCCGGGGTCGCGACGCCAACTACGGCGCCGCCACCCAGGACGTGACCCACGACTCCACGTCGGAGGCCGTCGTCGAGCGCCTCGACGCCGAGCGGGTCCACCGGGCGCTCGACACCCTGACGGACGCCCAGCGCGGCGCGCTGGAGCTCGCCTACCTCGGGGGCTACACCCATACGGAAGTGGC
>JBBRGO010000250.1:0-4959 GCA_038224055.1 Actinomycetales bacterium
GTACTCCTCACCGCGCCGACGCGCCGCGGCGACCTCGACGACACCGCCGTGTCGCTCGTACTCGAGCAGGCCCTCGACGACGCAGATCGTCGAGTCGAAGGACGAGACGGTCGAGCCGTTCTCGGCCTCGCAGTTCCAGCCTCCGTCGCCCTGCTGGTCCCCGAGGAGGCTCGTGGCGAGGCCGTCGACCTCCGCGCCGAAGTAGGCGCCGATCGCGAGCGTCCGTCCGTTGATGCATGCCTCCACCTCACCGTCGAAGAAGGCCTGGCCGTCGTGCTCCCACCGGCAGTTCTCGGTCACGAGCGCCGTCGTCTCCCGGGCCGAGGGTGAGCCCGGGTCGAGGCCGAGGTCACGCAGCAGCTGGAGGCTCGGCAGGGTGGAGGTCCACGGCTGACCGCCGGAGAAGTCCGGCTGGATCCCCGCACGCCAGTCGTCGGCGACCCGGCGAGGGAAGCAGGCCCCACCGTCCCACTGCCCGTCGGGGTCGCGCTCTGCGAGCAGACGTGCGCCCCACCCCTGCGTCTCGACGCGGTCCCGCTCCGCCGCCACCTCGTCGGGGGACGCTCCGGTGAGGTCGGCCAGCACCTGCCACCGCACGCCGGGGTCTCCCTCGAGCAGCCAGTCCACGACATCCATGGGGACCAAGCCTAGGCGTCGGCACGGACCGATGGTGGTTCGGAGAAGACTGGTCGTGAAGGGAATGTGTACCCTTGCGGTTATGTAACCGTTGGCGTATATTTCTGGGATGGACGCCGTGCTGCAGGCCCTCGCCGACCCGAGTCGACGGACGGTGCTCCAGATCCTCCGGGACCACCCGGCGAGCGCCGGTGAGCTGGCGAACGCCCTGCCCATCGCCCGGCCCGGGGTGTCCCGGCACCTGCGGGTCCTGCGGGAGGCCGGTCTCGTCGAGGTCCGCCCGGACGGCCAGCACCGGATCTACAGCCTCCGCCCGGAGGCCCTCGTCGAGGTGGACGAGTGGCTGGAGGACTACCGCGCACTCTGGCAGGGCCGGCTCGGCTCCCTGCACACGGAGATCGCCCGAGGGAAGAGAGAACGCAGATGAAGATCAACGGCACGATGCGAGCGCTCGACGGGACACGTGGCGCGGTGCGGGTCGAGGACGTCTACGACACCGACATCGACGACCTGTGGCAGGCCTGCACGACACCGGAGCGACTGGCGCGCTGGATCGCCCACGTGTCCGGCGACCTGCACGAGGGCGGCACGGCCCACGCCACCTTCACGAGCACGTGGACCGGGCCGGTGCGGATCGAGACCTGCGAGGCACCGCACCACCTGCTGCTGGCGATGGAGCCGGGCACCGAGGACGAGACGATGGTTGAGGCCTGGCTCACCACAGAGGGAGCCGGGACGCGGCTGGTCGTCGAGGAGCGGGGCCTGCCGGTCGGCCAGCTGCCCTTCTACGGGGCGGGGTGGCAGGTCCACCTCGAGGACCTCGCCCGGTCGCTCAGCGAGGGCGGGCCCGTGCACCCCGACGGGTGGTCGGAGGAGACGGCCGCGCCCGACTGGCAGGACCGGTGGACCGCGCTGACACCCGCATACCGCGACGCGCCGACCGACTGAGGCGATGCCGTCGGAGATCGGGCGGCGACGAGGGGGCCACGGGCGACGCGGCTGTGCGAGGATCCGGCCACCCCACCATCCTCGGGGACCCACGAAGGAGATGCGCATGCCCGACGACCCCGGCCTCTTCAGTGGTGTCCCCACCGGCTTCCTCGTCTTCGGCGGGATCGTCGCCGCGATCGTTGTCCTCGTCTTCGCCACCATCATCGTCAAGGGCGTCGCTCGGTGGAGCAGCAACAACGCCTCACCGGTCGTCACCACCGCGGCCCGCGTCGTCGCACGACGCAATGACGTGTCGGGCGGCGGGGAGAGCCACGCGCGGACCGTCTACTTCGCGACGTTCGAGCTACCCACGGGCGAACGACGGGAGCTGACGGTCCCCGCTCGCGAGTTCGGACTCATCGCGGACGGGGACGCGGGGCAGCTGACGTACCAGGGCACGCGCTTCAAGGGCTTCGCCCGGAGCAACATCTCCGGCCGCTGACGCGATCAGCTCACGGGACCGGCGTCGCGTGGACGGTGCCGTGCACCCGACGGACGGGTCTCCGGTCACCGCCAGGGTCAGCCGCTCCTGGAGCCGGGAAGGCGGTGTTCGGAGGAGGCGAGCGTGGCGCGATCCGCGGCGTCTGCCCCGGCGGACCAGCCCTCCGGGTCGGTCGCCCCTCCCAGCGGCCTGTGGACGAGGTGGGGGAACATGGCGCTCACCGTGTCATCGACCTCGGTCGCACGCTCGGCCAGGACCCGCACCAACTCCCCGCCGAGGCGGCCGGCGCTCTCGGCCGCCTCGGCCCCTCCCTGAGCGTCGACGGCAGCCTGGGTCTGTTCTTCGGTCTCCTCCCCCAGGCGGGCACCGATGCGCCAGGCGTAGGCCGTGAGAAACGACTGCCGGAAGGCGCGGGTGCGGGACTGACCCGGGCGGCTGACGCGCGGTCCCTGGCTCGTCATGGCCCGAGTCGCCTGCACCAGCAACGATGTGAAGATCGTCTCGACCCAGGCAAGGTCGGCCTCGAAGCCGACGACGGTGGCGAGGCCGAGGCCCTTGGTCCAGACGGTGCGGCAGCGGTTGGCGGAGGCGACGGCGTCGAGCAGCGACACCTTCGGCGACTCGTAGGGTCGGTCGATGCCGATACGTCGCGCCTGCGGGCTGTCGTCGGGTCGGCGTTGTCGCGACGCCAGCATCGCCAGGTCGATACTGTGCCGCGCCATCAGCGCCTGGGCGCCCGCGGTGAAGGTCTCGGCCTCAGCCTCGTAGGGGGTGGACTCGGCCTTGGCCAGCAGGGCCCGCACCCGCTCGAGAATGCGTGCGTCGACGGCTGCGGCCGACGAGGAGGCTCCCCCCGAGCCGCGACGGACCGTTCCCGGGAGCGGGTCGAGCGGCTCGAGCGGCGGCAGGGAAAGCAGGAGGCCGCTCACCCGCAGAGCTGATGTGAGCACGGCCTCCACGCCCTCGTCACGAATCACTGACCGAGCGGTGACGGGGTCGAGATCCGCGGGCCACCACAGCGTCGCGCCCACCGAGCTCAACTCGTCGAACCACCGGTCCGCCACCGTCGATCGGGCGTAGCCGGCGAGCTGGTGGACCATGGCGTCGCCCATGATGTCCTGGGCGCGCACGTCCAGCTCGCGACCCACCACCCGGTGGGCCTCGCGTGGCGACCAGCCGTGATGCCACAGCGTGTCCACGCACTCGTCGAGCAGCGCAACAACCTCACGCACCACCAGGCGGCGACCCTCTGCAGTGCCCGCGAGACGGACCACGCCGCCCAGCGCGCGCTCCGCGCCGTGATGGTCGCGGGAGCGGAGAGCGACGACGGCATCGACGACCTCCGCCGCCACGAGCTGCTCCATCGTGGGCTGCTGGGCGGTCGGGGGTGGGAACCAGGGGGAGTCACCCGAGGCCTCCGGCCGTTGCTGGTTATTGCGTCCCATCGTGACCTCCCGTGCCATGGCGCTTTCGGCCATGTTTGCAGGCACCACCGACAGGCCAGGCTGGGCTATCGGCCTCGCTCACGGCGACGTCAGCGCGGTGGCCACGTCGCGACGCACGACCTTGCCCATCGCGTTGACGGGGAGCTTCTCGACGACGACGAAACGCCGGGGGACCTTGTATGCCGTGAGCGACCCGCGCGCGTGGGCGTGCAGGTCGTCGGGGAGCCGGTCGATGCCGTCGACGAGCACGACGGCAGCGACGACCTCCTCGCCCCCGCTCGGGTGCGGCATACCGACGACGGCGACGTCATCGACCGCGTCGTGGGTGCGCAGGACCGCCTCGACCTCGGAGGGGTAGACGTTGAAGCCACCGGTGATGATCATCTCCTTGATCCGGTCGACGACGGTGAGGAACCCCCGTTCGTCCATCGTCACGATGTCGCCGGTGCGGACCCAGCCGTCGTGGAAGGCAGTCGCCGTCTCCTCGGGCATCCCGCGGTAGCCGTCGAACACCTGGGGGCCGCGCACGAGCAGCTCGCCGCGCTCGCCGAGCGGGACCTCACGGTCGAGGTCGGACAGGTCGGCCACGCGCACGTCGACGTCGGGGAACGGGACCCCGATCGAGCCGGGGCGGCGGTCGGGGCTCATCGGGTTGCCGACGATGACCGGCGAGGTCTCGGTGAGCCCATAGCCCTCGACGAGCAGCCCCCCGGTCGCCGCCTCCCAGCGCTCGACGAGGGCCGCCGGCAGCGGCATCGCCCCGGAGAGGCCGTAGCGGATGCCTTGCACCGAGACGCCGCGACGCTCGGCCTCGATGACGATCCGCTCGTAGAGGGGCGGCACCGCTGGCACGAAGGTGGGGACCTTGCGCTTGATGGCGTCCATGATCAGGCTGGTCTCGGGCTTGGGCAGCAGCACGAGGGTGGCGCCCAGCCGCGTGCCGATGAGCATCCCGACGGTGACGCCGTAGGCGTGGAAGAGCGGGAGGGCGAGCAGGAAGCTCTCGCTGCCCTCCCCGAGGCCGGGCACCCACGCCCGGCCCTGCTCGACGTTGGCCACGAGGTTGCGGTGGCGCAGCGGCACGCCCTTGGGCTGTCCCGTCGTGCCGGACGTGTAGAGCAGCAGGGCGACGACGTCGGCATCGGGGCGCGGCTGCGAGGGGTCGAGTGGCGTGGAAGTCACGAGATCCCGCCACGGCGTCGCCCCCGGAGCGGGCGTCGTCAGCTGGTCGCGGGCGGCCCGGGCCTTCGGGAGCGGGAGCCGGAGCGCGAGGCGCTTGAGCAGCGGCAGCTCGGTGGTGAGGTCCACGGCCACGACGTGCTCGAGGCTCGAGGTGTCGCGCAGCGCTTCGACGACGGGCACGACCTTGTCCCAGACGATGGCGACCCGGGCCGCGTGGTCGACGAAGGGACGGCGGAGCTCGCCAGCGGTGTAGAGCGGGTTGTG
>JBBRGO010000251.1:0-4954 GCA_038224055.1 Actinomycetales bacterium
CCGATGTGTCCCCTCGGCACACGAGTGTCGCGCCGACCGTCCTGGCCGCGATCGGTTCGTTCCTGGTCGGGGTGTCCGCCCACGTCAGTCATGTCCGTCTCCTTCGTCGATGCCTGTTGCGATGACTCACTGTGGTCCGGGAACCGGTCTGGTCGGGCCGGTGAAACCACCGGGGTCTGCCTGGGATTCGGGCGCCGTCGGAGGTGGAGCTACCGAGTTCGGACGGGCTGGGGGCGCAGGACGTGGCCGGCTTCCGCAACCGCGACCGCACCGGCGACGGGGCGGGGAACACGGCGCTCCAACCGCGGCGGGTTTCTCGCCCTTCGAGGCTGCGGGGACCGGACCAGGCTTCGAGCCGGTGGTTTCGCCGGGGCTCGGTGGCTCGCCCAGCTAGGCTCGACCCGTGCTCGCCGGTCGTGATGAGGAGCGCTCCGCGATCGTGGCGCTCTTGGACGAGGCGCGCGCCTCCCGCGGCGCCGCGCTCGTGCTGCGGGGCCTGCCCGGTGTGGGCAAGTCGGCGCTGATCGCGGACGTGGTCGCCGGAGCGGGCGATGTCCTGGTGCTCCGGACCTGCGGTATCGAGTCCGAGTCCCCGCTGGCATTCGCCGCCCTGCACCGGCTCTTGCGGCCGGCGATGCGCCATGTGGATGCGCTTCCCGCCCCGCAGGCGAGAGCGCTTCGAAGGGCGTTTGGTGAGGAGGAAGGCGACGCAGACCGGTTCCTGGTTTTTCTCGCCGCGTTGAGCCTGCTTGCCGAGGCGGCGCAGGACGCGCCGGTCCTGGCCGTCGTGGACGACGCACACTGGCTGGACGACGCGTCGGTCGCAGCCCTGTTGTTCGTCGCGCGCCGTCTCCACGCTGAACGGGTGGCGTTGTTGTTCGCGACACGAGAGGGCGCTGTTCACACATTCGACGGCAGCGACCTGCCGAGCGTCACGGTGGCAGGCCTCGATGTGGCCGGGGCCGGTGCCCTGCTCAGCAGCCGTGCGGAAGTGCCCATTCCTCCAGACGTGCTCGAACGGCTCGTGGCCGGCACGGGGGGTAACCCGCTCGCCCTGGTCGAGCTCGCCGTCGCCCTCTCGGCCGACCAGCTCGGCGGTCGGGCTCCGCTGCCCGCCCCGCTGCCACTGACCGACGGGGTCGAGCGCGCGTTTCTCGACAGCTACCGCCGGTTGCCGGAGGCGACCCAGAGGTTCCTGCTGGTCGCCGCGGCAGACGACTCGGGCCGGGTAGGTATCGTGCGACGGGCCGCCCGGGCGCTCGGCGCCGAAGCCGACGCGGTCGAGGTGGCCGAGAGGTCCGGGCTCCTGGGCATCGTGGACGGCCAGGTCGAGCTGCGACATCCCCTGGTGCGTTCCGCCGTGTGCGGTGCCGCGACGAACAGCCAGCTCCGACAGGCACACCGGGCCCTCGCGGAGGTGCTGGTCGGGGCCGGGGACGCCGACCGACGCGCCTGGCACCGTGCTGCGTCGGTCGATCACCCTGACGAGGCCGTCGTTGCCGAGCTGGACCGGGTGGCACTGCGGTCCAGCAGCCGTGGTGGTCATGAGGCAGCCTCGGCCGCGTGGGAGCGCGCAGCTGCGCTCACCGCCGCAGAAGACCTCCGCTCGGTACGTCTCGCGTCCGCTGCGGGAGAAGCGTGGCTCGCTGCCGCGCCGGGGCGCGCGCGGACGCTGGCTGATGCGGCCCGCAGCCTCACGACTGACCCGGTGGGACGGGCCGACCTCGACCGGTTGCGCGCCCGGATCGAATGGAACGTCGGGTCCGCGACGGTCGGCCATCGCATCCTGCTGCTCGGTGCCCGGGACGTGGTCGGCACGGACCCCGACCGTGCCCGCGAGATGGCGATGATGGCGGCCGCCGCCGCCACGTTCGGCGCAGACTCCGGTATCGACATCGACCCCGTCGATTTCATCGGCGACGGCAGCGTGTCGGGGTCGCCACGGACCAGATGCATCAGCCTCCTGCTCGCCGGCTTCGCAGGCGTGGGACACGGCCGGCTCGCCGAGGCCGCGGGCTCGTTCCGGCAGGCTTTTGCCGATTGCGACCCTGTCGGTGACGTCGATGTCCTGTCCAACCTGGGCATCGCCGCCATGCATCTGGGTGACGACGCCGTCGTTCTCGATCGGTACGCGCGCCTGGTGGCGCAGGCCCGCGAGTCCGGGGCCGTCGTCCTGGTCCTCTATGCCTTGACGAGGCGGGCAACCAGCGAGATCGGCACCGGCGAGTGGGCGGAGGCCGCGGCCGGGTGCGCCGAGGCATTGGACCTTGCCCGGGGCATCGGCCAGGCCGCCCTCGTCGGCCTGCCGCTGGCCTGGCTGACGCTGCTGGCCGCGATGGGTGGTAACTCCGCTGAGTACGCCCGACACCTTGACGAGCTCGAGTCCCCAACCAGAGGTCGCGACGCCGGCCTCACCAGTGGCGTCACCCGTGACGTCATCCGGTGGGCCAAGGGCGTCCACACAGCTGGCAACCCGAAGACCGCACTGCATCACCTGGAGCAGATCTCACACGTCCTGATCCAGCACCTGTCCGCGCTCGATCGACTGGAAGCGGCCGTACACGCCGATCAGCCGGGGCGGGCCGGGACGTGGGCCGACGAGCTCGACACGTTCGCCCAGCAGGCCGGGGCCAGCTGGGCCGCGGCCGCTGCAGCACACGGTCGAGCGATGCTGACCGGCGGCCCCGACGCTCAGGCCCTGTTCGAGCTCGCCCTCGAACACCACGGCAACTCCAGCCACCGAGCCGACCGGGCCCGAACACAGTTGGCCTTCGGCGAGTTCCTGCGTCGGTCACGGAGACGGGTTGAGGCCCGCACGCACCTGCGCGCAGCCCTGGACACCTTCGAGGACCTGGGCGCGGCTCCCTTGGCCGAGCGCGCGCGACACGAGCTGCGAGCATCCGGTGAGAACGCACGCAGACGTGACCCATCCGCCCTCACGACGCTGACTCCACAAGAACGTTCGGTGGTGCGCCTGGTCCGACGGGGGCTGTCCACCAGGGATGTTGCCGCGCACCTCTTCCTGAGCCCGCGCACCATCGACTTCCACCTGAGGAACGTGTTCGCCAAGCTCGGCGTGACTTCACGAGCCGAGCTCACGGTCCTGAACCTGGACTAGGTCGGTCTCCACACCCGTTCGTTGCCGGCGAACGAGTGGGCTGCCACGCCCGGCCGTCCGGTGGGAGGCACCGATCGGCCGGGCGTCGACGAGTGGGTCAGGTCAGGACTTGCGGGCGAACGCCTTCCACATGGGGAGCACGCCCTCGGCGGTCTCGCCGGCGTGGCCGAGGTAGGGCAGGCCCCAGTTCGCCTCGATGGTGGTGAGCAGCGAGTAGTGGTTGTACGGCGTGTCGTCCACGACGTGGCGCGGGCCAGCGCCCGTGACGACGATGGCCGGGATCTTGCCGCCGCCGTAGGTGCCGCCCGGCCAGTTCGCCGAGATGCGGGGGTCGTGGGCCGCGACGTAGGGGCTGCCGCAGCATCCGGCGGCCGACTCCCAGCCCCCGGTCTGCTCGTTGCCGGTGTAGTCGTTCTCGTCGGTGACGATGACGATCGCCGACTTCTTCGTCCACGCCGTGCTGCCCATGATCGTCGTCACCGCGCCCTTGACGAAGGTGTCGGCCTTCTGCTTGAGCGAGGCGTCGTTGGCGTCGTCCTTGGTCGAGCCGTAGGGGCAGGGGGTCTCGGGGTGGCCCGCGACCGAGGTGTAGACCCCGCCGTGCATGTCGTTGCACTGGTTCGGTGAGATCCAGACGAACTTCGGCGCGGCCGGGCCGTTGAGGTCGGCGCTCAGCGCCGAGTAGGACTTGACCTTGGCCATCTCCGTCGGGCTGTTCTTCACGCTGTCGAAGAGCACGAAGGGGTTGTGCTTCTTGGCGTAGAGCTTCGTGGAGTCGTTCGGCCAGTAGCGGTCGAGCTTGTTGGCGGGCAGGTCCTCCAGGTAGGCCCCCCAGCGGATGCCGGCGCTGGTCAGCTGCTGCGCGAGGTTGGGCCGGTCGAGGTTGACGACGTTCTCGTCCTCGTCGTCCTGGATGCCGTAGTTGTCACCGGAGATGGCCGCGATGTAGTTCGGCATCGAGGGGTGGGTCACGCCGTAGTAGTTGCTCGCCATCGCGTACGTCGAGGCGAGGGAGTTCAGGTAGGGCGCGTTGGCGTCGCCGATGACGCTCGACTGCGAGTGGTTCTCGAGCATGATCACGTAGATGTGGTCGAAGGCGCCGTGGGCGCGGTCGTCCTCACGGTGCGTGCCGCTCTCACCGCGGTTGCTGGAGTCAGAACCGGAGCCGTGGGCGGCGGCGAGTGCGGGGGCGGCGGCGAGGCCGAGGGTCGCGACAGCGACCCCGAGCACGGCGGGGGTCAATCGACGCATGGGGTTCCTCCTGGTGCAACGGGCTGGGGACAGCCGGAAGTTACGCCCGTCGAAAGCCCTTCTGCAACATTTGTTTTCGCGAAGCGCCAAGAGCATTCAGGGTGTTCTCAGGATGCTTTGAGACCTCGTCCAGCGCCCTCTCGGACGACGCCGATTTCGCTTATCGATGAAGCCGAAGGAGGTCGTCTGAAGGGACGCACCGCGGCGCCCGAGGTATGCCGCTCACGCCGTGAGCGGCATACGCCCGGTCAGCTGATGTCGCGGTTGCGCTGCGCGATGCCCGCAGCACCGTAGGGGTAGACGTCCATCTGCGGCGCGCTGACCTCGGAGAGGTGGGCCAGCTGGTCCGCGGTGAGGTCGAGGTCGGCGGCAGCGAGGTTGTCGGTGAGCTGCTTGACCGTGCGCGCGCCGAGGATGACCGAGGTGACCGCCGGCTGGGCCGCGACCCACGCGAGGGAGACGGCCGCAGAGGTGACGTCCTGCGCCGTGGCGACCTCGGCCACGGCGTCGATGACCGCCCAGGTGCGCTCGTCGGAGTTGCGCGGGCCGTAGGCCTCCATGCCGCGCTCCGGGTCCTCCCCGAGG
>JBBRGO010000252.1:0-4936 GCA_038224055.1 Actinomycetales bacterium
GCGTTCTTCGCGACGAAGAGGTTGGCGACGCGCTCGACGTTGCCGATGACCCGACGGCCCTCGGCGAGCACGTCGGGCAGGTGGGAGAACCTCCCGTCGAGGAGCACGATCTCGGCGACGGCCTTGGTGGCCTGCGCGCCGCTGCCCATCGCGACACCGATGTCGGCGTCCTTGAGGGCGAGCGCGTCGTTGACCCCGTCACCGGTCATCGCGACGACGTGGCCATCCGCCTGGAGGGCGTGGACGAAGGCGCGCTTCTGCTCCGGTGTCACGCGGCCGAAGACCGTGGTCCGTGCCAGCACCTCGCGCAGGGCGTCCTGGTCGTCGGGCAGTGTCCGGGCATCGACCGGGTCGCCGACCTCGAGCCCGACGTTGCGGGCGACGGCCGCGACGGTGACCGGGTTGTCCCCGGAGATCACCTTGATCGCCAGGCCCTGTGAGGCGAAGTAGGCCAGCGTCTCCGCGGCATCCGGCCGGACCTGCTCGGTGAGGGCCACGAGCGCGACCGGGGTGAGGTCCTCCGGCAGGACGGGCTCGGTCAGGTGGCGCTCGGACCGCGCGAGCAGCACGACGCGTCGGCCGGAGTCGGCGAGCTGCTCGATCTGGGCCCGGAGGGCGTCGTCGTCGCCGACGAGGATCTCGGGCGCGCCGAGGACCCACGTGGCATGGCCCTCGAACTCGGCCGCACTCCACTTGCGCGCGGAGTTGAACGGGATGCCCGAGGTGCGGGTCCAGCCGGGGGAGGGCAGGGCCGCGGCGACGGCGGTGAGGGTCCCGTTGGCGTTGGGGTCGTCGGCGAGGGCGCCCAGCGCGCTGGCGATCTCATCGGCATCACCGCGCGGCAGGACGTGGGTCTGCTCGTAGGCGATCTCGCCGGCCGTCAGCGTCCCGGTCTTGTCGAGGCAGACGACGTCGACCCGAGCGAGCCCCTCGACCGCGGGCAGCTGCTGGACGAGCACCTGCTGGCGGGTCAGCTGGACGGCGGACAGGAGGAAGGCGACCGAGGTGAGCAGGACGAGACCCTCGGGGACGAGACCGACGACCCCGGCGGCCGCGCGGATGACGACCTCCTGCCAGCCCCGGTCGCCGACCGACCGCCACTGCGACCAGAGCGCGATGGGCAGGGCGGCGACGATGACCCAGGTGATGTACCTCAGCAGGGTGTTGATCGAGTCCTGGATCTCCGATCGGGTGCGGGTGAACCTGCGGGCGTCGGCTGCGATCCGGTTGACGTAGGCGTCGGCGCCGACGGCGCTCGCGACGTAGCGTCCGGAGCCCGCGACGACGCTCGTGCCCGACATGATCGCCTCGCCCGCGGGGTGGGCCACCGGGTCGGACTCGCCGGTGAGGTTGGCCTCGTTGAGCTCGAGGCCGGCCGAGCTGAGCAGGCTCCCGTCGGCGGGCACCTCGTCGCCGGTGCGCAGCTCGATGAGGTCACCGAGCACGACGTCGGTCGTCGCGACGACCTGCACCCGACCGTCGCGCACGACCCGCGTCGTCGGGGCATGGAGCAGCGCGAGCCGGTCGAGCTTGCGCTTGGCGAGGTACTCCTGCGCGATGCCGATCGTCGAGTTGGCGACGAGGATGAGACCGAAGAGCCCGTCGGCGAAGGACCCCGTCGCCATGACGAGGACGAAGAGCGCCCCGAGGATCGCGTTGAAGCGGGTCAGCACGTTGGCCCGGAAGATCTCGCCGAGCGAGCGAGACGTCCGTTCGTCGAGGCGGTTGACCGCACCGCGGTCGGTCAGCTCGGCGACCTCGGCGCTGGTGAGGCCAGTTACCCGGGTCGTCGCCTCAACAGCGGATGTCGTCACCGCACCAGTGTGGCCGACCCGACTGGACGTCGCCCGCGAAGGGACGTCCCGTATGCCGATCACTCGTCCCGGCCGGTGGGTCCATGGACGGGTGCGCGATCAAGGTGGCGGCGTGGGAGGATCTGCCGGTGAGTGAGTCGATCCAGCGCGCCCGAGCAACCACCGCCTCCTACTCGATCACGATCCGGATCCATGCCGGCACGGACCCGGCGGTGATCGGGGCGCTCGCGGTGAAGGTGGCCGAGAGCGGCGGCATCACGACCGCCCTCGACATCGTCGACTCGCACCCCGACCGGCTCGTCATCGACCTCACCTGCTCCGCCTCCGACGCCGACCACGCGAACGAGGTCGTCGAGGCCGTCGAGACGCTCGACGGCGTGCGGGTCCACAAGGTCAGCGACCGCGTCTTCCTGCTCCACCTCGGCGGCAAGATCAGCGTCGAGTCCAAGGTCAACCTGCGCAACCGCCAGGACCTCGCGATGGCCTACACGCCGGGCGTCGGCCGGGTCAGCCAGGCGCTCTTCGAGCACCCCGAGGACGTGCCCCGCCTGACGATCAAGGGCAACTCCGTCGCAGTCGTCACCGACGGCTCGGCGGTCCTCGGGCTCGGCAACATCGGGCCGATGGCCGCGCTGCCCGTCATGGAGGGCAAGGCGGCCCTCTTCAAGCGCTTCGCCGACATCGACGCGTGGCCGATCTGCATCGACACGACCGACGTCGACGAGATCGTGCGGACCGTCGAGCTCATCGCACCCGGCTTCGGCGGGATCAACCTCGAGGACATCGCCGCGCCGCGCTGCTTCGAGGTCGAGGCCAAGCTCCGCGAGCGCCTCTCGATCCCCGTCTTCCACGACGACCAGCACGGCACGGCGATCGTCGTGCTCGCGGCGCTGAAGAACGCGCTGCGCTGCATCGACAAGTCCCTGCCCCAGGCCCGCATCATCGTGTCCGGCGGTGGCGCGGCCGGCTCGGCCATCGTGCAGCTGCTCATCGCCGCCGGCGCGGTCGACGTCACGGTCTCGGACCGGATCGGTCTGCTCAACAAGGACGACGAGACCCTCACGCCGGCGTGGAAGTCGCTGGCGGAGAAGACGAACCCTCGCGGCCTCACCGGAACCCTCCGCGACGGTCTCCAGGGCGCCGACGTGTTCATCGGGGTCAGCGCGCCCGGTGTGCTCAAGCCGGAGTGGATCGACGAGATGGCCGAGAAGCGGATCGTCTTCGCCCTGGCCAACCCCGACCCCGAGGTCGACATCTACCTCGCGACCCAGCACGCGACCGTCATCGCGTCGGGCCGCAGCGACTACCCCAACCAGATCAACAACGTGCTCGCCTTCCCCGGCGTCTTCCGGGGCCTGCTCGACGCCCGCGCGACGGACGTGACGACGCAGATGCTGATCAGCGCCGCCGACGCCATCGCCTCCGTCGTCACCGACGAGCAGCTCAACCCCAACTACATCATCCCCAGCGTCTTCCACCCTGACATGAGCAAGATGGTGGCGAAGGCGATCGTGGACTGCGTCCCGAAGGCGCCCCCCACGAAGAACATCCCGACGACCCGGGTCTGACCCGCACGGACGCGCGAGCTGCGACCCGCGTGGCCGGCACGAGCCTGCACGAGCCTGCACGACCCCGCACGAGACCTGAGAGAACCGGCATGACCCCCTCGCCCCACACACCCCGCTATGCGCTCGACGGTCGGCGGGCCTGGGCGGTGTGGGGCGCCGCGATCTCCGTCTACGTGCTGGCCGTCTTCCACCGCACCTCGCTCGGGGTCGCTGGTCTCCAGGCCGCGGAGCGCTTCCAGATCAGCAGCTCGCAGCTGTCGACCTTCACCATCCTCCAGGTGCTCGTCTACGCCCTCATGCAGCTGCCGGTCGGCGCGTTGCTCGACCGCTACGGCTCCAAGAGGATGCTCGGAGTGGGGCTGACCCTCCTCACGGCGGCGCAGCTCGGTTTCGCCTTCGTCGACACCTACGCCGCTGCGCTCGCCTGCCGGGTGGTGCTCGGGATGGGCGACGCGATGGTCTTCATCGCCGTGCTGCGGCTCGCCGCCCTGTGGTTCACGCCGCGGCGCACGCCGATGGTGACGCAGCTGACCGGCCTGTTCGGACAGCTCGGCGCGATCGGGGCGGCGGGTCCGCTCGCGGCTTCGCTGGCGCACTTCGGCTGGACCCCGTCGTATGCCGTCGCGGCCTCCCTCGGGGTCGTCACCGGTGTGCTGCTCGTCGTCTTCGTCAAGGACAGTCCGTATGCCGACCACCACCGGGACGAGCTGAAGCTGAGGGCCCTGGGGCGCACCCTCAAGGCTGCGTGGCTCGTGCCCGGGACACGCCTCGGGCTCTGGTCGCACTTCACGTCCCAGTTCTCGGCGAACATGTTCACGATGCTGTGGGGCTTCCCGTTCCTCGTTGCGGGACAAGGGCTCTCGCTCTTCGCCGGAAGCATGATGCTGATGGTGATGACGGGGACGTCGATCGTCTCCAGCCCGGTCATCGGCACCCTGACCTCGCGCTACCCCTTCTCCCGGAGCACCCTCGTGCTGTGGATCGTCGGGTCGGCCATCGTCGCCTGGACGGTCGTGCTGCTCTGGCCGGGACGGGCGCCGCTGTGGCTGCTCGTCGCCCTCGTCGTCATCATCGCGACGGGCGGTCCGGGCTCGATGATCGGGTTCGACCTGGCGCGGACCTTCAACCCGCCGACCCGGATCGGGAGCGCCTCCGGGATCGTCAACACCGGCGGTTTCATCGCGACCCTGACGGCGGTCGCGCTCGTCGGCGTGGTGCTGGACCGGGCCGCTCCGGGCGGGCCCGCGATGTGGGACGTCGACGCGTTCCGGGTGGCGATGACGGTGCAGTACCCCGTGTGGGCTCTCGGCATCGTCCAGGTCATGCGCTACCGGAAGCGGGCCCGGCAGGCGGCCCTCGCCGCCGACCCGGACGGCTACGCCGCGATCCGGGCCGGCCGCCCGGTCACCTTCCACTGACGACATCGCAGCGGTTCGAGGTGGTACCGCGGCGCTGACGCCGCGGTATCACCTCCAACCGTGGGTGCTCTCAGGCGTCGCCGACGGTGACGGCCTCGGCCTCGGAGCGGGACCCGACCGGCTCGGCGCCGTGCTC
>JBBRGO010000253.1:0-4926 GCA_038224055.1 Actinomycetales bacterium
TGGAATCCGAACATCGAGTAGAAGACGTAGATCGGGACCATCGGCTGGCCGTGCGTCGCGTAGGAGGTGCCCGCGGCGGTGAAGGCCGCCATCGAGCCCGCCTCGTTGATGCCGAGGTGGAGGATCTGGCCGCCCGTGGACTCGCGGTAGGCGAGCATCAGCTCGTCGTCGACCGGCGTGTAGTTCTGCCCGTGGGGGTTGTAGATCTTGATCGTCGGGAAGAACGCGTCCATCCCGAAAGTGCGGGCCTCGTCGGGGATGATCGGCACGATGCGCGGGCCGAACTCCTTGTCGCGCAGCAGGTCCTTGAGCAACCGGACGAACGCCATCGTCGTGGCGACCTCCTGCTTGCCCGAGCCCTTCTTCACCTGCGCGTAGGCCTCGTCACCGGGCAGCTTGAGCGGCTCGTAGCTGACCCGACGCGCGGGCAGCGTGCCGCCGAGGCGCTGGCGGCGCTCGATGGAGTACTTGATGACGGGGTGGTCCGGCCCGGGGTTGTAGTAGGGCGGCATGTAGGGGTTGGCCTCGAGCTGCTCGTCCGTGATCGGAATGCGCAGGCTGTCGCGGAAGTCCTTGAGGTCCGCCAGCGTCATCTTCTTCATCTGGTGCGTCGCGTTGCGACCGGCGAAGTGCGAGCCGAGGCCGTAGCCCTTGATCGTCTTGGCGAGGACCACGGTCGGCTGACCGGTGTGCTCCATCGCCGCGCGGTATGCGGCATACACCTTGCGGTAGTCGTGGCCGCCGCGCTTGAGGTCCCACCAGATCTCCTCGTCGCTCCACTTCTCGACCATCTTGAGGGTGCGAGGGTCGCGGCCGAAGAAGTGCTCGCGCAGGTAGGCGCCGTCGTTGGCGCGGAAGGTCTGGTAGTCGCCGTCGCTCGTCTGGTTCATGATGTGCACGAGCGAGGCGTCGCGGTCACCGGCGAGCAGCGGGTCCCACCCGCGCCCCCAGACGACCTTGATGACGTTCCAGCCCGCGCCGCGGAAGAAGGCCTCGAGCTCCTGGATGATCTTGCCGTTGCCGCGCACCGGCCCGTCGAGGCGCTGGAGGTTGCAGTTGACGACGAAGGTGAGGTTGTCGAGCTCCTCGTTCGCGGCGAGCTGGAGCAGGCCGCGCGACTCGGGCTCGTCCATCTCGCCGTCACCGAGGAAGGCCCACGTGTGCTGGTCGCTCGTGTCCTTGATGCCCCGGTTGTGAAGGTACTTGTCGAACTGCGCCTGGTAGATGGCGTTCATCGGACCGAGGCCCATCGACACCGTCGGGAACTCCCAGTACTCGGGGAGCAGGCGGGGGTGCGGGTAGGACGGCACCGCCTCGACCTTCCCGTCGACGAGGTGGCTCTTCTCCTGGCGGAAGCCGTCGAGCTGGTCCTCCGACAACTCGCCCTCGAGGAAGGACCGCGCGTACATGCCGGGGGAGGCGTGCCCCTGGAAGTAGATGTGGTCGCCGCCGCCGGGGTGGTCCTTGCCGCGGAAGAAGTGGTTCATCCCGACCTCGTAGAGCGTCGCCGCCGAGGCGTAGCTCGAGAGGTGGCCGCCGACGCCGATCCCCGGGCGCTGGGCGCGGTGGACCATGATCGCGGCGTTCCAGCGGATGTAGCGGCGGAACTCGCGCTCGACGTCCTCGTCGCCGGGGAACCACGGCTCACGCTCGGGCGGGATCGTGTTGATGTAGTCGGTCGCCGTCAGCGAGGGGACGCCGACCTGCTGCGCGCGAGCCCGCTCGAGCAGGCGCAGCATGATGTAGCGCGCCCGCGTGCGGCCCTGCTCGTCGAGGACCGCGTCGAGGGACTCGAGCCACTCCAGCGTCTCCTCCGGATCGGTGTCCGGGAGCTGGTTGGGGATGCCGTTGAGGATCGGGCCGGCTTCGGATGCCACGTCGTGGGTCCTTTCTCGTCGAGTCGCGGTGCCCCCGACCGGCTGGCCGGGGCACTGCTCGCTCCCATCCTCTACCCATTGGTGGGGCTCGTCACATCCGGGTCCGGACTCGCGGATCGTCCCGTAACCGCGTGCGGTGCCCCGCAGGAGGCGGTCCGCACGGTAGCGTCTGTGGCGGCGGGCCCGATCGGGTCCTCCGCGCGCCGTACGAGGGCGCGGGTAACCACACGAGAGGGATCGGTGACAGTGAGCACGACCGCGGGAGCGGCGTCTCTCAGCAAGCTCGGGTTTGCCAAGGGCCAGGTCATCCAGGAGTTCGGGTATGGCGACGACGTCGATGACGACCTGCGGTCCGCCGTCGAGGACGTCGTCGGTGCGGAGCTCGAGGACGAGGACTTCAACGACGGCGCCGACGGGGTGCTGATCTGGTACCGGGACGGCGACGACGATCTCGTCGACCTGCTGGTCGACGGGCTGACGAAGCTCTTCGACCAGGGCTTCCTCGTGCTGGTGACGCCGAAGGCCGGACGCCCCGGCCACGTCCAGGCGAGCGACGTCGAGGAGGCCGCGTCCACGACCGGCCTGCAGGCGGCAGGCCAGGTCAATGTCGCCCAGGACTGGGCTGCCAACCGGCTGATGACGCCCAAGGGCGCCCGGCGCTGACGACGGCCGTGCCCCCAGCCGACACCGGCCCGACGACGGGGCGCCCCTGACGCGATCTCTCGGGGACTGGCACACTTCGCCCATGAGGCTTGCGACCACTGCCCGCGCCGTTCCCCGGACGACACCGGTCGGGGTTGGCGACACGGCGCCCGACTTCACCCTCCCGGACCAGCACGGTGCCGACGTCAGCCTGTCCTCGGTGCGCGGCGACAAGATCGCTGCCGTCGTCTTCTACCCGTTCGCGTTCTCCGGGATCTGCACCGGTGAGCTGCGCGAGATCCGGGACGGTCTCGAGGACTTCCAGTCCGACGACGTCCAGGTCTTCACGGTGTCGTGCGACCCGGTCTACTCGCTCCGGACCTGGGCCGACGCCGAGGGCCACTTCTTCCCCCTCCTGTCCGACTTCTGGCCCCACGGCGACGTCACCCGCTCCTACGGCGTGTTCAACGACGAGCAGGGTGCCCCGCTGCGCGGCACGTTCCTCATCGACCGGGAGGGCGTCATCGTCTGGTCGGTCGTCAACGGGCACGGCGAGCAGCGCGACTTCGGTGCCTACCGGGCGGCGCTGGCCACGCTCCGCGGCGCCACGGTCGGCGGCGCCGAGGTCAGCACGGGCGCGGCGCCCCACCCGTTAGGCTGACGTGCCGTCGCCGGCCCCGAGCCGGCGGAGTGCGCATGGGGCCTGTAGCTCAGTTGGTAGAGCACCGCGTTTACACCGCGGGTGTCGTCGGTTCGAGACCGGCCGGGCCCACGTGGATGACCTCACTCTTCGCGACGTCACTCTTCGCGACGTCGTCGCCGCCCTCGACGGGCTCTACCCCCCGGACACCGCGATGGACTGGGACCGGGTCGGGCTCGTCACCGGCGACCCGGACCAGCCGGTGCGGCGGATCCTGTTCGCCGTCGACCCGACCCTCGGCGTGATCGCCGAGGCCGCCGAGTGGGGGGCCGACCTGCTCGTCACCCACCACCCGCTGCTGCTGCGCGGGATCCACTCGGTGTCCACCGCCACGGCGAAGGGCAGCGCGGTCACCGGTCTCCTCCGGGCCGGCGTCGCCCTCCACGTCGCCCACACCAACGCCGACGTCGCCGACCCGGGGGTCTCGTCCGTGCTGGCGGACGCCCTCGGCCTCACCGCCCAGCGGGGCCTGTCGGTCGAGCGGCTCCCCGACGGCACTGCGAGCCCGTATGCCGCGGGCCGCGTCGGCGAGCTGGTCGAGCCCCAGACGCTGGCCGAGTTCGCGGACCGTGTCGCGGCGGCCCTGCCGGCCACGGCGGGCGGCATCCGGGTCAGCGGTGACCCAGCCGGGACCGTGCGGACCGTCGCGGTCATGGGCGGGTCCGGTGACGACCGCTTCGACGACGTCCGGGCCAGCGGGGCAGACGTCTACGTCACCGCCGACCTGCGCCACCACCCGGTCCTCGAGGCCCGCGAGGAGGCGCGCGGCGGGACGCCGTATCTCATCGACGCCGGGCACTGGGCGACGGAGTCGTTGTGGCTGCGCAGCGTCCGGGACCGCCTCGTCGCGACGCTGGCGGACCGCAGCGTGTCAGCGACTAGGGTCGAGACGATGATCTCCGCCCTCCGCACCGAGCCATGGACGTTCGTGGTCGGTGCCAACTCCGCTCCAACACCCCACGGAGGTGTGTCCTGAAAGCCGACCCGTCCCGCCAGTGGCGCCTGCTCGACCTGCAGGCGATCGACACCCGCCTCGACCAGATCAGGCACGCCACGGCGAACCTGCCGCAGAGCAAGCCGATCACGGCCCTGGAGGCCGAGCTCTCCGGGCTCGACGACGACATCGTCAACGCGCGCACGGCCGTCGACGACGTCCAGCGTGAGCTGGCGAAGTCGGACCAGGACGTCCAGCTCGTCCGCGACCGTGCGGCGCGCAACCAGTCGCGTCTCGACGCCGGCGTGGGGACGGCGAAGGACCTCCAGGCGCTCCAGCACGAGCTGACCTCGCTCGCCCGGCGCCAGTCCGAGCTCGAGGACGTCGAGCTCGAGGTGATGGAACGGCTCGAGGACGTTCAGGGGCGGCTCGCGGGCCTGCGCACCGAGCTGGCCTACGTCGAGGTCCGCGCCGATGCGGTCACGGCGCAGCGGGACGAGGCGCTGGCCGAGATCGGCACGGAGCGCGGCACGCTCTCGGCCGAGCGCGCGACCCGGTCCGCGGATCTCCCCGCCGACCTCACGAAGCTCTACGAGAAGCTCCGCGCCGACAACGGCGGCGTCGGTGCTGCCCGGCTGCACCGGGGCCGGTGCGAGGGCTGCCGGCTCGAGCTGAACGCGACCGCGCTGCAGACGATCCGCGCGGCCGCCGCCGACGAGGTTCTCCGGTGCGAGGAGTGCCGACGCATCCTCGTGCGCACCGACGAGTCGGGG
>JBBRGO010000254.1:0-4921 GCA_038224055.1 Actinomycetales bacterium
GAGCTTGGTGTCACCCGTGGTGCCGCCGAAGTAGCGGCCGCCCCAGGTGGAGTAGTCGCACGCGCTCGCGACGTACTGGCTCGCGATCCACACCGACTTCCCGTCGACGGCAGCCGCTCCGTAGTCACCGAAGCGCGTGCGGGGAGGGTTGCCCACGAACGCCTGGTAGCTGGTGAATCCGTCGTCGGTCGCCTTGCCCTCCGCGGCGACGGAGATCAGTCCGGTGCCCCGCTTGGCATCGATGCCGGCATACCCGGCGCTCGGGAACCCGTTGTTCGGGGTGTACGTGAAGGCCATCACCCCCCGACCGCTCGAGGTGACCCCGATAGCCGGGTAGACGAGGTCTGCGCCGGCCTGCCCGAGGTAGCCCTGGAGGGCCATCTTCGCGCTGAGCGTGTTGCGGGAGACCTCCGGCTTGACGACGAACCACGCGATCCCGGCCTGCTGGGCGCCGCCGCCCGGGTTGAGCGCCGTGTCGAGCGCGCCCCACAGCTTGCCGTTGGCGTACATCACCTGCTGCATCCGGGTGTCGTTGGAGTCCGGGGTCGAGACGACCTCGGTGTGGTCCGGCTCGGCCCCGAAGAGCAGGTTCCAGCAGCCGGTGCCCGCGACGGTCTGCGTCGTCGTGTCGTTGATGCACCGACCCAGCGGCGTCGCCTCCGTAGGCGCCGTGCCCGACCCCTTCTGCTTCTGCGTCGGCGGGAAGGCGTACGGGTTGGAGGCGATGACCCGGTTGCGCAGCGTCACCGATGCCGTCGGGGAGTTGAGCGACCGCGTGTTCGTCAGCGCCCACACGACGATCGTGTGGGAGGTGTAGGTGCCACCCGTCCCTGCGACCGGGTGGGTCGCCTCGTCGGCGGCGTTCGAGCTGAGGAAGTACTCCGTCCCGCCGGCCGCGTTCTCGTAGGAGTCGGTGCCCGGCGACTGGGCCGGCCAGACCGTGAAGCCGGGCTGGGTGGAGCCGGCGTCGCTGGGGAGGCGCACCGTGCCGGAGGTGTCGACGTGGGCCATGGTCACGGTCGCCGCACCGGCAGCGAGCTGCTTCTTGGACAGGGCGTAGATCTGGGCGCCGCCGAAGCCGCTGCCGTTCCAGGGGTAGGCATTCGTCGTGATGTAGACGCCGTTCGCGTCAGCCCCGATGTGCGGGTAGTCCCCGATGTAGGGTCCGGCGTTGCCCCCCGTGCCACCGATGTCGGTCCCGTCCTTCGTCGCGTCGAACGAGAAGATGTTCCACGAGCCGGTCGGGTCAGCGCTCTTGCTCACCGCGATGTCGATGTGGTTCTGGAGCGTCAGCGAGCCGTCGGGCAGGGTGTCGAGGGTGAGGACTGCGACGAAGAAGCGCTTGGTCGCGGCGTCGTAGAGGCACACCGGGTCGGTGATGCTCTCGGCCTGGACCCCGGTCGAGCGGTCGAGCGCCGGCCCGTAGCCGAAGAAGGAGTTGAGGTCGACGGCATGGTGGACGTCCGTCGGGACCCCGGCCACGACGTTGGTCGCCGTGTTGTCGGGCAGGACGGAGTTGCCGGCCTTGTCGTAGACGTTGAGGACGTCGTTGACCGCCTCGAGGACGAAGCCGTTGCCCACGCAGAGGGCCTGGTCGGGCGGTTCGATGGTGAACTGGTTGCCACCCCGGGCATACCGCTGCTGGAAGAGGTTGAGGCCCTCGAACGAGGTCTTGAGCTGGGGGTTGGACTTGGCCTTGTGGTCGTCCCCGCCCGGGACGCGGCCACCGTGGCCGCGCTTCGAGGACAGGCTGCGGTCGGTGATCGACCCGGAGTAGGGCGCGGGGCTGGCTGCCCCGTCGTCCGACTGGCCGACGAACTCCTTCGTGGTGGCGTCACCGGAGCCGGACGGGGTGAAGGCACCGGTCGCTGCCGTGGAGGTGCCGACGAGGCGGGCCGAGGATCCCGGGTCCGCCTGCGCGTGCGGCGCCGCGAGGCCGAGGGCGGCCACGGCGAGAACCGGGGCCGAGAGGGCGCTGATGCGCCTGAGACGGGACGTGCGTGAACCAGTCATGAGACCCCTTGCGAGAAGGACTCATACCCAGGGGCGCGCTCGGCGCGGCGGCGACGGCGGATACGAGGGAGTGATTGGTGAACTGGACCGGACGCGAGAAGTCCTCGCTCCTCCACGGGCATCTCGGACGTCCCTGTGAACTGTGACACCGCGGGCGGCGACTGTCCATAGGCTGTGACCCCGATGTGCCTCGTCCACCGGACTCAGGGGGACCGGCGCCGCTGGATGCGGAGGGCCCGCCCCCGCACGAACGAGCGCGGCACGAGGCGCAGCAGACCGACGGCGGCCTTGTACGGAGCCCCGGGCACCGAGACGACACGACCGCGGCGGACGTCGGCGAGGCAGTCCCGCACGAGGTCGACCGGGTCGAGCCAGAGGAAGGCCGGGCCGGGGCTCGAGATCCCGGCGCGCTGCTGGAACTCGGTGGAGGTGAAGCCCGGGCAGAGCGCCGTCGCCGTCACGCCCGTGCCGGCGAGCTCACCGGCCAGGCCCTCGGTGAAGACCGTGACGTAGGACTTCGCGGCCGAATAGGTCCCGGAGGCGAGGAAGCCGGCCACGGAGGAGACGTTGACGATCGCACCGCGGCCGCGGTCGACCATGCCGCGGGCCGCCGCGTGGGACAGGACGAGGACGGCGCGCGCGAGGACGTCGAAGAGCCGCTCCTCGGCCTCGAGGTCATGGGCGAGGAAGCGGCCCCGCAACCCGAAGCCGGCGTTGTTGACGAGGAGGTCGACGGGGCGGGCGCCGTCGCTGAGACGGTCGGCGACGGTCTGCAGCGCGGCCCGGTCGGAGAGGTCGGCCGGCAGCACCTCGACCCCGACACCGTGGCCGACCCGGAGCTCTCCGGCGAGCACCTCGAGCCGTTCGGCGTCGCGCGCGACGAGGACGAGGTCATGCCCCGAGGCGGCCAGCTGGACGGCGAACTCGCGGCCGATGCCCGCGCTCGCGCCGGTGATGAGTGCAGTCGTCATCGCACCACCCTAGGGACCGCCGCGACCGCGGGCGGGCTCGTCTACGGTGTCCGGGTGCGCATCGCTACCTGGAACGTCAACTCCATCCGCTCCCGCATCGACCGGGTCGAGGCCTGGCTGGCGCGGACCGACGTCGACGTCCTCGCGGTGCAGGAGACGAAGGCGAAGGAGGAGCAGTTCCCGTTCGAGCGCTTCACGGCTCTCGGCTACGAGGTCGCGCACCACGGGGTGAACCAGTGGAACGGCGTCGCCGTCGTCTCCCGGGTGGGCCTCGAGGACGTGCAGGTCGGGTTCGACGGGATGCCGGGCTGGGGAGATCCGGCCGCGCCGGAGGCCAGGGCGATCGGGGCCACCTGCAACGGGGTGCGCGTCTGGTCGCTCTACATCCCCAACGGGCGGTCGCTCGAGGACCCCCACCTCGACTACAAGCTCGCCTGGCTCGACGCCCTCGCGACGGCGGGGCGGGAGTGGCTCGCGGACGACCCCGCGGCCCAGATCGCGCTGCTCGGCGACTGGAACATCGCGCCCGAGGACGAGGACGTCTGGAGCGTCGACTACTTCGCCGACCGCACCCACACGTCCCCGGCCGAGCGCGCCGCGTTCCGGAAGGTGCTCGACGCCGGCTTCGCCGACGTTGTCCGCCCGCACACGCCGGGCCCGGGCACCTTCACCTACTGGGACTACACGCAGCTGCGCTTCCCGAAGCGGCAGGGGATGCGCATCGACTTCGCGCTCTGCTCCTCCGCGCTCTCCGAGCGGGTCTCGGGTGCCGCCATCGACCGTGAGGAGCGCAAGGGCAAGGGCGCCTCCGACCACGCCCCGGTGGTCTTCGAGGTCACCCCGGTCACCCCGGTCACCGGCTGACGCCGACACCGTCGGCCGGTGACGAGACCCGAAACGCCTCGACCGGCCGGCCCCCCAGAGAGAACGCGACGAGCGACCCGACCGCCGCCGCGACCGCGCCGCCGAGGAAGACCGTCTGGACCTGCACCACCCCGGCCCCGACGAGGGCCTCGGTGGTCAGGGGGTCGGGCAGCAGCCGTACCGCGTCGTAGTAGCGGTTCAGCCCGATCGAGGTGAGCAGGGCGAGCCCGACGACCATCCCCACCATCCGGGCGACGACGACGAGTGCGCTCGCCACCCCGTGCCCGTCCGACGGGGCATCCGCGAGGGCGGCGTCGTTGACGGGCGCGAGCGCGAGCCCCGTCCCGAGACCGACGAGCACGAGGACGACCGTCGTGGGGACGGTGTCGCCGACGGCGGAGAGACCCCACCGCGACATCACGCCGAGCCCGACGGCGGCGAGCGCGAGCCCGACCCCGGCGACCGGTCCGTCCCCCGCCCTGCGGATGGACCAGCCCCCGACGAGCGCGCCGACGGGGACCGCCACGAGGAAGCGCACCAGCACGAGGGCCGCCCCGGTCTCGTCGTAGTCGTCGGTGAGCCGGGCCAGCAGGGGCACGTCGACGATGACGGCCACGAGGGCGGCGCCGGCGAGGAGGCTGACGACCATCGCGCGGACGCCCCGGCCGTGGACGACGCCCCGGGGGATGAGCGGGTCGGCCACGTGGCGGTGCCAGACTGCGAGGCCGATCAGGGCGACGGCGCCCACGGGCAGCAGGGCCAGGCCGAGGGGGCCGACCACCTCCCGCTCGGGGTCGGAGGACGCGAAGGTGACCACGAGGCAGCCGAGGGCCTCTGCGACGAGGAACGCTCCGACGAGGTCGGCCCGCCGGACCACCGGCCACCACCGCGGCGCCGTGACGACGGCCAGGCTCAGGAGCAGCCCGAGCCCGACGAGGCCGATCGGGGTGAGCACCCGGGAGGTGCCGGCGACGGGGACGAAGGGTGCCCCCCAGGTCACGTCGGTGACGAGCGCGTCGGGGGCTGCCAGCGCGAGGCCGAGGGTCGCGAGGGCGAGCAGGCCGCAGGTCCAC
>JBBRGO010000255.1:0-4917 GCA_038224055.1 Actinomycetales bacterium
CACGGCAGGTCCTCGTTGTCGAACGCGTGGTCGGCGCCCTCATAGGTGTGGAACGTCGTCGCGGGCTGGGCCGTCACCGCTCGACGGATCCGCTCGACCGCGTCGGTGTCGATGTAGGAGTCGGAGAGCCCGAAGTGGTGCAGGCTCGGGGTCGTCACGCGTGGCGCCAGCTCGAGCAGGCCGGGCAGTGCCGAGCCGTAGTAGCTGACGAGGGCGGCGACGGGCAGGGTGGCGGCGACGTTGAAGGCGAGCCCACCGCCGAAGCAGAATCCGACGACGCCGACCTCCCCGGTCGTCTCGGGGCGGTCCCGCAGGGCCCGGACGGCGGCCGCGCCGTCGGCGACGGCGGCCTCCCAGTCGACCTGCTGCATGAGACCCATCGCCTTCTCGAGGGAGCCGTCGCCCTCGAGCGGCGTGGTCTGCCCGATCCGCCAGTAGATCTCGGGCGCCAGGACGACGTAGCCGAGCTCGGCGAGCTGGGCCGCGCGGCGCTCGATGTAGGCACTGACGCCGAAGATCTCCTGCATCAGGACGATGCCGGGTCCGTGCCCGGTCGGGGGGAGCCACAGGTGCGCGGGCATGTCCCCCGCGTCGGTGCTGACGGTGACGGTTTCGCTCATGGTCGACACCGTATGCCGCCCAGTCATCGGGCGGCGGGTCGGCCCCAGCACCGGGCCGGCGCAGGTGCAAGGTCGGGTCAGCGGGTCGGGCGGAAGGCGACGAGGGGCAGCTGCTCGACGAGGCGGCGCCGGGCGGAGGTGGACCCGTCGTAGGGCCACCCGACGAGCCGACCGAGCAGGTTGCGCAGGAGCGGGGTCGCGAGCCGGTTGCGGCGCTCGTAACCGGCGACGACGTCCATCGCCTCGTCGGTGTCGAGCACCCGGAATGCCGCCGGGTGGCTGCCGTGGCCGAAGCCGACCGAGGCCTGTCCCGTGGCCGTGATGTTGCGGAACCAGTCGGCCCGGGGGCCGAAACCCGACACGACGACGGCCTCGCCCGTGGCGCGGTGGTAGCGGACCACCTCGAGGACGGCGTGTCGCTCGAGGCCGCTCCGGCGCCCGACGTGGGTCAGCTGGAGGAATCGGTGTCCGAGCAGCCGGCCGACGCCGTGCTCGTAGAGCCGGTTGGGCAGCCGGAAGCCGACCCGCAGCCAGCGGGGGAGCTCGTCAGGCGTCAGCGGCATACCTCCAGCATGGCGCTCTGGGGGCCTGACTCTCAACCCTTCGGCTGGTCGGCCGCTGGTCGGGTGAGGGTGATGCGGATGCCAGCGCGACGTCCCCGCTGGGTGAGGCCCCGCGTCAGCGTGGCGATCGCGTCCCCGAGTCGGGCGAGGACGTACTTGCCGGCGATGGCCCGCTTGATCGCCGCGATCTCGGCATCGGCGTGGACCAGCCGTGCCGTGCCCGTCCACGTCGGGGCCCCGGCCTCGATACGGCCACGAAAGTCACACGGCTGCAAGGAGACTGCCGGATCACGGGAGAGCCGCTTCGTCTTGCCGGCCCCGTCGACGGTGACGACGACGAGCTCGGAGCCGTCGCGGGCCACCCACACGGGCGTGACGACCGGGGCGCCGGACCTCCGGAAGGTCGTGAGGGCGACGTAGCGCGCCGAGGCGGCGGCGTCGAGCGAACGCTGCGGGTCGGGGTCCATGACCCGAGCCTAGGCGCCGCCCAGACCGGCGGCGCTGCGGACGATGTCGACCGCACTCCGATGCCGGGACCACGGCGGGTCACCGGCTGACGGAGCCATCGGGTCGGCTCCGACTGCGGCGCCGTCCCGAGCCGGATCGAGGTCGGCGAGCGACCGTCGGATCGCCTCGTCCAGCGCGGTGGCACCACCCTCAGGGGCGCCGAGGGCGATCGTGGCGTCGCGGTCCGCCACCATGTCGTGGCCGAGGCTCGGGATGAGCGACTCGACGAGCGAGCTGGGCACGTCGACGAGCAGCCCGGCGACCCGAGCGACGGCGTCCACGGGGGCGAGCCACACCGGGACCTGCACGCGCAGCAGGCCCGACGCGGCGGCGTAGGTCCTGAGCAGCGCAGCGTAGGTGACCTGGTCGGGGCCGACCACGTCGAGGTGCCCGACGACGTCGACGCGCTCGAGTGCCTCGGCGAGGAAGTACACGGCGTCGCACACGGCGACGGGCTGGATGACCGTCCCGGCCATCCACGCGGGGACGGTCGTGACGAGGGGGAGCCGCGAGGACAGCTGACGCATCACCTCGAAGCTCGTCGAACCGGCACCGACGACCATCGACGCGCGCAGGGTGAGCACCGCGGCATCGGCGGAGCTGAGGATCTCCTCGACCTCCAGCCGGGAGAGCAGGTGGTCGGAGAGCTCCTCGACGGGCAGGTCGGGCACGATGCCCGAGAGGTAGACGAGCCGGGCCACGCCGGCAGCCCCGACCGCGTGGCGCATCGTGTCGGCCGCCTGTCGGTCCCGCCTCATGAAGTCCGCGTCACCGAGGCCGTGGACGAGGTAGCAGACCGCGTCGGCGCCCTCGAGGGTCTCGACGGCATTCGCCTCGTCGAGCACGTCGAGCTGGCGCCATGTGACGGTGTCGCCCCAGGGGAACCGGGTCGGCAGGGCCCGGTTGTAGGTCGCGACGACCTCGTGGCCGCGGCGGAGCAGCTCCGGGACGAGGCGCGAGCCGACGTAGCCGCTCGCGCCGACGACGACGACCCTCACTTCTTCTTCGGTCGTCGGCGCCGGCCGGTGAGCGAGCCGAGGAGATCCACTGCAGACCGGGCGATGTCGAAGGCGTCGCCGTCGTCGTCGAGCGGTGTCGCGCCGTCGGGGTTGCCCATCCGCAGGAGGAACCGTTCGACGGACGGGTCGGACGCGCGCTGGACGAGGCCGCTGCCGAAGTCCATCGGGAGCCCGACGAGGACGAGGTCGGTGAGGACGAGGGCGCGGGTGCTCTCACCATCCGCCCCTGCGTGGTTGCTCAGGTGCACGGTGATCGCGATGGTGGCGCTCCCGAGCCCGTGCTGCTCCTTGCCCTTGGCCTCGAGCTGGGCCCGGCGTGAGCCGGTGTCGCGTTCGGTCATCGACCCCGCGCCGACGAAGGTCATCGTGAACGGTCCGAGCTTGGCCCGGATGTTGCCGATGAAGTCATCGCCATCGACCTCGGTGACCTCAGCCCCGGGGAAGGCCTGGCCGATGCGGGAGAGGTCCATGAAGTTGGCCCAGACGTCGTCGATCGGCGCATCGAGGATCTGGTCGTGGGTGAGCTTCATGCGGGTCGTCCTCTGGTCGGCGGCGTGCTCCACGGTGTCATACCCGGCAGTCGTGCGCACCAGCGTCAGGACCGGGGCCGGGCAACGACAAGGCCTGGAACGGGAGGTGGGCGGCGACGGGCCTGGGACAGGCCTGCCCAGTCCCGCTCGGCTGGCGCGCCGGGTCCGCGTCGCAGCGGCTCGAGCAACTCCCGACCGGCAGCGCCGCCGGCACGCGCCTGCTGCGACTCGAGCACTCCGAGTCGCTCTCGCAGCTGCCCCAGCAGCCCGACCTCCCTTGCCGAGATCCGAACGTACCTTCGAGCACCGACAGTGGTCGGGTACGGCGCCCGGGCGCCACCGGCATACGGCAGACAGGAGCTCGATCGGGGGCGACGATGGACGAGAAGGACAGCGGGCACCGAGTCCTCGAGGGGAGTGAGCCATGTCGGAGCAGACCACCGAGCGCAGCAGGGTCAACTACTTCCACGGACGCCTGCTCACGGCCGACGACCTCGCGGCCGAGCAGGCGCAGGCGAGGGAGCGGCAGTGGCTCCACAACCGGGTGCTGCACGGTTCCGGCGTCGTCGAGGGGCTGGAGGTCGCGGTGGACCGGAACTCCGTGTCCGTCTCGCCCGGTCTCGCGATCGACGCACTGGGCCGTGAGATCGTGCTGACGGAGTGGAGCCGTCTCGACGCCGTCTCGGTCGTGCCGGACAGCCACGGCCGGATCCAGGTCGTCATCGCCTGGGCGGAGGTTCCGGCGGACGAGGTGGCCGGCCCCGGCGGTGTCGTCCCGGGTCGCTTCGTCGAGCGGCCACACCTGATGCTCGCCGAGCACGGCCTCGGTGACGCGCCGGAGCACGCGGTGGCTCTCGCGCGGGTCCATCGCCGCGGAGGTGAGCTCGTCGCCGACCCCTCGATCCGCCAGCACGTGCACCACCCCGCGCATCGAGTCCCCTGACCGGTGTGAAAACCACCACCTCCGAGAGATTGGGACCACGGCGGACCGCCGCGTCGTTAGCGTCGAAGTGTCACGACCACGTGACCCAACGAGGCCCACGGAGGAGCGAATCATGAAGGCTCTGCAGTATGTCGAGATCGGCCAGCCGCCACGGATCATGGAGGTTGACAAGCCCACCCCGGGGCCCGGGCAGGTCCTCCTCAGGGTGACCGCCGCGGGCGCGTGCCATTCGGACGCGTTCGTGATGGGCCTGCCGGAGGAGGCCTACGTCTACGGCCTGCCGCTGACCCTCGGGCACGAGGGTGCCGGCATCGTCGAGGAGGTCGGCGCCGGAGTGTCTGCCGTCGCGGTCGGTGACCCGGTCGCCGTCTACGGGCCGTGGGGCTGCGGGGTCTGCCCCGCCTGCGCCCACGGTGCGGAGAACTACTGCCACGTCGCCGCCGAGCGTGGCATCGTCCCGCCGGGCCTGGGCGCGCCCGGAGCGATGGCCGAGTTCATGCTCGTGGACGACGAGCGACACCTCGTCCCGTTGGGTGACCTCGATCCCGCGCAGAACGTCTCACTCACCGACGCCGGCCTGACGCCCTACCACGCGATCAAGCCCAGCCTGCCGGCGCTCGTGCCCGGCTCGGTCGCCGTCGTCATCGGGGCTGGCGGCCTCGGTCACATCGGCATCCAGATCCTGCGGGCCATGTCACCGGCCGTGGTCGTCGCGCTCGACGTCGCGGACGACAA
>JBBRGO010000256.1:0-4899 GCA_038224055.1 Actinomycetales bacterium
CCCGGACCACAGTGAGTCATCGCAACAGGCATCGACGAAGGAGACGGACATGACTGACGTGGGCGGACACCCCGACCAGGAACGAACCGATCGCGGCCAGGACGGTCGGCGCGACACTCGTGTGCCGAGGGGACACATCGGCTGGATCGTGGCCGGCTCGCTGGCCAGCGGACTCGTCGCCGCCCTGCTCATGACCGCCAGCCCGTTCATCCCGGCCGAGGAGAGCGCCGTCACGGGTGCCGTGCTGTGCGGATTCGCGCTGGGCTGGGCCATGCTCGCCCTGCTCTCGGTGCGGTTCACCGACCAGCCCCAGCGGTGGGCGGCAGCTCCCGCGCTGTTCATGGGAGTGGGCGGCCTGCTTCTGGTGGCGTTCGGCACACCGGCGCGAGAGGTGCTCAGCTGGGTGTGGCCCCCCGCCTTGCTGGTGTTGGTGGTCTGGATGGTCGTTCGCACCCGCCGACAGCTCCGTAGCCCCAGCCGGGGCTGGCTGCTCTACCCCGTGATCGCGGTTCTGGCTCTTGCCTCGGTGGGTGGCGGTTACGAGACCATGGGCGCAGCGATCGAGCCTGCTGTCCCGATGCCCGGGCAGCTGATCGACGTCGGCGGGCACCGGTTGCACCTGAGCTGCACCGGCTCAGGCAGCCCGACCGTGCTGCTCGAACCGGGCGGTGGCGAGATGTCCTCGAACATGGGGTGGATCGCCCCGGCCGTCGCCCGTGACGCCCGGGTCTGCGTCTACGACCGTGCCGGCCGCGGCTGGAGCGAGCCCGCAGTTCCCGCCCAGGACGGCACGCAGATAGCTACCGATCTGCACACGTTGCTGCAGCGCGGTCACGTGCCCGGCCCCTACGTGCTGGTGGGCCATTCCTTCGGCGCCCTCTACGTGCTCAACTACGCGGCCCGCTACCCCACCGAGGTCGCGGGAATGGTGCTGGTGGATTCCACCAACCCGACGGCAGAACCGGCAGTGCCATCGCCTGGTGACGGAACCCCCCACGACCTCCTGAGTCGGGCCTCCGCACTGATCTCGACCGCGGCTCGGCTCGGCCTCGGCCGCCTCTACGGCCAGTTCGACTACGGCAGCCTGCCGCCCGAGGACCAGGGGGAGCTCCGCGCCAACACCGCCACCGTTGCCAACCTGCGCAGCACGATCGACGAGTACGCCCAGGCGAACGCCTCGATGAGGCAAGCCTCCTCACTTCGCGACTTCACCGACAAACCGCTTTTCGTCCTCACCGCCGGCCTCGGCGGTGACGCCGCACACACTGCGGCGCAGAACCACCTGGCCAGCGTGTCGACCAACGTCAGGCACCGCGTCATCGACGGGGTCAGCCACGAAGACCTCATCGCGGACGAGAAGGGCGCTGCCACCACCACCCAGGCGATCCTCGCCGTCGTCTCATCGGTCCGAAGCACGGTGCCGCTGGCCGGATGACTCGGGACGCGGCCGTGGGAACCACCCCGAGGACGCCCCGTTGGTCTCCGCAGGGTCGTCGTCCTGGCCCGCGGGCCCGACTGGACGTCTCACGTGCAGCGGCTGCGCAGTGTCTCGATGCCTTCGCCGGTCAGGTCGTCGACGTGCGCCGTCCGTCCGGTCATCGCCATAACGAGCGAAAGCAGCGGTCCCTCGACCGTCGGGCCGGTGCCGCTGGACCAGTCCTGGTCGGTCGCCTTGAGGGCGAGTCCGGCGATCCTGCTCTTGGCGCCGATGAGCGTGTTGGAGCCCTTGTAGAAGTCGGCGGCCTGGCGGACCGCTTCCGGGTCGTAGTCGTGGGCGATCCCAAGGGGCCGGCGGATGTCCTCGGCGTGGACGACGACCTCGCCGAGCCACGTCGCCTTCGGACCGGGCGGGGAGGTCTTCGAGCCCTGCACCGCGCGGAAGCCCGACAACGTCGCACCCGTGTCGGCGCCGAGCCGGCGGGACAGACCGGCCTGTGCGTACGTGTCGAAGTTGAGGCCGGCCCTGGCGAACTGGGCAAGGAACGCGCCCGGTCTCGTGGACGCGGCGGCGGTGAGGTGGGCGACGACCTCGCGGACCGTCCAGTCTCGGCACAGGGACCGGCTGGCCCACTGCGCGGGCGTCAGGCCTGCGACATCATCGGCAAGAGCACCCCGCTCGCCGGCGACAAGGGTCCAGAGGTCGGTCATGGCAGCTGCTCCCGGTGCAGAAGATCGGCCCACGGCAAGGGCCCAGCGAACATTCGAAGGCTATGGCACCGGATGCCCGCCCGTAGGCCGAACCTCCACGTCGCCCGCCCCGCACCGTCCCGCCCGCCGGGTATGACCGGGTACCGCCGGATACCGCCGGAACCGGATGGAGCAAGTGAGATCAGGACGGGGCGGGCGGGCTCGGGGCATGGTGGGGTCATGACGAACTCGGACGCGGTACGGCGGCTCCTCGAGCTGGCCCAGGCCAGCCTCGATGACCCGTCCCTCATGGGCGAGGACTTCGCTGCCAGGGCCCACCTGTCGCGCTTCCACTTCGACCGACTGGTCTCGGCCACCGGCGGAGAGGCTCCGGGCGCGCTGCGGCGCCGGGTCCTCCTGGAGAGAGCCGCCTACCGTCTCATCGGGGCGACCCGCAGGACCGTGCTCGAGGTCGCGCTCGAGGCCGGCTACTCCTCCCACGAGGCGTTCACCCGCGCGTTCGTCAAGGCCTACGGCACGACCCCGTCGGCCCTGCGTTCGGATCCTCCGCTCACCTTCCGGGAGCTCGAGCTCCCCGGTCCGAGCGGAGTCCACTTCCATCCACCCGGCGGAATCCGGCTGCCGGCCAGTTCACAGGAGAGCACCATGGACCTCACCCAGCAGCTCGTCGACCACCACGTCGAGTCCCTGTCCGCCATCATCGGCGCCGCGGGCGACCTGGCCGACCAGGTCCTCGACCAGCTGATCACCCAGTCGGTAGAGGGGGTTGATGATGAGCCGACCCTGCGGGGGCTCATCAACGGCATGGTCACCCAGGAGGAACACTGGCTCTCCGCGCTGCGTGGAGGCGAGTGGCCCGACGAGAGCGACCGCACCATACGCGGACTCGCGGCCCGTCACGAGCGTGCGGGGAGCGACTTCCGGGCGTTCGTCGCGCAGGCTCTCGCCGACAAGGTCCTCTCGGACACGTTCGTCGACACGACCTGCGAGCCGCTGGTTGCCCATTCCCTCGGCGGCACCATCGCCCACGTCATCACCTTCGGGGCGGTGCGTCGCACCATGGCCGTCGGTGCCCTGTGGACCGCTGGCATCCGTGACTTCGACAAGGCCGACCCTCGGCCCTACATCGACGCCCTTGCCACCTAGATCCGCCACCCAACCGTCGCGACGAGGAGAGGGTCAGGTCTCGGTCCGTGGTCGCTGTGCGTCGGTCAGGTGTCCGCCCCGGGATCCGGCAGGACGTCGCGCCACGAGTGCTCCGGCGCGTACCCCAGCAGCTCGCGGGCCTTGTCGATGGAGTAGAACGTCTCGTCACGACCCATCTGCCGTCGCACCTCCACCCCGTCGTAGAAGCGCTCGCGGACCTCGTCGGTCGTCGCGGCGACGGACATGTCCGCGTTGGCGACGTTGAAGACCTCGTAGCCCAGCCCGTCGACCTCGAGGCAGCGCTGCACCATCTGGCCGAGGTCGCGGGTGTCGATGTAGGCGAAGATGTTCCGCCGCCTCAGCGACGGGTCGCCGAGGAAGTCCGGGAACTTCTCGGCATACTCGTGCGGCTCGATGACGTTGTTGATCCGCAGGCCGTAGATGTCGGCTCCGGAGCGGGTCTGGAAGGAGCGCGCCGTCGCTTCACCCGCGACCTTGGACATCGCGTAGGAGTCCTCGGGGACCGTCGGGTGCTCCTCGTCCACCGGCACGTACTGAGGTCGCCGCTCGCCTTGGGCGAAGCAGACCCCGTAGGTCGTCTCCGACGACGCGAACACGATCTTGCGGATGCCCAGCCGGGTCGCGGCCTCGAGCACGTTGTAGGTGCTGAGCACGTTCGTCGCGTAGGTCCTCGCGTCGGACGTGAGCAGGATCGCGGGCACGGCGGCGAAGTGCACGACGGCGTCGTAGGCCGGCTTCCGGTCCAGCTCCAGCTCGTCCATCCTCGCCAGCCCGGCCAACGCCGAGTAGGTCTCGCCGATGTCGGTGAGGTCAACCGTGAGGTCGGAGACGTCCGGGTGACCCAGCTTCACGAGGTCGGCGTTGGTGACCTGATGACCCTGCCCAGCCAGGTATGCCGCAACGTGCTTGCCGGCCTTGCCGGTGCCACCGGTGAAAAAGATGCGCATGGGTTGATCAAACCACCGAGCCCTTCGTGCTGTCCCCCCGGGAGCGACGGTCACGTCACCGGCGTCCAGCGAAGAGGCCGTGCGGATCTGTTGCATGGTGTCCGTGGCCCAGGGGTCGTGCGCGGACTACCATCCCCACGTGATGGCATCGCACTTCGACTTCGTCGACGTCGTGGCGACCGCCCGCGACCTCGTGGTCTCGAATGCGGATGACCACGTCTGCCGGCTTGCGCCGCGGAAGTCTGACCTCGGCTGGTACTGCGACCTCGACGACGGTACGCCGACCGGAGAGAGCGACCCGGCAGCGTTCGTGCGGTGGGTGTGCCCGGCGTTGCGGATCGGAGCTTCGGCGACAGGCACGGCGAGGCCGATCGTCGACGCGCGCCGGACCGGTCCCCAGTCCGACCTCGGCAGACTGATGAAAGGGCTCGGGCGCCTGACCGGTCGGGCTCCGCGTCGCGCGCCCGAAGGCGACGTCGAAGGACGACTCGTCTATACCGATCCCGATGGGATCCTCGACGACGACCTACGGCGGCGCATCGAGAACTGGCCTTCTGCCCAGCACGGCGACGGTGTCGTGCGACCTGCCGAGCTGTCGTCGATGAGGGTCACTGGCGAAGGGCTCGTCGTCGCGTCG
>JBBRGO010000257.1:0-4894 GCA_038224055.1 Actinomycetales bacterium
CCTCTCCCCCGCCCTGGCGGGCAGTCTCTACGGCAGCGCCGGCCGCGGCATCGTGGGTCAGCTCCTCGCGGCGACGATCGACGGTGACGTGCGGCTCCGGCCGGGCGATGACGACGTCCTCGTCGAGCTCGTGTCCTGGCCCACCGGCCTCTCCCGCGAAGCGGATGAGGCCCTGTCCGTCCTCGTCCCCCGCTCCCCGAGCCGTCCGCAGACCCTGAGCGGTCGGCTCACGCTCGCCACCGACGAGACCCTCGCGCGCGTCCGTGACGCCGCGATCCGGGCCCGACTCGTCGAGCGGGAGGACACCACGCGCGCCGACCACCTGCTCACGGGAGGCTCCGTCGTGGCGGCGGCGGGCATCCCGTGGTTCGCGCACTCGACCGGGCTGGGCTTCGCGGTCGGCGCGACCACCCTCGCAGCCGTCCTCGGGTCGGTGGGCGTCGGGTGGGGACTGATCCACGCCCGCCGGGCCTGGACGCCGCAGGGGACCGACACCCTCGGCTACCTCGAGGGTGTCACCCACTACCTCGCCAGCGCGCAGACCGATCGCATCGTCTTCCTCCAGTCAGCAACCGTCGGCAGCCACCGGGTGACGGCCGAGGAGGAGGCCGACGTCTACGAACGTCTCCTGCCGTATGCCGTCGTGCTCGGTGTCGAGGACGTCTGGCTTGCCACCGCCGACGCCCTGGGCATCTCCGACCGGCCCTGGGTGCCGGAGGGCGGGCTGTCCGCGGTGATCGACGCCGTCAGCGGTGCGGACCTCGCAGAGCGCCTTGACGCTCGGATCGACCCGCTGCCCGGCACCAGCCCCCGGTCACCGGCCGTGCCGACGGCCCAGGGCAACCTGTGGCTGGGCGCCGGCGGGGGCGGCCTGGGTGGTGGCGGGGGCGGATCGACGCCGTGACGCCGTGACGCCCTGACGCCCTGAGGCCGTGACACCCTGGCCCGAGGACGGGAGCGGCGCCGGCCACCGCGCCCACCCCGGGTCACTTCGCGAGGAAGGTGACCAGGGCGTCGTTGAACTGCGCCGCGTGGCTGACGTTGCAGCCGTGGGGCGCGCCCTCGAGGACGACGAGCTCGCTCTGCGCGATCGCCTCGTGGGTCCGTCGACCGGATCCCTCGAACGGCACCGTCCCGTCTCCGTCCCCGTGGAGCACGAGCGTCGGGACCGTGACCGCCGGCAGGTCGTCGCGGAAGTCGGTCGTCCCGAAGGCCTCCATGCAGCCGAGGGCCGCACGCTGGTCGGACTGGAGGCACAGGGCGACCGCCTCGCGCCGCTGGTCCTCGGTGACCTCGAGCTCGCCGTTGACGGAGAAGAACTGCGTCGTGAAGTCGTCGAAGAAGGCTTCGCGGTCGTCCTCCAGGCCGGACGTCATGTCGGCGGCGGCGTCCTCGGTGAGGGGCCCGTCGGGGTTGTCGTCGGTCTTGAGCAGGTAGGGCGGCACCGCCGAGGCGAAGACGACGCTGTGCAGCCGCTCCTGCCCGTGCCGGCTGACGTAGCGCGCCACCTCACCGCCGCCCATCGAGAACCCGACGAGCGTCGCGTCGCGCAGGTCGAGCTGGTCCATCACGCCCTCCAGGTCGTCGGAGAGGGTGTCGTAGTCGTAGCCCCCGCGCGGCTTGTCGCTCCGGCCGAAGCCCCGACGGTCGTAGGTGATGACGCGGTAGCCCTCGGCGAGCAGGGCGGGCACCTGGTCGGACCAGGCGGCGCCGGACAGCGGCCAGCCGTGGATGAGGACGACGGGACGGCCCTCGCCGCCCGAGTCCTCGACGTGGAGGGTGACGTCGTGGATGAGGCCCTTGTCGGTGGTCAGCTCGGCCATGTCGATCCTTTCGCTCGCCGGCCGCGCTCTGCGGCCCGTGTGGCCGCGACATACCCCACCGGCAGGCGGGCCCCCGTACATCCTGGCGTGTCCCTGCACGCTCGGCCCCGCCGGCAGCGACGGGAGCGGCGGGAGCGGCTTCCACAAGCAGGAGGACGGCGTCATCAGCGGAAGCCGGACCGCCACCCAGAACGGACGGTCGATGGCGGGCACGGTCTCGGGCAAGGTGGGCTGGTGCACCCGCGACAAGACGCTGCGCGACCCAGGACACCATGTACAACTTCTCCGCCACCGCACCCAACGACGGCGCGTTCGGTATCACCTGCCCCCACATCGACTCGGTGACCATCTCCGTGACGACCTCGATGACCTACCGCGACAACGGCGAGAACAGGACCTCCACGCAGCAGGCGTCGAACACCGACGTGCCGAACAACTACCCCACCATCGACTGCTGACCCGGACGTCCCGGACGGGGTGCGAGCATCGACCCATGTCCGGGATCACCGACCTACGCCTGCTGCTCGACTCGTTGGAGCCCGAGCTCGACCCCGAGCCGTGGGTGTATGCCGTCGTCGACCAGTGCCCCGACGGCCTCGAGCCCTTCGCGACGGTCCGCGAGGCCGAGGGCCTGACCGTCGTCGTGATGGCGAGCGAGGCGCAGCACCACGGGCTCGAGGCCAGCCCCCGGCAGGCCCGGATCACGCTGACGGTGCACTCGTCGCTCGAGGCGGTTGGTATGACGGCAGCCTTCGCCCGGGCCCTCGCCGACCGCGGGCTCAGCTGCAACGTCGTCGCCGGCTACCACCACGACCACCTCCTCGTGCCGTGGGACCGGCGTGACGAGGCCGTAGCGGCGCTCCGGGCGATCACGACGTCGTGACGCCGCGGCCGTCGTCGGAGACGGTTGACCCACGGCGGCCGGGTGGGGAGGCTGGGCGGGCACAGCGGCATACGCGCCGGGTGCCGTGA
This sequence comes from Actinomycetales bacterium, assembly GCA_038224055.1. GTDB lineage: Bacteria > Actinomycetota > Actinomycetes > Actinomycetales > Dermatophilaceae > JBDSSS01. The sequence goes on from JBBRGO010000257.1 coordinate 2,796, forward strand.
CCGACCGAGAGGGACCCATGGAGACCGACGTCGTCGTCGTCGGAGCCGGCCTGGCCGGACTCGTCGCCACTGCTGAGCTCGTCGACGCCGGCCGTCGGGTCGTGCTCGTGGACCAGGAGGGTGAGCAGTCCCTCGGCGGGCAGGCCTGGTGGAGCTTCGGCGGGCTCTTCCTCGTCGGGAGCCCTGAGCAGCGCCGGATGGGGATCTCCGACAGCCTCGAGCTGGCCCGGCAGGACTGGCTCGGCTCGGCGCAGTTCGACCGGGAGGAGGACTTCTGGCCGCGCAAGTGGGCGGAGGCCTACCTCCACTTCGCCGCCGGCGAGAAGCGCGCCTGGCTGCGGGCGCAGGGACACCGGCTCTTCCCCGTCGTCGGCTGGGCCGAGCGGGGAGACGGGCGCGCCGACGGCCACGGCAACTCGGTGCCGCGCTTCCACCTCACGTGGGGCACCGGTCCGGGCATCGTCGAGCCCTTCGAGCGACGCGTCAGGGAGGGGGTGGCCCGAGGCCTGGTGACCTTCGCCTTCCGGCACCGCGTCGACGGCCTCGTCGAGACCGGAGGCGTGGTCACCGGGGTGCGGGGCGCCGTGCTCGAGACCGACCCCGTCGAACGGGGCCGACCGAGCAGCCGCACCGAGGTCGGCGACTTCGAGATCACCGCCCGGGCCGTCGTCGTCACGAGCGGCGGCATCGGCGGCAACCACGACCTCGTCCGTCGATCGTGGCCCGAGCGGCTCGGCACGCCTCCCGAGCGGATGGTCGCGGGCGTGCCCGCCCACGTCGACGGCCGGATGCTCGGCATCACCGAGAGCGCCGGGGGCCGGGTCATCAACCCCGACCGGATGTGGCACTACACCGAGGGGCTGCGCAACTGGGACCCGATCTGGGACAACCACGGAATCCGCGTGCTTCCCGGGCCCTCGTCGCTCTGGCTCGACGCGCGCGGCCGGCGCTTCCCGGCCCCCTACTTCCCCGGCTTCGACACGCTCGGCAGCCTCGGCCACATCATGCGCAGCGGCCACGACTACTCCTGGTTCGTCCTCACCCAGCGGATCATCGAGAAGGAGTTCGCCCTCTCCGGCTCGGAGCAGAACCCCGACCTCACCGGCAAGGACGTGCGGCAGGTGCTCGGTCGGGCCCGCAAGGGTGCGCCCGGTCCGGTGGCGGCGTTCGTCGAGCACGGGGAGGACTTCGTCGTGGCCGACACCCTCGACGAGCTCGTCAGCGGCATGAACGCCCTGACCGGCGAGGATCTCGTCGACCGCGAGGACCTGCGGCGGGTGATCACGGCGCGGGACAACGAGGTCGACAACGACTTCGGCAAGGACGCCCAGATGACGGCCATCCGAGGTGCCCGGAGATACCGCGGGGACCGGCTGATCCGGGTCGCCGCCCCGCACCGGCTACTCGACCCCAAGGCGGGTCCCCTCATCGCCGTGCGCCTCAACATCCTCACCCGCAAGACGCTGGGCGGCCTCGAGACCGACCTGCTCGGCCGAGTCCTGCGGGCGGGCGGACAACCCCTCGAGGGCGTGTATGCCGCCGGCGAGGTCAGCGGCTTCGGTGGCGGGGGGATGCACGGCTACAACTCCCTGGAGGGGACCTTCCTCGGCGGGTGCCTCTTCAGCGGGCGCACGGTCGGACGGTCCGTCGCCGCAGCCCTCTGACCCGGGCGGTTCCGCTCGCCGAGCCGGTCAGAGGCGGCCGCGGATCGGGGTCCGCTCGGCCGGGTCGCCCTCCTCCGGCATCACCATCTCCGCACGGACCCCGAGCAGGCGCACCTCGCGCTCCGGGTCGAGCCGGTGCACGAGCGCCAGCGCCGCATCGAGGACGACCTGCCGCTCTCTCGTCGCCACCGGGAGCTTCATCGCCTTGGTCTGGGTGAAGAACGGCGCGTAGCGGACCTTGAGGGTGACCCGGGCCACCGGTCGGCCCTCGGCCTCGGTGTCGCCGAACACCTGCCCGGCCAGCTCGCGGACGGCGGCCTCGACCTGCTCGGTCGTCGTGAGGTTCTGCTGGTAGGTCGTCTCCCGGCTGTGTCCCCGCGCGACCCACGGGCTGTCGTCCACCACGGCCGAGCCGAGCCCGCTGCCGAGCTCGCC
>JBBRGO010000258.1:0-4877 GCA_038224055.1 Actinomycetales bacterium
CGCCGAGTTCCTCGCGGGCCAGTACATCAGGATCAGCACCGAGGGCGAGGGCAAGGAGGAGAAGTTCACCTTCTCCGACATGGCCCACCCGGACCCGTCGCGGCGACCCGCCGAAGACCTGTCCGAGCTCACGGACGGCCCGGCTCTCGACGAGGCACTCGGCGTCAACGTCGGGCCGGGCACCGGGCCCGTGCCGGACGTCGGGCCGGGCCGCGCGGTCGGCGAGGTCTGATCGTCGCCGCCTGACACGGCGCAAAGGGGCCGGGGGACATCGTTCCCCCGGCCCCTTCGTCGTGTCCGGGGTGCGGCGTCGGTGCGCTGTGCAGCGGTATGCCGCTCAGCCCGGCCCCGCCCGCGCGGTCCCGTCGTGGACCGGCCACTGCTCTACGGTTGGCGCGTGACACCTGAGCCTCGCCCCCATCCCTTCGACCCCGCCCGGCCGGCAGGTCCCCCACCTGCTCGCCGGCTGGGGACCACCGCGACGGCGGTCGCCCTGGCCCTCGTCGTCGGCGTCGCGGGCGCCTGCACGTCGGACCAGACCGGGGGCGCCCCGAGCGCCACCACGGGCTCGCCGTCCGGCACGGTCGACGGCACTGGGTCGGCCACGGGCGACACGGGCCAGCCCTCGACCCCCGCGAGCGCCGACACCGTGGCGGGTGCCCCCGCTCCCCTCGCCGCACTCGTCACGAAGGTCTACGCCGGCGGCGACCTCGGGGCGGCTGCGACGGCGTCGGCGGCGCAGGCCCTGGCCGGCCGCACCTCGACGGCCGCCACGGTGGATGCCGAGGCAAAGGTCGGGTCCTGGCTCGGGACCCCGGTCGCCGTCGTCACGAACGGGGCAGACGTCACGCTCGCCGTCGGCCCGACGTGGAAGGTCGTCGGCGGCTGGTGGCCCTCGCTCGGGGTGCCGACGCCTAGCCTCGGCGGCGGCCCCCGCTGGGTCCTCGCCATCGGCTCCGACGCGCGCCCGGGAGAGGACCTCCAGCGCACCCGCGCCGACGTGCTCCAGGTCGTCGGGATGGACGGCAGGGGCGGCGGCGGCATCATGGGCATGGCCCGAGACCTCTGGGTCCCACTCAGCACCGGGGGCAAGGGCAAGATCAACTCGGCCATGGTCTTCGGCGGCCCGGCAGCCCAGCTGGCGACCGTCCGGTCCGTGACCTCCCTGCCGATCGAGGGTTACGTCCTGCTCGGCTTCACCGGCTTCAAGAAGGTCGTCGACGAGCAGGGCGGCATCCCCATCGTCGTCCCCAAGACCGTCGACGCGAAGCACGCCCACCTCGTCATCAAGGCCGGGCCACAGGTGCTCAGCGGCGCCGAGGCCCTCGCCTACGCCCGTGAGCGCAAGACCCTTCCCGACGGGGACTTCGGCCGCTCCCGGCACCAGGGCGAGGTGATCCTCGCGTCCGCGCTCAAGGCGAAGCTGGCCGGGGCAGGGTCGATCCCCGGCGCCCTCACGAGCTTCGGGCGCTACGGCCTGTCGAACCTCGACGCCGAGCAGATGCTCACCTTCGCTGCGGGGCTCTACCAGCTCAAGCCGACCGAGGTGGGGCGCGGCGTCGCCAAGGGCGGCTTCGGCTGGGCGGGCAAGCAGTCGATCGTCGTGCTCGGTGCTGAGGCGAAGTCGCTCTTCGCGCAGTTCCGCGATGGGAACCTCGCGTGAGCGAGGCCCCCGTCGCCGGCCCCGTCATTCGGCAGGCGAGGACCGCTGACGTGCGCCGCATCCGCGAGCTCGTGGCACCCCTGGCGGAGCGTCGGGTCCTCGTGAGCAAGGAGGCGGTGACCTACTTCGAGAGCCTCCAGGAGTTCCGGGTCGCCGAGCTCGACGGCCGCATCGTGGGCTGCGGCGCGCTCCACGTGATGTGGGAGGACCTCGCTGAGGTCCGCACCCTCGCCGTGGCAGGCGACCAGCTGGGGACCGGCCTGGGCGGACGCCTGCTCGAGGTGCTCGTCGAGGAGGCCCGCGCGCTCGGCGTCCGGCGCCTCTTCTGCCTCACCTTCGAGACGGGCTTCTTCGGCCGGCACGGCTTCGAGGAGATCGAGGGCCAGGCCGTCTCATGGCAGGTCTATGCCGAGCTGCTGCGCTCCTACGACGAGGGCGTCGCGGAGTTCCTCGACCTCGAGCGGGTCAAGCCCAACACCCTGGGCAACCACCGGATGCTCCGTACCCTCTGACCGGGGCGCGTCGCACCGACACCGCCGCTGGGGGAGGATCGGGGCATGGCCCTCTCCCCCGGCGACCTGTCCGATGATGCGCTCGCCTTCCTCACCGAGCGGCACCTGGCGACGCTGACGACGCTGCGCCCGGACGGCAGCCCGCACGTCGTCCCGGTGGGCTTCACCTGGGATCCGGAGGCCCGCGTGGCCCGGGTCATCACGAGCGGTTCGAGCCGGAAGGCGCGCAATGCCGCATCGGGGCGTCGGGCGGTGCTCTGTCAGGTCGACGGTCGGCGCTGGCTCTCGTTCGAGGGTCCGGCCCGGGTCCTCACGGACTCCGCGTCCGTGGCGGAGGCCGAGCGACGGTATGCCGGGCGCTACCGCACGCCGCGGGAGAACCCCGAGCGGGTCGTGGTCCTCGTCGAGGTCGACCGGGTGCTCGGAAACGTGTGACGGGCGCGCACCCACGTGTGACGGGGCGCGCACTCGAGTGGAGGTGACGGTCAGGCGGGGAGCCGGAAGTGGTCCTCGTCGAGTGGCGCGACGAGGCCATCGGCGACAAGGGAGTCGAGGCAGCGCATCACCTGGTCGGGATCGGGTCCGCTGTCCGCGAGCCCGGCGAGCGGCACCGGGGCCTCCGCGACGCGCAGCCGCTGGAGGATCTCCCCACGGACCTGACGGTCCGTCCCCTGCCACGCCTGTCCGCGGCGCGCCGGACCGTCGTAGGCGGGGCGGCCGGCCCGGGTCCAGGCACAGAGGTCGAGGATCGGGCACGCGTCGCACCGAGGACCCCGGGCCACGCAGACGAGCGCCCCGAGCTCCATCACCGCGACGTTCCACGTGTTGGCAGCAGCCCGCTCGGTGGGCAGGCACTCCCGCGCGAGCCGGGACTCCGCGCGCGTCAGCGTCGGCGCCGGGAGCGCCCTGCCCTCGACCGCCCGGGCCAACACCCGCCGCACGTTCGTGTCCACGACGACCTCGGGCTGCTTGAACGCGAAGCAGGCGACCGCGGCGGCCGTGTAGGCGCCGACCCCCGGGAGGGCGAGGAGCTCGCTCGGGCTGGAGGGAACGTCGCCGCCGTACCGCTCGACCATCGCGGTCGCCGCCTCGTGCAACCGCAGGGCCCGGCGCGGGTAACCGAGGCGACCCCAGGCCCGGACCGCCTCCCCGGGGGCGGCCGCCGCGAGGGCGGCGGGTGTCGGCCACCGCTCCATCCAGTCACGCCACGCGGGCTCGACCCTGCTGAGCGGTGTCTGCTGGGCCATCACCTCGGAGAGGAAGACGCCCCATGGAGGGCAGGCCGGGTCCCGCCAGGGCAGGTCCCGACCGGACTCGTCGAACCAGCCGTTGACCCGTTCGTGCAGCAGAGCGAGCGGTGGGGGCGGCGCAGCGGACGGGCGAGACGGCATACGTGAGGAGGGAGCCGACTCAGACGTAGCGCTCGAGGATGCTCGACTCGGCGAGGCGCGAGAGTCCCTCGCGCACGGTGCGAGCCCGGCCCTCCCCGACACCGTCGACGAGCATGAGGTCCTCGATGCCGGCGGCGAGCAGCCGCTGGAGCGAGGCGAAGTGGGTGACCAGACGGTCGACGATCGCGGGCGGCAGTCGCGGCACCTTCGTCAGGAGCCGGTAGCCCTGAGGGCTCACCGGTGCGTCGAGACCGTCGCCGACGACGCTGAAGCCGACGGCTCGCGCACCCGCCGAGAGATCGAGCAGCTCGACGGAGTTGAGCGCCTGGAGGCTGGTGAGGGCCCGCTCGACGGTGAGGTCCGACTTCGTCGACGGCAGGTAGTCCCGGATGACGAGCTCCCGGTCGTTGCCCAGGCCCCCGACGAGCTCCTCGAGCTGGAGGCTGAGCAGTCGCCCGTCGGTGCCGAGCTCGACGACGTAGTCCTGGATCTCTGCCGAGATGCGACGCACCATCTCGAGCCGCTGGAGCACCGCGGCCACGTCGCGGATCGTCACGAGGTCCTCGATCTCGAGAGCGGACAGCGTGCCGGTCACCTCGTCGAGGCGGGACTTGTAGCGCTCGAGGGTCTGGAGGGCCTGGTCCGCGCGGGACAGCGTCGTCGGGGACCCCTCGATGACGTGACGCAGCACCCCGACGTAGAGCGCGACGACCCCCATCGACTGACTCACCGAGATGATCGGGAAGCCGGTCTGTTTCGCGACCCGCTCCGCCGTGCGGTGCCGGGTGCCGGACTCGGTCGTCTCGATGCGGGCATCGGGCACGAGCTGCGTGGCGGCCCGGAGGATGCGGGTCCCCTCACGGTCGAGCACGACGGCACCGTCCATCTTGCACAGCTCGCGCAGGCGCGTCGCGGAGAACTCGACGTCGAGGGTGAAGCCGCCCGTGCAGAGCGAGTCGACGACCTTGTCGTGCCCGAGCACGACGAGGGCCCCGGTGCGGCCCCGGAGGATCCGCTCGAGACCGTCCCGGAGGTCGGTCCCGGGAGCGACCGCGGCAAGCGCCGCGCGAAGCAGCAGCTCGTCGTCGTTCTTGTCCATCACGTCCCGTTCAGAGCAGGTGCAGACCGGGGACTCCCTCCGCGGTCGGTCGAAGTCTAGGCGTTGTGTCCCGCCAGCGCCCCGGATGTCCGTGCTCCGGCGAGGCGACCCATCGACTCGATCGCCGCGGGCACGTCGGCGACCTCGACCGTGCGGATGCCGCTCGGCACGGCGACGTCCGCCAGGCTCCCGCGTGGCACGATGGCGTGCCG
>JBBRGO010000259.1:0-4820 GCA_038224055.1 Actinomycetales bacterium
GACTCCGAGCACCCCGACCACCACGAACAGCAGCAGGATCGTCACCTTGACGGCGACCACGTAGCGCTCCGCCCGCGCCACCGTTGCGGCCCCCGCGACGTTGAGCACCGCGATGAGAACGACGGCGGTGGTGAGGAAGGCGTGTTTGCCGAGCTCGTGCTGTGCGGCCGGCAGGAAGCTCGCCGCATAGCTGCCGAACGCCTGGGAGTACAGCGCGAGCATCACGATGTAGCTCACCCACAGGAGTACGTTGATGCCACCGGCGAACAACCCCGGCCCGAACGCGCAGTTGACGAAGGTCACCGTCCCCCCGCGGCTCGGATACGAGGTCGAGAGCAGGGCGTACGACCGCGCGGTGAGCAGGGCCACGAGCCCCGCGACGAGGAACGCGATCGGCGCCCCGCCGCCAGCGATCTGCACCGACAGCCCGAGGACTGCGAAGATCCCCCCGCCGACCATCCCACCGACGCCGATCGCCACGAGGCCCCACAGGCCGATGCGGCTGGGCGATCCGGGCTCGTGCTTCGTCACAGGTACCACTCTGACGCGCCCCGGGTCTGATGGAGGGAGGAACGAACGAGAGAAGATCCGTTCGAAGGTGTCCGACGTGATCGTCGTGATGAGGAGTTGCCGCCGAGTGCGCGTTCCGTCGGTCACATGCGCTTCGCAAGGCCGAAGGGCCGCGCGGTGGCGGCGACAATGAGAGCATGACCGTTTCGTCGGCTGACGACTACCCCGAGCTGCCCCACCTGCCTCCAGAGACGCGGTGGGTGGATCTCGGCGGACCGGTCCACTACGTCGACTACGGGGGGCCGGAGGACGGAGCGCTGCTCCTGCTCGTGCACGGTCTCGGCGGTTCGCTCCTCAACTGGGCGGCGGTCGCGCCCACGCTCGCCGAGACGTGTCGCGTCATGGCGATCGACCTCGTCGGCTTCGGACGCACCCAGCCCCTGGGGCGGTCACCGCGAATCGAGGACAACCGCGACCTGCTCGCCCGCTTCGTCGACGAGGTCATCGGCCATCCGGTCATCATCGTGGGCAACTCGATGGGGGGCCTGCTGGCCATGCTCCTCACCGAAGCGCGCCCGGATCTCGTGGCCGGGCTCGTCCTCGTGGATCCGGCGGTGCCGGTGGGTCCGACGGCGCGGCCGGACCCGCTCGTCACCCTGATGTTCGGGGCCTACTCGGTGCCGGCCGTGGCCCGGGTGTTCACGTCGCAGCGCCGCACCCTCCTGTCTGCCGAGGCCCAGGCCATGGCGGTGCTGCGGCTCTGCTGCGTCGACACGAAGCGCGTGCCCGACCACGTCCTCCAGCAGCACCTTCAGCTCGCCCGGGAGCGCGAGGACTACCCGGACGTCGACGCCGAGCTCATCGTCGCGGGACGGTCCCTCGTCCTCGTGCTCGCCCGTCGCCGGTGGCTCCACGCGCTGATGGGCAGGATCAGCGTCCCGGTGCTCCTGATCCACGGCTCGAGGGACCGGCTGGTGCCCATCGCTGCGGCGAGATCGGTCGCCCGGCGCAACCCGGACTGGCGCTTCGCGGTCGCCGAGGACGTCGGGCACGTGCCCCAGCTCGAGGCGCCGGGATGGACCCTCGACCAGATCCACGACTGGCTCGCCGCAGAGGGCGCGGTCGCCGCCCTCTGCGCGCGACCCTGACTGCGGTCTAGCGGGTCCGGACGATCTGGGCGTCGTAGAGGCCGTCGATCTCAGCGGCATACCTCTCGGTCACGACCGTGCGCTTCACCTTGAGCGTCGGCGTGAGCAGGCCGGCATCGACGGTGAAGTCGTGCGGGAGGATGCTGAACCTCTTGATCGCCTCCGCGTGCGACACCGCCTTGTTGGCGTCGTCGACCGCCGACTGCAGCTCGGCCAGCAGCGCCGGGTCCTCGCGGAGGCTCTCGATCGTGGCCTGTTCGGGGTGCCCGTGCTCGGCGAGCCACTTCGGCAGCACCTCGGCGTCGATCGTGAGCAGCGCCGCGACGTACGGCCGGCGGTCACCGACCACCAGGCACTGGCTGAGCAGCCAGTGCGCCCGCACGCGGTCCTCGAGGACGGCGGGGGCGACGTTCTTGCCGCCGGCCGTCACGATGAGGTCCTTCTTGCGGCCCGTGATGGTCAGGTAGCCCGCGTCATCGAGCGATCCGAGGTCGCCGCTGCGGAACCAGCCGTCGTCGTCGAAGGCCTCCCGGGTCGCCGTCTCGTTGTGCCAGTACTCCCGGAACACGACCCCGCCCTTGAGCAGGACCTCGCCGTCGTCCGCGATCCGGACCGAGCAACCCGGCAACGGCCGACCGACGGTCCCGATGCGCTGCTGACCCGGCAGGTTCAGCGTGACGCCCGCGCAGGTCTCGGTCAGGCCGTACCCCTCGAGCGGGTTGATGCCGACGCCGCGGAAGAAGTGACCCAGCCGTGCTCCGAGGGGCGCTCCACCGCTGACGATGTAGTCGACCTCCCCGCCGACCGCGGCTCTGATCTTGGCGTAGACGAGGCGGTCGAACAGGCCGTGACGCAGGCGCAGGAGCACGCTCGGACCGCCGTGGTCGAGGGACTCGCTGTACTCGCGGGCCGTGCCGTCCGCCAATCCGAAGATCCAGCCCTTCCCCTCGGATGCCGCCTTGTGCTTCGCGGTGTTGTAGATCCTCTCGAAGATGTAGGGCACCGCCAGGACGACCGACGGCTTGACGTCGACGAGTAGCGACGCCGCCTTCTTGGCATCGGCGCTGTGGGCCAGGTGCACCCGGTTGTGGACGGCGGTCAGCTGGATGGAGCGGGCGAGGATGTGCGCGACGGGGATGAAGAGCAGCGTCGTGCTGCGGTCGTTGAAAACGAGCTGCGTGATGTTCTTCGCGGCGACGACGTTGTGGACCTGGCTCAGCAGGTTGGCGTGGGTGATGGCGCACCCCTTGGGCCGGCCGGTCGTGCCCGAGGTGTAGATGATCGTGGCCAGCGAGTCGCTCGTGCGCGACGTGCGGCGGGCCTCGACCTCGCTGGTGTCGGGCTCGCTGGTATCGGGCTCGCTGGTATCGGACTGGCTGGTGTCGAGCTCGCCGGCGTCGGGCTCGCCGGCGTCCCGCTCGCTGCTGTCGAGGTTCAGGCTGTCGAGAGTCCACACCGCCCGCAGGTCCGGCACGCTCGCGCGGACGGACGCGATGGCGCGCTCCACGTCGGCGTTCGCGACGAACACCCCGACCGCACCCGAGTCACGCAGGATCCACTCGACCTGCTCGGCCGAGGACGTCTCGTAGATCGGCACGGTCACGCCGCCCGCGGTCCAGATGGCGAAGTCGCAGACCATCCACTCGAAGCTCGTGCCCGCCATGATCCCGACACGATCTCCCGGGGCCAGCCCCCACGCCATCAGACCGGTCGCGGCGCCGGTCACCTGCGCCGCGAACTGGGCGTGCGTGACGGGCGCCCAACGATCACCGATCCGGCGCGAGTAGCCGACCTCCGGCCCATGGTCACGGGCGTTGGCGAACACGTCATCCGTGAGGGTGTCCGAAGGGGCGGGGGTGTAGCGGGCGGGTTCAACCTTCTCGTGCATGACGCTCCTCTGAGCGAGTCGACGGTGGAGTGAGTGAGATGAGCTGGGCGATCGACTGCTCGATGCCCTCGGACAGCACGTGCAGGTCCGGGACGGCGTCGTGGTCGCCGGTGACGCCCCAGGCCAGCCCCCCGGCATACGACGCGATGCCGATGGTGATGCGCAGGTCCGCACCGAGGGGGATGTACGGGTACATGTCGGTCATCCGCCTCCCCAGCAGGTAGAGCGGTGTCTGCGGTCCTGGCACGTTGGTGGTCACCGTGCTGAAGATCCGTTGCGGGCTGTGCGCCCACGCCTTGACCCCCAGGGCGAAGAGGCTCCCCGGCAGCAGGTCCGCGGCACCGAGGAGCGCGTCCACCCCCAGGGCCGTTCCGCCCGTCTTGAGGGTGTGCAGCTGGGCGGTGACAGCCCGGAGCCGGTCACGCGGATCCTCCAGTCCCACCGGCAGGTCCGCGAAGACGGCGGACACCCGGTTGCCCAGCGCGCCGTGGTCGCCGGTGTGGCGCATGGAGACGGGGACCATCGTGCGCACGGTGCGCCCGTCGACCACCTGACCCCGCGAGAGCAGCAGGGCACGGAACCCGCCCGCGATCGCCGCCAGCACGACGTCGTTGACGGTGCCGCCATGGCAGTTCTTCACGGCCTTGACGTCGTCGAGGTCGGCGCGCACCCACCGCCAGTCGCGGCGGGGTCCGATCGGGCCGTTGAGACCGAGCTCGAGGTGGGCCATCTGCTCCCCGAAGCGGGCCATGCCGACGACCTCGGCCACGCTCTCGGGGAGGGCTCGGGGACGCAGGGCTCGGGCCAACCCCTGCACGGCCCGAACCGGACTCGAGCCGAGCTCGACGAGGGCGTCCGCGGCCAGGCGTGCAGCAGTGGGCTCGGGCGCCGGATCCCACGCGGGAGGCAGGGTCTGCGACTTCGGCACCGCGGGGCTCGGTGTGAGCAGCACGCTGATGATGTCGGTGCCGGAGATGCCGTCGATCATGGCGTGGTGGTTGGTGTTGACGAGCGCGAAGCGCCCGCCGCGCAGGCCCGTCACGAGCCAGGTCCGCCACAGGGGGCGGTCGAGGTCGAGGGGTTGCGAGATGAGCTCGACCGCCAGTGTGCGCAACGCGTCGTCTGTGGCCGGTGAACGCAGTCGGCGGTGGCCCACGTGGTCTCGCAGGCGAAACCCTGGGTCGTCGACCCAGACCGGGAGCGCCAGGTCGAGCGGCACCCGGCGCACGTGCTGCCGGTAGCGCGGGAACTCGGGCAGCAGGACCTCGACCGCC
>JBBRGO010000260.1:0-4650 GCA_038224055.1 Actinomycetales bacterium
CTCGACCGCGTGCTCCCCCCGCGGCTCGGCACCTCCTTCCGGTGGCTGCTCGGCTCCTCGTGGGCGAGCAACCTCGGTGACGGCATCGCGCTCGCGGCCGGACCCCTCCTCGTCGCCTCCCAGACCCGGGACCCGCTCCTCGTCGCGCTCGCGACGGTGCTGCAGCGGCTGCCCTGGCTGCTCTTCGGGCTCGTCGCCGGCGTGCTCGCGGACCGGCTCGACAGACGCCGCGTCGTCATCGGCGTCAACCTCGCCCGGGTCGCCGTCGTCTCGGTGCTCTCCCTGACGATCGTCACCGGTCGGGTGAGCATCGCGGTCGTGCTCGGCGCGCTGTTCCTGCTCGGGACCGCCGAGACGCTCGCCGACACGACGACCTCGACCCTGCTGCCGATGCTCGTGGACCGCCGAGACCTCGGTGTCGGCAACGCCCGGATCATGGCCGGCTTCATCACCGTCAACCAGCTCGTCGGGCCGCCCCTCGGCGCGTTCCTCTTCGCTGCCGGCCTCGTCGTCCCCTTCGCCGTGCAGGCCCTGTGCATCCTGCTCGCGGCCGTGCTCGTGTCGCGCATCGTGCTCGCCCCGCAGACCCGGACGGGCGCGAGGCGTGCCCACGTGCGGCGCGACGTCGCCGAGGGCCTGCGCTGGCTGTGGCGCAACCCCGCCGTGCGCACGCTCACGGTGACGATCGTGACCTTCAACATCACCTTCGGCGCCGCCTGGTCGGTCCTCGTGCTCTACGCGATCGAACGGCTCGGCACGGGCGAGGTCGGCTTCGGCCTGCTCACGACCGCCGGCGCCGTCGGCGGCCTCCTCGGCACGAGCCTCTACGGCTGGCTCGCGTCCCACGTCAGCCTCGGCAACATCATGCGCGGTGGGCTGGTCATCGAGACGCTCACGCACCTCGCCCTCGCGCTGACGACGATCTCGTGGGTGGCGATGCTCGTCATGGTCGTCTTCGGTGTGCACGCGTTCGTCTGGGGGACGACGGCGACGACGGTGCGACAGCGGGCGGTCCCGAGCGCCCTCCAGGGCCGGGTCGGCAGTGTCTACCTCATCGGTGTCCAGGGCGGCATCGTCGTCGGTGCCGCCCTCGGCGGGGTGCTCGCCGCCCGGTGGGGCGTCACCGCCCCCTTCTGGTTCGCCTTCGCCGGCTCGGCGCTGCTCGTGGGGCTGCTCTGGCGGCAGCTGACACACGTCGCGCACGCGGACGAGCGGGCGCTCGCCGAGGGCGACGATTCAGGGCCCGGGCCGCGGACCGCCTAGAGTGGGACCGTGTTCGGACGCAAGAAGACCCTCAACGACGAGCTGGCCATCCCCGAGACCACGGAGCGGGTCGGCGCCAAGAACCGCCCCACGCCCAAGCGGCGCGACCAGGAGGCGGCCAACAAGCACCCCCTCATCGTCACCGACCGCAAGGCCGCCGGCAAGGTCGACAAGGCGGCCCGCCGCGAGGCGATGGCCAAGCAGCGCCAGGGCATGATGACCGGCGACGACCGCTACCTCCCCGCCCGCGACAAGGGGCCCCGCCGCCGGTTCATCCGCGACTCCGTCGACGCCCGGTGGAACCTCGGGGAGTTCATGCTGCCGGTGATGCTCCTCGTGCTCCTGCTCAGCTTCGTCCGCACGAGCTGGGCGCTGCTGCTCGTCTTCGTCCTCGTCTACGGCCTCATCATCATCGCCATCGGCGACGCGGTCTGGATGTGGCGCAGGACCCGTCGCCGGGTCGAGGAGAAGTTCGGCACCTCGGAGAAGGGCGACGCCTGGTATGCCGTCGTCCGCGCCTTCCAGATGCGCCGCACCCGCATGCCCAAGCCGCTCGTCGCCCGCGGCGCGTACCCGAGCTGACCCAGCATCACGAACCCGTCGACCACGACCTCGACCACGTGACCTCACGCCCCACCGCGCGCCGGTCGACACCGACCGGCCGGCCCGAGCTGGTCGACGCCGCCGACCGCCTCCTCCTCGACGAGTCCGCCTCCGAGCGCACCGACCTGCCTCATGGGACCCTCGTCGTCATCGGGGACGTCGCCGGAGGGCTGACGCTGGGCAGCGCCGACGGGGGGGCGCGCGGGATCCGGGTCCACCAGGACCCGCTCACGGCCGAGCGAGCGCTCGAGGGCCAAGCGAGGGAGCGTGGTCAGGCCGACGCTTTCACCTCGCACGGCCTCCAGCCGGAGCTCGTCGAGGGCGCCCGTCTCGTGCTCCTGCGTCTCCCCCGCTCGCTCGACGCGCTCCGTGACATCGCCGGCCTGATCGCCGCGCACGCCCATCCCGAGGTGGTCGTCTTCGCCGGCGGCCGGATCAAGCACATGACGACGACGATGAACGACGTCCTGCGCGAGGTCTTCGGCCGCGTCGACGTGACGCACGCCCGCCAGAAGTCGCGCGTGCTCGTCGCGCGGCAGCCGTCGGGCGGCGGCGTTCCTCAGGCCCGCACCGAGGACCACCCTGGCCTGCTCACCGTCCGCGCCCTCGGCGGGGTCTTCGCCGACACGTCCATCGACATCGGCACCCGATTCCTGCTCGAGCACCTCCCGGACGAGCTGCCGGAGGAGGTCATCGACCTGGCCTGCGGCACCGGGGTCGTCGCGACAGTGCTCGCGCTGCGCCATCCCGGGGTGCGGGTCCACGCGAGTGACGACTCGGCCGCCGCGGTGGCCTCGGCCCGGGCGACGGCCGCGGCGAACGGCGTCGCCGACCGGGTCACCGTCGTTCGCGACGACGTCCTCTCGTCGCTCCCTGCGGGCAGCGGGCGGTTCATCGCCCTCAACCCCCCGTTCCACAACGGCTCGAGCGTCGACGCGAGCATCGCCCCGCACTTGTTCGCCGACGCCGCGCGCGTGCTCGAGCCCGGGGGTGAGCTGTGGACCGTCTGGAACTCGCACCTGCTCCACCGGGCCACCCTGACCCGCCTCGTCGGCCCGACCCGACAGGTCGCCCGCAACGCGAAGTTCATCGTCACTGCGTCGGTCGCCCGCTGACGCCGGGTAGCAGCAGACGCAGACTGATCCGCCGGGACGCCGGGCCCGGCCGGTCTAGTCGGTGAGGTCGCCGAAGGCGAGCGGCTCGCGGGTCACGGCATACGTCGCGAAGTAGAGCCGGGCGATCGACCCGTCGGCGGCGCGGACCACCTCGAGCACCTCGCCGCGCTCGCGACCGGCCACGGCGCGGAAGCGGTCGGGCCCCTCGGCGGCATACCGCGTCTCCGTGAGGGCCTGGTCCTCGACGAGGTGCGACCACAGCTCGCCGTCGCGGACGAAGAAGCTGATCGGTGAGCCCTCGGCCCACCACGCGCCGAGCAGGGGGGCGAGGACGGGGTCGGGCTGCTCGGGCGTCCAGGCGTCGACCATCGGGGGCTCGGCGTCGATGACCGCCTCGACGAGGTCGGCCGCGAGCCGCATCGAGAGCGCACCCGACGTCGCGTTGGCGAAGACGACCGCGCCGACGCCCTCGGGTCGGCGCACGCCGAGACCGGTGAGGAAGCCAGGCATCGCGCCGCCGTGGCCGACGTGGACGCGGTCGCCCCGGCGGGTCATCCCGAAGCCGAGGCCGTAGGCGCCGGCCCAGCCGTCGGGATCGGTCATGATGATCGGCCGACACATCTCCTCGACGGTCTCGGGAGCGACGACCCGCCCGTCGGGCCGCGCGACGTAGGCGGCGTAGCGCGAGAGATCGGCGACCGTCGACCAGAGCCCGCCGAAGGGTGCGGTCGCGCGCAGCTCGAAGAGCGGCTCCTCGCGTGCGGTCCGCGCATAGGGTTCGACGTGATAGCCCCGGGCCCGGTCGTCGGCGGGGGTGAGCCCGGTGCGATCCATGCCGAGCGGGTCGAGCACCCGCTCGCGGACGACGTCCTCCCAGTCCCGGCCGGTCACTCTCTCGACGACCTGGCCGAGCAGCCCGTAGGCGAGGTTGGAGTAGTGGAAGGCATGGTGGGCGGCCAACACCTGCTCGGCCTGCTCCGCGCCGGCCATCAGGGTCTCGCGGTCAGGGGCGACGAGGCTCTCCCAGATGTTGCCCACCGGCTCGCGTTGGAGACCCGAGGCATGGGCAAGCATCTGCCGCAAGGGAATCCGGCCATGGCGGGTCCCGGGGGCGTAGGTCTCCATCGTGTCGTCGAGCGAGAGCAACCCGTCGTCGCGAAGCGCCATGACGACCAGGGCCGTGAAGGTCTTGGTGACCGACCCGATCATGAACTGCGTGTCGTCGTCTGCGCCCACCAGGGGCCCGGACGGCCCGGAGAGACGCGCCGCACCGACGTGGGCGGACCAGACGAGCCCACCGTCACGGACGACACCGACGCTCACCCCCGGGGCACGCCAGGAGCGCTGGGCGCCGGCGACCCGGACCCGGAGGTCACGCTCCAGCGCGTCGCCGAGCGGCTCGCGGTGGACGACGGACTCCCCCGTCACTCCGTGGCCCGGAGGCTCATCGGACCGTAGACGACCGCGTCGTTCTCGCGCAGGGTCACCGCCTCCACCCCGGCGTCGAGCAGCTCGCGCCACGAGTCGCCGAGATAGCTCTCCGCGTCACTCTGCGTGGGAAAGCCCGTCGAGGGGACCGCGTCGCCCTCCACCGGCTCGCCGTGGGCGTCGAGGAACAACCAGGTCCAGTCAGCGCTCATGCTCGCCACCCTAGCCATCCGGTGCGACA
>JBBRGO010000261.1:0-4619 GCA_038224055.1 Actinomycetales bacterium
GACGGCGCCTTCGCCGACTACGTCGTCGTGCCCGCGACGAACGCGTGGGTCCAGCCGCCCGACCTCGACCCCGACCTCGGCGCGGTCTTCGACCCGCTCGGAAACGCGACGCACACGGCCCTCCAGTGGCCGTTGATCGGCGAGGACGTCGTCATCACCGGCGCCGGCCCGATCGGGATCATGGCGGCCGCGATCGCTCGCCACGCCGGAGCGCGCTACGTCGTCGTGTCCGACGCGAGCGACTACCGCCTCGAGCTGGCGCGCACCGCCGGAGCGGATCTCACGGTCAACGTCACGCGGGAGTCCCTCGCCGACGCCCAGCGGAGCCTCGGGTTGAAGGAGGGCTTTGACATCGGTCTTGAGATGTCTGGGGCCGGGCCGGCCGTGGTCGACATGATCGCGAACATGAACCACGGCGGCCGGATCGCCCTGCTCGGACTTCCGCACCAGTCCTACGACCTCGACTGGGGCAAGGTGATCACCCACATGATCACGCTCAAGGGCATCTACGGCCGCGAGATGTACGACACCTGGTACGCGATGTCACAGATGGTCGCGACGTCGGAGCGTTTCCGGGACGCCGTCGCCCAGGTGATCACGCACCGCTTCCCCGCCGAGCAGTGGCAGGAGGCCTTCGAGATCGCCCGCTCAGGACGGTGCGGCAAGGTCGTCCTCGACTGGAGCTGAGCATGAGCGAAGCCGGTATGCCGCCGAGCCCGTCCGCCGACCGGCGACGCCGGCCGCTCGTCCTGCTCCACGGGCTGGGCCAGTCGCCGATCGCCTGGCAGGACTTCGTGAGCGCCGTCGGTGCGGGCCGCCCGATGAACGCCCCGTGGATGCGCGGGCTCAAGCCGGGTGACCCCGTCGGCTTCGACCTCGCCGAGGCGGCGGCCGGGATCGCGAGCGAGCTGGAGATGCAGGGCATCCGGCGGGCCGACCTGCTCGGCGTGTCGGTCGGCGCGAGCGTGGCGCTGCGGCTCGCCGTCGAGCGGCCGGAGCTCGTCGGGCGCCTGGTCCTCGGTGGCGCGCTGGTCCGGCCGTCGGGCGGCTCCCTGCGGCTGCAGAAGCTGGCGATGCGGCTCGTGCCGGAGAGCAAGCTCGTCGCGGCGGGGGTGTCGCGGCCGAGGATGCTGGCCGTGCTCGAGGCCCTCAAGGGCTTCGACGGCACCGAGGCCCTGCGCCAGGTCACCGCGCCGACCCTCGTCGTCGCCGGCGCCCGGGACCGAGCGGGGGTCCTTGCCGCCCGGCAGCTCGCCCAGCAGATCGCGGGCGCCCGGCTCGAGGTCGTCGACGGGGCGGGGGCCCTGCTCAACGTCGAGTCGGCCCGGCAGCTGGCCGACCTCACGTCGGCCTTCCTCGACGAGGACTGATCCCGGACTCACCCCGGACTAAACCCGGATCGATGTATCTGCGCGCCCCAGGGGGCGCGCAGATACATCGAACCGAGGGGGAGGGGGGCCGGTCAGGAGAAGTCGCGCAGCGCCCGGTTCTCGATGTCGCGGAGCACCTCGTCCGCGCTGCCCGCCGAGACCTCGCCGGTGCGCCGCGCGCCGAGCACGAGCTGCCGCTCGATGTCAGTGGCCCGGCTCAACAGGGACTCGAGGGCCCGGCCCCGCTGCTCGGTCTCCTCGCTCCCGTCCCGGGAGCGGGCTCGGTCCATCGTCTGCTGGGCGGTGAGGTAGCCCTCGTACTGCGCGACGGCGGCCTTCCGGACGTCCTCGTCCGCATCGGGGGAGCGCTCGCGGATCTCCTCGAGCGCTGCCTGGGTCGCCCGCAGGCGCAGCGCGGAGATCTCCTTGGCGTCGTCGGCGTCGCTGCCGACCCCGAGGAACTTCGTCAGGGGGGTGAGCGTGAGGCCCTGCACGACGAGGGTGAGCAGCACGGCGATGAGGGCGACGGCCACGATCTCGTCGCGGTTGGGCAGCGCCCCGCCGGAGGAGACGACGGTGGGCAGCGCCAGGGCGGTCGCCACCGTGACGACGCCGCGCATGCCGGCCCACGAGACGACAGCGGACTCCCGCCACCCGGTCGGCACCGGAAGGTCCTTGCGCTTGGCGCGGAGCTGGCCGATCCACGCTGCGGGGAAGATCCAGGCGGCTCGGAAGACGATGAGCGTCCCGACGACGAGCAGGGCGAGCCGGATCGTGTGCTGGTCGACCGAGGTCGACCGGATGACCGCGACGAGCTCGAAGCCGAGCAGCGCGAAGACGAGGCTGGTGAGGAGGAAGTCCGCGTAGGACCAGACGGCCCGGCCGAGCAGCCATCCGCCGGACGTCGTCGCGTCGTGGGCGAACGTGCGCAGGTAGAGCCCGAGGACGAGCACGGCCAGCACGCCCGAGCCGTTGAAGTGCTCGGCGCCGATGTAGGCCACGAAGGGGACGAGCACCGTCACCGTCGTCTCGGTGTGGCCCTCGTGGATGCGGGCGAGGACGACCCGCGAGGCGTAGCCGAGGGCGAGGCCGACGAGCACCCCGAGGACGACCGCCTCGACGAGCTCGAGCCCGACGTCGACCGCCGTGATGTCGCCGGTGACCGCGGCGACGATCGCGACCTTGTAGGCGACGAGGGCGGTGGCGTCGTTGAACATCCCCTCGCCCTCGAGGATCGTCACGAGCCGGTGGGGCAGTCGGAGCCGCCGGGCCACCGCGGTGGCCGCGACGGGGTCGGGCGGCGAGACCAACGCGCCGAGCACCCACGCCACCGACCACGGCAGCCCGGCCGCGTGGGCGACGACGGCGACGACGGCGACCGTGGCGACGGTGAGACCGACGGCGAGGACGAACACGGCGCCGGCATGCTCCCGGAACTCGTTGACCGTGGTCCGCTGGGTCGCCGCGAAGAGCAGTGGCGGCAGCACGACGGGCAGGATCAGCTCGGGGTCGAGCGAGAGCTGGGTGCTCGGTGAGGCGAGGGCCAGCACGAGCCCGAAGATCGTCAACAGGACCGGCTGCGGGATCCGGACGCGGTCGGCGACGGGGGTCAAGAGGATGACGCCCAGCACGAGGACGACGGTCAGCACAAGTCCACTCACGATCGAACCCTAGCCGGGGGTGGTGGGCCCTAGGGTGGTCGGCGGAGGACCGGACAAGGGGCAGCACATGGGACGACTCGTCTACACATCGATCGCGTCATTCGACGGCTACGTCGCCGACGCCGACGGCAGCTTCGACTGGGCGGGGCCCGACGACGAGGTGCACGCCTTCGTCAACGACCTCGAGCGTCCCGTCGGTACGTACCTCTGCGGTCGGGGCCTCTACGAGACGATGGTCTACTGGGAGACCGCACCGACCGACGACCCGTCCGGCTCGGTGCTGGACGACTACGCCCGGATCTGGCAGACGGCGCACAAGATCGTCTACTCGGGCACGCTCGCGCAGGTCGCGAGCGCGCGGACGCGGGTAGAGGCCTCGTTCGACCCCGAGCAGGTGCGGGCGATGGTCGCCTCCTCCGTGGCCGACGTCAGCGTCGGCGGCCCCCGCCTCGCGGCCGTCGCGCTCCTGGCCGGGATCGTCGAAGAGATCCGCCTCTTCCTCGTCCCGGTCATCATCGGCAGCGGGACGAGGGCCCTTCCCGAGGGGCTGCGGACGGGTCTGGAGCTGCTCGACGAGCGCCGGTTCGCCGGGGGCACCGTCTTCGTCCGGTATGCCGTCCGCTCCGGGCAGTGACCGGGACCCCCGACCGTCATCACCCCCGCGCGGCCCGCCAGGCTCGCCACGTCCGGACCTCGATGCGCACGAGCGGACCCGGCGGCGGGTCGTCCACGTACTGCTGGTACTTCACCGTGAGCGCCTCGAGCGCCGTGAGCACCTCGACCCCCGCGCCGGGATCCTCGATGGTGGCCGTGCCGTCCGCGCGGACCCACCACAGCTGCTCCCAGTCGTCGGTGTAGCGGTCGACGAGAAGGCTGACGCGGGGCTCGGCCGCGATGTTGGCCAGCCGCCGGAGGCGGTGGGTCGACTTGGGCTTGCCGTCGACCGCCGTCCACACGACCTCCCCGACCAGGGTGAAGACGATCGGCACCAGGTGGGGCGCACCGTCCGTCGTGGTCGTGGCCAGCCTGGCGACCCGGGCGGCGCCGAAGTGCTCACGCGCCCAGGCCGGCACCGTCTCGCTCCTCGGGTCCGCCGTCACCCCCGCGAGTCTGGCAGACGCATCGGGCGACGCGGTTGTGCGTGGTGGTGGGCGGCATACGCTGGGGTCCTCCGACCCTCACCGACCTGAAGGACACCGATGTACGGCTCAGTCAAGGACGATCTCGCGGCCACCCTGGAGGGGATCAGGGCCGCGGGCCTCTACAAGAGCGAGCGCGAGCTGACGTCGCCACAGTCGGCGCACGTGACGACGCTCAAGGCCGACGCCCTCAACTTCTGCGCGAACAACTACCTCGGCCTGGCCAACGAAGCCTCGGTCGTCGCGGCCGCCAAGGTGGCCCTCGACACCTGGGGATTCGGGATGGCCTCGGTGCGCTTCATCTGCGGCACCCAGACGCTGCACACCGACCTCGAGGGCCGGATCAGCGACTTCCTCGGGATGGAGTCGACGATCCTCTTCTCGAGCTGCTTCGACGCCAACGGGGGCGTCTTCGAGGTGCTCTTCGGTGCCGAGGACGCGATCGTCTC
>JBBRGO010000262.1:0-4597 GCA_038224055.1 Actinomycetales bacterium
GCCATGACGAGGCCGCCGTTGACGGCATTCCCGATCATCCACTCCGCGTGGAAGGTCCCGTGGTGCACACCGGGGCCGTCGCCCGCCTCGAGCCGGATCTCGTCGTCGTACTCGCTCACGGCACAGGTCTAGCAGACCCCCGGACCGCGCCGTTTCGTCGCCCGGGCTACCGAACGTGCGGTCGTATGCCGCTCAGCCCATAGGTTCGTCGGCCGGGCCACGAAAAGGGCGGCCGTGTCGGACGGGGGCCGTGTCGGTGAGGTCTGCGACGGTGGGGCCATGGACCAGACGGCGCTCATCCTCGGCGTGCTCATCCTCGGTGTGCTCATCGGCGGCGTGCTCGGCGCGCTGCTCGCCTGGCTGTGGGCCCGCTCCACGCTGCTGGCCAGGACGGCCGGCGCGGAGGCCGAGCGGGACGTCCTGCGCGAGCGCGTCGGCGACCTCGAGGTGGCCCGGGACGTCGACGACAGCACAGCCGCGCTGCTCACACCCCTCCGCGACACGATCGGCAGGGTCGAGCGACAGGTCGGGGCGCTCGAGCGCGACCGGGTCCAGCAGTTCGGACAGCTCGGCGAGCGTCTCACCGCCGTCAGCCGCTCGACGGAATCCCTGCGCAACGAGACGGCCACGCTCGCGAGCGCCCTCAACTCCTCGACGGTGCGCGGGGCGTGGGGAGAGGTGCAGCTGCGACGGGTCCTCGAGCTGTCCGGGCTGCTCGCCCGGTGCGACTTCGACGAGCAGGTCACCCGGGTCACCCGCCACGGCGCGACCGTCCGCCCCGACGCCGTCGTCAACCTGCCCGGAGACCGCCACGTCGTCGTCGACAGCAAGGCGCCGATGGCCCACTTCCTGCAGGCGCACGGCGACACCGTGACCGAGCTCGAGCGCACCGAGCTGCTCGCCGCCCACGCGACGTCGCTGCGCCGCCACGTCGAGAGCCTCGCAGCCAAGAGCTACTGGACTGCCTTCACCCGCTCCCCCGAGGTCGTCATCTGCTTCGTCCCGGGGGAGGCGATCCTCGCCACGGCGCTCGCCGATGACCCCGGCCTCTACGAGCACGCGCTCTCGCGCAAGGTCGTCCTCGCCTCCCCGGGCACCCTCTTCGCGGTGCTCCGCACGATCGGGGCGATCTGGCAGCAGGACGCCGTCGAGCAGAACGCCCGCGAGCTGCTGGCCCTGGGCCAGGACCTCTACGCCCGCCTCGGCACGCTCGGCAGCCACGTGGCCGGCATGGGCCAGTCCCTGGCACGCTCGGTCGAGCACTACAACCGCTTCGTCGGGACCCTCGAGTCGCGGGTGCTCGTGACGGCCCGACGCATGCACGAGCTCGAGCTCGTCACGCAGGCCCCGGCGGCGGTCGAACCGCTCGAGGTCTCGCCCCGATCCCTCAGTGCCGCCGAGCTGCTCGCCGCCGAGGACAGCGCCGGCCGGGAAGCGCGCGACGAGGCCTACCTCGATCACGAGGCCGACCGGTCGTCGACGACCGTCAGCCGCCCCACGGGGACCGGGGGCACGCAGGGTTGACGTCGTCGGGTCAGCAGCGAGCCTCCACCGGCCTGGCGCAGCGGGTCCCCGCAGCTCGCTAGTGCAGCGAGCCCGACTCCTCGAAGGCTCCGTCGTGACGCACCTCGCCGGCGTCCTGGCCGGAGCGCTTCTTCATGTCGCGCCGCAGCTCGCTCGGCAGCGAGAAGAGCAGCGACTCCTCCGCGGCGACGACCGGACGCACGTCGTCGTAGCCCCGCTCGGACAGCCAGCTCAGCACGTCACGGACGAGCACCTCCGGGACGCTCGCCCCGGAGGTGACCCCCACGGTGCCCACGCCGTCGAGCCAGGCCTCGTCGATCTCGTCGGCGAAGTCGACGAGGTGACCCGCTCGCGCGCCGTGCTCGAGCGCGACCTCCACGAGCCGCACTGAGTTGGAGGAGTTGCGCGAGCCGACGACGATCATCAGGTCGGTCTCCCGCGCCATCTCCTTGACGGCCAGCTGACGGTTCTGGGTGGCGTAGCAGATGTCGTCGGAGGGCGGGCTCTGCAGCGCGGGGAAGCGCTCCTTGAGCCGTTTGACGGTCTCCATCGTCTCGTCGACCGACAGGGTCGTCTGCGACAGCCAGACGACCCGCTCGGGGTCACGGACGGTGACGTTGTCGACGTCGTCGGGACCGTCCACGAGCGTGATGCGCTCGGGCGCCTCGCCCGCGGTGCCGACGACCTCCTCGTGGCCCTCGTGGCCGATGAGCAGGATGTCGTAGTCGTCGTCGGCGAAGCGCACGGCCTCGCGGTGAACCTTCGTCACGAGGGGGCAGGTCGCGTCGATGGTCTTGAGGCTGCGGACGCGGGCCTCCTCGTGGACGACGGGGGCGACCCCGTGCGCCGAGAAGATGACGGTCGCACCCTCGGGCACCTCGTCCGTCTCGTCGACGAAGATCGCACCGCGCTTCTCCAAGGTGGTCACGACGTGCTTGTTGTGCACGATCTGCTTGCGGACGTAGACGGGGGCGCCGTAGAGGTCCAGCGCCTTCTCCACGGTGATGACCGCACGGTCCACCCCGGCGCAGTAACCCCGGGGGGCGGCGAGGAGGACCTTCTTGTCGGACGGCTTCACGGCAGGCTCGGTCATGCCTCCATCGTACGTGGCCGGGTCAAAACGCCCCCGCACGAAGGGGTCCGCCGGACCCGGCCGTGGGAGCAGACCCCTATCGTTGCGCGGGTGAGCCTGACGAACCCGCTGCCGGAGCGGGCCGCCGAGACCACGGCCGAGCAGCCGTGGCCCGTCCGGGTGCTCAGCCTCAAGATCTCGGCCTACGTCGAGAAGATGAGCCAGCTCTGGGTCGAGGGCCAGGTCATGCAGTTCAACGCGCGGGGCAACACGGCCTTCCTCACGCTGCGTGACCCCGACGTCGACATGTCGCTGTCCGTGTCCGTCCCGATGAACGCCGTCCGCGCGATGGCCACGCCCCTGTCGCAGGGCTCCCGCGTCGTGCTCCAGGCGAAGCCGACGTTCTGGACCAAGCGCGGCAGCCTCCAGCTCGAGGCGCGACAGATCCGACCCGTCGGCATCGGCGACCTGCTGGCCCGCGTCGAGATCCTCAAGCGGACCCTCGCGGCCGAGGGGGTCTTCGACGCCGACCGCAAGCGTCCGATCCCCTTCCTGCCCCACACCGTCGGCCTCATCACCGGCCGCAGCTCCGCCGCCGAGCGCGACGTCGTGGAGAACGCCCGACGCCGCTGGCCCGCGGTCCGCTTCGCGATCCGTGAGGTCGCGGTGCAGGGCACGACCGCCGTGACCGAGGTCGTCGCCGCCCTGCGCGAGCTCGACGCCGACCGCTCCGTCGACGTGATCGTCATCGCCCGGGGCGGCGGCGCCGTCGAGGAGCTGCTCCCCTTCTCCAACGAGGCGCTGGTGCGCGCGGTGGCCGAGGCGGTCACCCCGGTCATCAGCGCCATCGGTCACGAGGTCGACCAGCCGCTGCTCGACCTCGTCGCCGACTGGCGCGCCTCCACCCCCACCGACGCCGGCAAGAAGGTGGTCCCCGACGCCGCCCAGGAGCGGGCGGTCGTCGCGGGCGGCCGCGAGCGCCTCCGCGCCAGCCTGGGTCGGCGCCTCGACGCCGAGCGCCACGGGCTCCGATCCCTCGTCAGCCGGCCCGTCATGGCCGACCCCACGGCCGTCGTCCGCGTGCACCGCGACGAGATCGCCGCGCTGCGCCGGCGCGCGTCGACCCGGGTGGAGTCGCGGTTGCACCGCGCCGCAGACGAGGTCGTCCACCTGCGCCGGCAGGTGACCGCCCTGTCCCCCCAGTCGACCCTCGAGCGCGGGTATGCCGTCGTCCAGCACCGCGACGGCCGCGTGGTCATGGACCGCGACGACGTCGGCGCCGACGAGCTGCTGCGGGTCCGGGTCGCTCGCGGCGACTTCGGGGTGCGCCCGGTCACCGGTCCAGACACCAGCCGCGCCGGCGGCCGCGCCGGCGGCCCGACGCAGGACGCCGCTGCTTCCGCTACTGCCCCGAGTCCCGACGACACCGCTTCCGACGCATGAACCCCGAGGAGACCCCGATGACCGACGCCGCCTCCGCCCCCGACGTGGCCGACTTCCCCGACGTCCAGGCCCTGCGCTACGAGCAGGCCCGGGAGGAGCTCGTCGCGATCGTCGGCCGGCTCGAGGCCGGTCAGGCCCCGCTGGAGGACTCGATGCAGCTCTGGCGCCGGGGCGAGGCCCTCGCCGCGCACTGCGCCGCGTGGCTCGACGGCGCCCAGTCCGAGATCGAGGAGGCGACCCGACCCCGTCAGGACCCGCCCGCCCCCGCCGACCGGACCGACCGGGCCGACGCTGCCACGCCGACTCACGCCGACGACGCAGTCTTCGACGAGGACGCCTGAGCGAACCGCTGCTGCCCCCCTCCCCGCTGCGCAGGTGGGTGGCGGAAGGTGGTCAGGGTTTCGGGGTGACCTTTTCGAGCGCCCCCACGAGGGTCCTCAGCTCGTCCTCGCTCGCGGTGCCGCTCGCGACGACCGTCAGTCCGTCGGCGCCGGCCCCACGCTCGACGTAGCCGATCTGCGAGCCGACGCCAGCGGCATACCGCTCGAACGTGCGACC
>JBBRGO010000263.1:0-4591 GCA_038224055.1 Actinomycetales bacterium
TACGAGCTCAACCGCAACCTCATCCTCACCGACGGGGCGCGGGCCGACTCGGTGCCGAACCTCGAGATCGAGACCGGCGAGATCAAGGGCGCCGGGCACGCCTCGGCGACAGGCCGCTTCGACGACCTCCAGCTGTTCTACCTCCAGGCGCGCGGCATCAGCGAGGACGAGGCCAAGCGCCTCGTCGTGCGCGGGTTCTTCGCCGACATCATCCGCGAGATCCCCCTCGGCGAGCTGCGTGACGAGGTCACCGCCGCCATCGAGGAGGAGCTCGCGTCAACGGCATACGCCGCGTCCTCGAAGGCCTCCGGCCCGAGCACGCCCACCACGAACGACCACTCGACGCACGCACACACGACGAACGACGACGGCGCGACCGTCGCGAAGGAGCACTGACCCGATGACGACGCAGCACACGCTCGAGATCAAGGGCCTGACCGTCTCGGTCGACACCGAGGACGGCCCCAAGGAGATCCTGCGTGGGGTCGACCTGACCGTCCGGTCCGGCGAGACCCACGCGATCATGGGCCCCAACGGCTCCGGCAAGTCGACGCTCGCCTACAGCGTCGCGGGCCACCCGAAGTACACGATCACCGGTGGCACCGTCACCCTCGACGGTGACGACGTCCTCGCGATGAGCGTCGACGAGCGCGCCCGCGCCGGCCTCTTCCTCGCGATGCAGTACCCCGTCGAGGTCCCCGGCGTCACGGTGAGCAACTTCCTGCGCACCGCGAAAACGGCCATCGACGGTGAGGCCCCCAAGCTGCGCACCTGGGTCAAGGACGTGAAGGCCGCGATGGCCGAGCTGAAGATGGACGCGACCTTCGCGGAGCGCAACGTCAACGAGGGGTTCTCCGGTGGCGAGAAGAAGCGCCACGAGATCCTCCAGATGGAGCTGCTCGCCCCGAAGATCGCGATCCTCGACGAGACCGACTCCGGCCTCGACGTCGACGCCCTCAAGATCGTCTCGGAAGGCGTCAACCGCGCCAAGGCGGCCAACGACCTCGGCGTCCTGCTCATCACGCACTACACGCGGATCCTGCGCTACATCAAGCCCGACTTCGTCCACGTCTTCGTCGACGGCCGGATCGTCGAGGAGGGCGGCCCCGAGCTGGCCGACCGCCTCGAGGACGAGGGCTACGACCGCTACGCCACGGCGACCGCCTGAGATGAGCGGCCCCCAGGCGCTGACGGACCGGGAGCTCGCCGCGATACGCGGCGAGTTCCCGATCCTCGCGCGCCCCGTGCGCGACGGACGCCCGCTCATCTACCTCGACTCGGGAGCCACCTCGCACAAGCCGCTTCCGGTGCTCGACGCCGAACGCGGCTTCTACGAGCAGCACAACGCCGCCGTGCACCGAGGGGCGCACCAGCTGGCGGAGGAGGCGACCGACGCCTTCGAGGATGCGCGCGCGACGATCGCCGACTTCGTCGGCGCTCCCGCCGACGAGGTGGTCTTCACCAAGAACGCAACGGAGGCGATCAACCTCGTGGCCTATGCGTTCTCCAACGCAGCCCCGACCGATGCCCCCAAGGACGAGCGGTTCGTGCTGCGCCCCGGTGACGAGATCCTCGTCACCGAGATGGAGCACCACGCCAACCTCGTGCCGTGGCAGGAGCTGGCCCGCCGCACCGGCGCCACCCTGCGCTGGATCCCGCTGCTTCCCGACGGGGAGCTCGACGTGACGGGCCTCGACGAGCTGCTCACCACGCGCACGAAGGTCTTCGCCTTCACCCACGTCTCCAACGTTCTCGGCACGGTCAACCCGGTGTCTGAGCTCGCGGAGCGGGCCCACGCCGTCGAGGCCCTCGTCGTCGTCGACGCGTGCCAGTCGGTGCCGCACCTGCGGGTCGACGTGTCCACGCTCGGTGCCGACTTCATCGCCTTCAGCGGCCACAAGATGTACGGGCCGATGGGAATCGGCGTGCTCTGGGGCCGGGCCGAGCTGCTCGACGTCATGCCGCCCTTCCTCACCGGAGGATCGATGATCGAGCTCGTGACCATGGAGCGCTCCACCTACGCTCCCGCGCCACAGAAGTTCGAGGCCGGGGTGCCGAACGCCGCCCAGGCGGTCGGTCTCGCGGCCGCCGTGCGGTGGATCCAGGCCATCGGCATCGACCGGATCCACGACCACGAGGCACGCCTCGTCGACCTGCTCCTCGCCGGTCTCGCCGCACGACCGTGGGTGCGCGTCGTCGGCCCGCCGGTCGGCACCGCCCGTGGCGGGGCCGTCGCCTTCGTCGTCGACGGGGTCCACGCGCACGACGTCGGTCAGATCCTCGACGACGCCGGCATCGCGGTCCGGGTCGGGCACCACTGCGCCTGGCCGCTGCACCGCGCCGTCGGCGCGGCGGCGACGACCCGGGCCTCGTTCGCCGTGCACAACACCGCCGCAGACGTCGTGGCGCTGCTCGACGCCATCGACCGCGTGCCGGTCGTCTTCGGACTCGACCTCGAGAGGCAGGCCAGCTGATGGACCTCTACCAGGAGCTCATCCTCGAGCACTCCAAGCGCCCGCACCACGCGGGGCTGCGTGAGCCCTTCGATGCCGAGGTGCACCACATCAACCCCACCTGCGGTGACGAGGTGACGTTGCGCGTCGACGTCACCGGCCAGGGGAGCGAGGCGGTCGTGCGTGACATCTCCTATGTCGCACAAGGCTGCTCGATCTCCGTTGCGTCGACCTCGGTCCTCGCAGAGGAGGCCACGGGCCACACGGTGGCCGAGGCCCTGACGACCTACGAGGCGATGCGCGCCATGCTCACCTCGCGCGGCACCATCGCCGGTGACGAGGAGGTCCTCGGCGACGGGGCCGCCCTCACCGGGGTGTCGAGATACCCCGCCCGCGTCAAGTGTGCGCTGCTCGGCTGGACCGCCTTCACCGATGCCCTCGCCCGCGCCGGGGTGGACATCAGCCCGACCGGCAGTGCTCCCGCTGTCGCCTCCGCTCGACCGACCGCCGCCACCCAAGGAGTGAACCCATGACCCAGACCACCACGCCGCCCAACGTCGCGGACGTCGAGGAGGCGCTGCGCGACGTCGTCGACCCCGAGCTGGGGATCAACGTCGTCGACCTCGGCCTCATCTACGGGATCACCGTCGACGCCCAGTCGCACGCCGTCATCGACATGACGCTCACGTCGGCTGCCTGCCCCCTCACCGACGTCATCGAGGACCAGACGGCCCAGGCCCTCGAGGGTCTCGTCGACACCCACCGGATCAACTGGGTCTGGATGCCGCCGTGGGGCCCGGACAAGATCACCGAGGACGGCCGTGACCAGCTCCGCGCCCTCGGCTTCAACCTCTGAGCCGACCCCTGCTCAGGCCCAGCCCCTGATGGCCCCCTGGTGAACCCCCGGGTCATCGAGGTGGCGCCCGAGCGCCTCGACCGCTGGTTGGCCGGCTTCGCCGAGCGGCACGGTCCCGTCGACGCCGCCGAGGAGGAGACTCCCGGCGGCATCGTCGTGTCCTCGACCGCGGCCGACGGGTCCACGATCGTCGCGACGCCCTTCACCCACGACCCCCTCGGGATCGTGCTCATCCGACGCGGTGGGTATGCCGTCGGGCTCGCCACCGGCAGCGCGCTCACCGCGCACAAGGTCGGCACCCGCCGCGTCCAGTCGCGGACGGCAGCTGGGGGGTGGTCCCAGCAGCGCTTCGCCCGGCGCCGGGTCAACCAGGCCGACGAGCTCGTGGGCGCGGTGGTCGGTCATGCCCGTCGGATTCTGCTCGGGGACGACGAGTCGCCGCGCTCTGGGGCCAAGGGCGTGCCGCGCGCGCTGCTGCTCGGCGGGGACCGGACCCTCGCGGGGGAGGTGCTCGCGGCGCCCGCACTGCGGGCGCTGGTCGGCCTGCCGACCCGCGAGCTCTACGACCTGCCCGACCCCCGTCGTGCCGTCCTCGAGGATGCGCTCCGCCGTGCCCGTGCCGTACGGATCGAGCTCACCGAGACGTGAGTTCGGCGGCGTAGGGGAGCCGGGTCTCGAAGGAGGCTCGCGCCCATCCGAAACCTGGACTCTTCGGAGTTGCGGCGGCCGCTGAGAGACGGAGCTTGTGACGCGCAAACCCGTGAGTGGTTGTGTCCTTCCGCCCACTGTGACGCACCCTCTCAGGGCCGCTGATCCGTCCGCTCATGCCGATGAGCGGTAAACGGGCATAGGGGAAATCTGGCGGACCGATCCTTGATGAGGAGCGATGGACGGTAAATGATTACCGCGGTCAGCCCCACGACTGTGCTTGACCGTGCCCATCGATCCATGTGACCGAAGGGTGAAGCCAGCCACCGACACGGCGGCCTGAGTCCATCGCCACCGCGACGTAGTCGGGGCCCCCATGCGGGCTGGAGATTTTCATGGTGGAGATGGACAAGGCGTGCGAAGTCTCCTCGTCGGTGGCTTGGAAGTCGTGGGAGCCGGCGGCGAAGAGCGCGAATGTGACACCAGGTTCGGTGCTGACGGCGAAACCAACCTGTGGGAGGTCCTCGGGCCGGATAGGGCCGCCCGCCATCATGACCCGTTCGGAGCCGTCGGGGTTCAACGCCGAGAGAACGTAGGCGTTGCGGTCCCCGAAGTAGGCGTCCCGGATGGAGAT
>JBBRGO010000264.1:0-4481 GCA_038224055.1 Actinomycetales bacterium
CCGACGACGGTGATGATGGTCGTCATGGCGACCTACACCGTCAAGGTCATCGTGCTCGGGGTCGCGATGTTCGTCCTCAGCGGCATCAGCTGGGTCTCCGGCTACGCGGTCGGGCTGTCCATCACCGTCTGCGCCCTCGTCTGGCTCTTCTTCGAGATGCGGGCCTACAAGCGCCTGCGCATCTTCGCCTACGACCCGGCTGGGCAGGCCTCTCTCGAGCCCGCCCCTCCGGACGCCGAGGCCGGGACGCCGCGCGATGAGCGATGACGGGGGAGGGCGGCATGAAGGGCACCCCACCCGGCGGGACGCCCGACGTCCCGGACCCCTCCGACGCGCCCGACCAGCCCGACGAGGCGGAGCGCCTTCGCGAGTTCAACACCCGCGAGCAGGACTCCGCGTGGCGGGCCATCGCCTACCTGCTGAGCGGGCCGCTCATCTACGGTGGCGTGGGATACCTCGCCGACCAGTGGCTCGGAACCACCTGGCTGGTCGGCGTCGGAATCGTCGCAGGGATGGCGTTGTCGCTCTACCTGATCTGGTTCCGATACGGTACTCAGTGAGCTCGGCCGATCACACGCAGGCCGATAGCAGACTTTCCTCCGGGCAGGCTGTGAGCGGCACCCAGCCGCCCGTGGCGCCCATCCCCAACCGCCTCGCCCCGCACCTTCGAAGGAGTCACCTGTGAGCTTCGTGGCAGCCGTCGCACCGACGGACTACACGCCTCCCGGTATCGAGGAGTTCTGGCAGCCGCTCATCGGCGACGGAGCGTGGGCGATCACCCGCCCGATGTTCCTCATGCTGATCTCCGTCGGCCTCATCGCGTGGTGGCTGCTCGCCACGACGAAGAAGAAGGCCGTCGTCCCCGGCCGCGCCCAGATGGGCACCGAGGCCGTCTACGGCCTCGTGCGCAACGGGATCGCCAAGGACCTCATCGGCAGCAAGGAGTTCATGCGGTTCGTGCCGCTGCTCTTCTCGATGTTCGTGCTGATCCTCGTCAACAACCTCTTCGGCGTCATCCCCCCGATGAGCTACCCGACGATGAGCCGCATCGGCTTCCCGATCGCGCTGGCGCTCATCGTCTGGATCGTCTTCCACGTCGTCGGCATGCGCAAGCACGGCTTCATCGGCTACTGGAAGTCGCTCGTCCCGAGCGGCCTGCCCAAGGCGATGGTGCCCTTCATCTTTTTCCTCGAGCTCATCACCGACCTGTTCACCCGCCCGGTGACGCTCGCCCTGCGACTCTTCGGCAACATGTTCGCCGGCCACATCCTCATCGTGCTTTTCATCGCCGGCGGCGGGTACATGCTCACCTCCGGGGGCCTGCTCGTCGTCGCCGGCGGCGTGACCTGGATCTTCGCCTTCGTCATGACGCTGTTCGAGCTCCTCGTGGAGTTCCTCCAGGCTTACGTCTTCACCCTCCTCGCCGCCCTCTACATCGCCGGCGCCGTCGCCGACGAGCACTGAGCCGGCGCACGCAGCTGCACCATCCCGCCCCACCCCGCACGACCCAGCCCCGGTGACAACCGCCACCGGGACCGACAAGATAGAAATGGAACGAACATGACCGGCAACATTGCCATCCTCGGTTACGGTCTCTCCGCCATCGGCCCCGGCATCGGTGTCGGCCTGATCTTCGCCGCCTACATCAACGGCGTCGCTCGTCAGCCCGAGGCCCGCGGCATGCTCCAGCCCATCGCCTTCCTCGGCATGGCCATCACCGAGGCGCTCGCCATCTTCGGTATCGCGCTCGCGTTCGTCTTCAAGGGCTGACGCCCGCACGGGCAGTCGACCCCTTCAGCATCTCTCTTCAGGAGCACCGCATGCACGCAGTGACCGTGACCGCCGAAGGCGGCGAGACGGGCTTCTGGGCCACCGCGGCCCCGATCATCCCGCACCCGCTGGAGTTCTTCTTCGGCCTCGTCACCTTCGCGATCCTCTACTACATCGTGGCCAAGATGGTCGTCCCGCGTCTCGAGCAGATCTATGCCGAGCGGACCGCGGCCATCGAGGGCGGCATGAACAAGGCCGAGGAGGCCCAGGCGCAGGCGCAGGAGGCGCTCGAGCAGTACCGCGCCCAGCTCCTCGAGTCGCGCGACCAGGCCTCGACGATCCGCGAGGAGGCCAAGGCGCAGGGGTCCCAGATCATCGCCGAGATGCGCGAGCAGGCGGCAGCCGAGGCGGCTCGGATCACCGAGACGGCGCACAAGCAGATCGAGGCCGAGCGCCAGCAGGCCCTCGTCTCGCTTCGCGGTGACGTCGGCCGGATCTCGACCGACCTCGCCAGCCGCATCGTCGGGGAGTCGCTGCACGACGAGACCCGTCAGAAGGGCATCGTCGAGCGTTTCCTCGCCGAGCTCGAGTCCGGCGACGTCGTCCGCGAGAAGGTCGGCACGCCGAGCTCCGAGGGTGAGCGCTGATGCAGGGATCCTCACGCGCAGCAGCGGCTTCCAGCCGCGACGCGTTCACCGGCGTCCTCGCCGCCGGTGCCGACCGTCCGCGGTTGGGCGAGGAGCTCTTCGCGGTCGTCGGACTGCTCGACGCGAACGCCTCCCTGCGACGCGCGGTCGCGGACCCGTCCCGTCCCGGCTCGGACAAGGGCGACCTCGTCGAGCGCCTGCTCGGCGGCAAGGTCAGCGCCGAGACGCTCGTCGTGCT
Organism: Actinomycetales bacterium; assembly: GCA_038224055.1. Classification (GTDB taxonomy): domain Bacteria; phylum Actinomycetota; class Actinomycetes; order Actinomycetales; family Dermatophilaceae; genus JBDSSS01. The sequence goes on from JBBRGO010000264.1 coordinate 2,656, forward strand.
CAAGGGCGCCGCCGCCCAGCGGTGGAGCTCGGAGCGTGACCTCACGGACACGATCGAGTCGTATGCCGTCGAGTCGGTCATCGCCGGCGCCGAGCAGGCCGACCGCGCCGACCAGGTCGAGGACGAGCTGTTCCGCTTCGAGCGGATCGTCGCGGCGGACGCCGACCTGCGCACCGCCATCACCGACCAGCAGGCCGATCCCGACCGGCGCCGCGCGCTCGTCGACTCGCTCTTGACCGGCAAGGTGGCCGACGAGACGCTCGTGCTCGCCCAGCACGCCGTCACCGCGCCGCGCGGACTGCGGTTCGACCGCACGGTGCAGAGCTACCTCGACGCTGCCGCCCGGCGTCGCGAGCAGCAGACCGCCACCGTCACCTCGGCGGTCCCGCTCAGCGAGCAGGAGCGCAACCGGTTGGCGACCGGCCTCGCCTCCGTCTACGGCGGCACGGTCCACGTCAACACCGTCGTGGACCCCCGGGTCCTGGGCGGCGTCAAGGTCGAGATCGGTGACGAGATCATCGACGGGACCGTCATCCGCAAGCTCGACAGCGCCCGGCGCGCCATGGGCGCCTGAGCGCCGACCACCCTGCGACACATCAGCTGTGAAAAACCAACGACTCGAACATCGGGTCGAGACCGAGGAGAAGATCTGACATGACGGAGCTTTCGATCCGTCCGGAGGAGATCCGGGACGCACTGGACACGTTCGTCCAGTCCTACGAGCCCGGCGCGGCCTCCCGCGAAGAGGTCGGCCGCGTCACCGATGCCGGTGACGGCATCGCCCACGTCGAGGGACTGCCCTCGGCCATGACCAACGAGCTGCTGCAGTTCGAGGACGGGACCCTCGGTCTCGCGCTCAACCTCGACGTCCACGAGATCGGTGTCGTCGTCCTCGGTGACTTCGCCGGTATCGAGGAGGGTCAGGACGTCAAGCGCACCGGCGAGGTCCTCTCCGTGCCCGTCGGTGACAACTTCCTGGGCCGGGTCGTCGACCCGCTCGGCAACCCGATCGACGGTCTCGGTGAGATCGTCGCGGAGGAGCGCCGCGCGCTCGAGCTGCAGGCGCCGACGGTCGTCCAGCGCAAGTCGGTCCACGAGCCGCTCCAGACCGGCATCAAGGCCGTCGACTCGATGACCCCCATCGGTCGCGGTCAGCGTCAGCTCATCATCGGCGACCGCCAGACCGGCAAGACGACGGTCGCGGTCGACACGATCATCAACCAGAAGCGCAACTGGGAGTCCGGCGACGAGGACCAGCAGGTCCGGTGCATCTACGTCGCCATCGGCCAGAAGGGCTCGACCATCGCGTCGGTCCGCGGCACCCTGGAGGAGGCCGGGGCCCTCGAGTACACGACGATCGTGGCCGCGCCCGCGTCCGACTCGGCCGGCTTCAAGTACCTCGCCCCCTATACCGGCTCGGCCATCGGCCAGCACTGGATGTATCAGGGCAAGCACGTCCTCATCGTCTTCGACGACCTGAGCAAGCAGGCCGAGGCCTACCGCGCCGTGTCGCTGCTGCTGCGCCGCCCGCCGGGCCGAGAGGCCTACCCCGGTGACGTGTTCTACCTGCACAGCCGGCTGCTCGAGCGTTGCGCGAAGCTGTCCGACGACCTCGGTCACGGCTCGATGACCGGCCTGCCGATCATCGAGACGAAGGCTGGAGACGTCTCGGCGTACATCCCGACCAACGTCATCTCGATCACGGACGGTCAGATCTACCTCCAGGCCGACCTCTTCAACGCCAACGTCCGTCCCGCGATCGACGTGGGTGTGTCGGTGTCCCGCGTCGGTGGCGCCGCGCAGATCAAGGCGATGAAGTCGGTCGC
>JBBRGO010000265.1:0-4435 GCA_038224055.1 Actinomycetales bacterium
GTGAAGACGGCCAGGTCAGCTTCGGCGACTTCCTTGCGCTGCTGGGGCTCACCGGCCCTTGCCCGGGGGGCACGGCAGGCTGCGTGGGTGACTTTGCCGACGATCTGGGCACGCTGGGCGTGAACGGCGTGGGGGATGGTCAGGTGAGCTTTGGTGATTTCCTTGCTCTGCTGGGCCTGATCGGGCAGTGCGGGTCCTGAACACTCCATGAGCCGTTAGCCGGCGGGGGGCGGGGGGGCCGGGTGGGGCGGCCCCCCCCGCCCGACGGGTCCGACTCAGAGGCTCTCGCCGACGTGCGTGACGAGGTCGACGAGACGGTTGGAGTAGCCCCACTCGTTGTCGTACCAGCCGACGACCTTCACCTGGTTGCCGATGACCTTCGTCAGGCCCGAGTCGAAGATGCACGACGCGGGGTCGGTGACGATGTCGGAGCTGACGATGGGGTCCTCGGTGTAGACGAGGTAGCCCTTGAGCGGGCCCTCGGCGGCTGCCTTGACGATCGCGTTGACCTCCTCGACCGTCGTCTCGCGGGAGGCCTCGAAGGTGAGGTCCGTCGCGGAGCCGGTGGGCACGGGGACGCGCAGGGCGAAGCCGTCGAGCTTGCCCTTGAGCTCCGGCAGGACGAGGGAGACGGCCTTGGCCGCACCCGTCGTCGTCGGCACGATGTTGAGCGCGGCCGCCCGGGCCCGGCGGAGGTCGCTGTGCGGACCGTCCTGGAGGTTCTGGTCCTGGGTGTAGGCGTGGATCGTCGTCATCAGTCCCTTGACGATGCCGACTCCGTCGTTGAGCGCCTTGGCCATCGGGGCGAGGCAGTTCGTCGTGCACGACGCGTTGCTGATGATGGTGTGCTTCGAGCCGTCGTAGTCGAGGTGGTTGACACCCATCACGACGGTGATGTCCTCGTTCTTCGCGGGTGCGGAGATGTTGACCTTCTTGGCGCCGGCGTCGATGTGCGCCCTGGCCTTGCCGGCCTCGGTGAAGAAGCCGGTCGACTCGATGACGATGTCGACGCCGAGCTCACCCCACGGGAGCTGGGACGGGTCACGTTCGGCGAAGGACTTGATGACCTTGCCGTCGACCTCGATGCCACCCTCGACGACCGACACGTCGCCGGGGAAACGTCCGAGGATCGTGTCGTACTTGAGCAGGTGGGCCTGGGTGTCGTCGTCACCGAGGTCGTTGAAGGCAACCACCTCGATGTCGGCGCCGGACACCTTGACGGCGCGGAAGAAGTTGCGGCCGATGCGGCCAAAGCCGTTGATACCAACGCGAACGGTCACTGCTGTGCACCTCTTCGGGACGAGACGGAGCTGGATGACGGGCCGCAGCGCTGCGGCTCCCTCATCAGCCACCCTAGTGCGTGGGCCGGACGCCGAGACGGGTGTCTCACCCCTTCGGACGGCCGCACGCAGCACCCTGACGCGCTACTCGGCGGTAGACGCCCACGCCGCGCGGACGACCCGGGTGACCACCCGGCTGCGTCAGCTGTCGAGCATGTCCGGGGTGAGATTGGCGTCGGTCCCGGCGACGCCGAGGTCGTCCGCACGCTTGTCGGCCATCGCGAGCAGCCGACGGATCCGGCCCGCCACCGCATCCTTGGTCATCGGGGGCTGGGCCAGCTGGCCGAGCTCCTCGAGGCTGGCCTGCTTGTGCTCGAGGCGCAGTGACCCCGCCTCCTTGAGGTGGTCCGGGATCTCGTCGCCGAGGATCTCCATGGCCCGCTCCACGCGCGAGCCCGCCGCGACGGCCGCCCGCGCCGAGCGGCGGAGGTTGGCGTCATCGAAGTTCGCGAGCCGGTTGGCGGTGGCACGGACCTCGCGGCGCATCCGCCGCTCCTCCCAGGCCATGACGGCATCGTGCGCACCGAGGCGGATGAGCATGGCACCGATGGCGTCACCGTCCCGGATGACGACGCGGTCGACGCCGCGCACCTCCCGGGCCTTGGACTGGATACCGAGGCGGCGGGCTGCACCGACGAGCGCGAGCGCGGCCTCCGGACCGGGACAGGTCACCTCGAGAGCGGACGACCGGCCGGGCTCCGTGAGCGAACCGTGGGCGAGGAAGGCGCCGCGCCAGGCCGCCTCGGAGTCGCACGTCGCCGCGCTGACGACCTTCGGGGGGAGCCCGCGGACCGGGCGACCACGGGTGTCCACGAGACCGGTCTGGCGGGCGAGCGTGGCCCCGTCCTCGACGACCCGCACGACGTAGCGCGAGCCCCGTCGCAGGCCACCGGCGGCGAGCACGAGGACGTCACTGCGGTGGCCGTAGACCTCGGCGATGTTGCGTCGGAGCCGTCGGGCGGTGTTGGCGGTGTCGAGCTCGGCCTCGACGACGATCTGCCCACCGATGATGTGCAGGCCACCGGCGAAACGCAGCATGGTCGACACCTCGGCCTTGCGACAACACGGCTTGGTCACCTCGAGACGGGAGAGCTCGTCCTTCACCTTTGCTGTCATCGCCATGCGGGCAATACTGCCACCCCGTGAGAGCGATCCGGACGCCGAGCCCGCTTCGATCGCCCGATCCTGCCGGCCACCCCGGCCGGCCGGGCTGTCCGGGCTGTCCGGGCTGCCGGCAGGTCCAAGCGGGGAGGGGGTGCGCCGAGGCCACCCCCGGTTGGCGTCGCCACCGGGGGTGGTGTCTCAGCCGATGACGTCGCGCAGCGCGGCGGCGAGGCGCAGCGGGTCGTGCACCCCGGGCTCCCCTCGGGCCGCGACCGGCGCGACGACGAGCGTGGCACCGAGCGCGGCGGCCGCCTCGCCCAGGGACGTCGCGTCCTCGACGACGCTGGGATCGGCGAGGACGACGTCGAGCCGCAGGTCCCGGGCGTTGGCGGCGAAGGAGGCGAGGTGGTCCTCCGCGCGGAAGTCCCGGGTCTCTCCCTTGGCCACCTCGAGGTTGAGGTTGAGCAGCCGCTTGGCGGGCGTCGCGCAGAGCGCGTCCGCGAGGTCGGGCACGAGCAGGTGCGGCATGACGGAGGTGAACCACGACCCCGGCCCGAGCACCACCCAGTCCGCCTCGGCCACCGCGGTCACCGCCTCAGCGCACGGCCGGGGGCAGGTCGGCACGATGCCGATCGACGAGACGATCCCGGGCGAGGAGGCCACCCGGTGCTGGCCCCGCACGAGCACGGTCTCGCTGGGTCGTCCCGGGTCGTGCCCGACGATCTCGGCGACGATCTCGAGCGGCTCCGCGGCCATCGGCAGGACCCGACCCCTCGCACCGAGGAGCCGCCCGACGAGGTCGAGCCCGGCCACGGTGTCACCGAGCAGCTCCCAGATCGAGACGATCATGAGGTTGCCGAGCGCGTGACCCTGGAGGTCGCCGGAGCCGGCGAACCGGTGCTGGAGGACGTCGCGCCAGATGTGGCCCCACTCCGAGTCGTCGCAGAGGGCACTCAGCGCCATCCGCAGGTCACCCGGGGGCAGCACGGCGAACTCCTCCCGGAGGCGACCGCTCGACCCCCCGTCGTCGGCGACGGTGACGACGGCGGTGACGTGGTCGGTGAGCAGACGCAGCGCCGTCAGCGCAGCGGAGAGGCCGTGGCCACCCCCGAGCGCGACGATGCGTCGGCCAGCCTGCAGGCCGAGCGACCGGGCGGTGTCGCGGGCCACCAGGTCACTCCCGACCGAGGTCACGGTGCACGACGAAGGTGTCGATCCGGTCGCCGCCGCGCAGGCGCGTGCTCAGTGCCTCGGCCGTCGCGACGGAGCGGTGCTTGCCGCCGGTGCACCCGACCGCGACCGTGACGTAACGACGACCCTCCCGCACGTAGCCCGAGATCATCGTCCCCAGCAGGTCGCCCGCACGGTCGAGGAACTCCTCGGCACCCGGCTGGCTCATCACGAACTCTGCGACAGGCCCGTCCTGCCCGTTGAGCCCTCGCAGCTCCGGCACCCAGAAGGGGTTGGGCAGGAACCGCATGTCGAAGACGACGTCGGCATCGAGCGGCAGCCCGTACTTGAACCCGAACGACATCACCGCGATCCGCAGCTGGACGTTCTGGTCGCCCGCGAACAGCGACGAGAGCTTTGCGCTGAGCTGGTGCACGTTGAGCCCGGAGCTGTCGATGACGACGTCGGCGCTCGACCTGAGGTCGACGAGCAGCTCGCGTTCGTGCTGGATGCCGTCGAGCAGGCGCCCCCCGCCCTGGAGCGGGTGCGGGCGCCGGACGCTCTCGAACCGGCGGACGAGGGCCTCGTCGGTGGCATCGAGGAAGACGAGGCTGGGCCGCTCGCCCCGCTCACGGGCCGCGACGATGGCGTCCTCGAGATGGGCGAACCAGCCACGGGAGCGGACGTCGACGACGACCGCGACGCGTTGCCGGGCCGCCTCCGGGGTGCTCGCGATCGCCTCGTCACGCAGGTCCGCGAGTGACGAGAGCAGCTGCGGCGGAAGGTTGTCCACGACGAGCCAGCCGAGGTCCTCGAGGACG
>JBBRGO010000266.1:0-4423 GCA_038224055.1 Actinomycetales bacterium
GCCACGCCACCTCCCCGCCCCGGCGGGGTTCAGCCTGGGGGCCGGGTTGGTGTGGGGGTGATGGGTTTGGCCCCCCGGGGGGCCCAAAACCCTACACCACCCGGAAGTCAGGGCGTCGTCGTCGGTGCGACCGGTGCTGTCGTCGTCGGCGTCGACAGGGTCGTGGGCAGCGTCGTCGGCAGCTCCGTCTCCGGTGGCACGGACACCGGCGTCCCCGTCGGCGTCGGGGACCCCGACGCACCGGTCTGCCCGGCCACGAGCGGTCGCACGGTCGTCTCCTCGAGCCGGCTGCACGTGCGCAGGCCGCCGGGCGTCCCGGGCGTCCCGGCGGACGGGGCCGGACGCCGCACGGCTCCGCGGGCATCGATGGTCTGCCCGTTGATGACCTGCACGTTGTCATAGGCCGGCCGCCCCTCGAGGAGGTTGCGGAAGGTGTAGCGGGTCAGCTGCGTGAGCCCACACGTCGAGCCGAAGGTGGCGATGTCGAAGGCGTAGGGCTGCCCCGTGAGCTCCGAGTCCTGCCCCTCGGAGAAGTGGGCGACGACCCCCCCGCCGGTGAAGGTCCCGACCTGTATCCGGTTCCCGTCGAGCGCGGGCGTGTGGATGTGCCCGTTGACGAGCACGCTTCCGGCGGCGACGTGGCGGACGGCATACGGCTCATGGGTGACGACGACGTCGCTGACCGGCTGTCCCGCCATCACGGCGTTGTAGGCGTCGACCGCCGGCGCCTCCTTGGCCACCGGGTCCTCGTTGTCGTCGCCGAAGTAGCGCGGGTCGTTGAAGCCGGTGATGCGCAGCCCGTGGAAGGACAGCTCCCGGTGGGCCCCGTCCGGCTCCTGCAGGAGCACGACGTTGGGGACCTGTGCCATCCGGGCGATCACGGCACGGTCGGTCGGCGAGCTCTGGTCGTGGTTGCCGCTCGTGAAGACGTAGGGGACGCCGAGTGCGGCGATCGAGCGGAAGATGCCGGCGGCCTCGCCCTCCTGCACCCGGCCGAAGTTGAGCAGGTCACCCGAGTCGATGACGGCGTCGATCTGCTCCTCGTCGATGATCGACTTCATCAGCCGGTACTGGTTCGCGCCGTGGATGTCCGAGACGAGCAGGATGCGGGCGCCCACGGTCTCGTTGAGCTCGGCCGGCACGAACTTCTCCTGGAGGGCCTGCGAGACGGCGAGCAGGTTGCGCAGGTAGGGCGCCACCTGGGCGGCCCGTGCCTCGACGCCCTGGAGCATCCCGGCATTGCGCTCGACGGCGCTGAGCACCCCCGTCGTGCTGTAGGTGAGGAAACGGCCCGGTTGGTAGGTGAGCGCGGTGCTCACGCCGGTCACCCCGCACGTCACGACGAGGGCGCTCGCGACGAGCGCGAGGTGCGTGCGCTCCGGCCGTCTCCGGCGGGCGTAGTGCACCGACACCGAGAGGGCGGTCGCGACGACGAGCGTGCCCAGCACGAACCGCAGCCCGACCCCGGTCGCCGCGCGCCGGACCGCCTCCGAGACCTCCTCGCCGCTCGGCTGGAGGCTCGCGACGGAGACGGCCGGCCCGGTGAGCAGGCTGGTGATCTCCTCCCGCACCGACACCGCGACATCGAGTCCCGGGGCGAAGACCGGTGAGGTGAACTGCAGGTCGACGTCGCCCGCGATGGTGGGGCTGTGCAGCGACGGGGTGTGGCTGGGGACCGGGTCGAGGCGCAGCACCGCCTGGTAGTGCGCGGTCTCGACCACGGTGGGGGAGAGGTTCGTCGCGGCGACCCCACCGAGGTAGCAGGCCACGAGGACGGCGAGCCATCGCCCGACCAGCGCGGCGAGACGCCAGACCGAGAGGGTGCGGGTGCGCGGTGCCGTGGTCATCGGGGCCAGCCTAGGCTGGGTCGATGAGGTCCGAGCACCGTCCCCGCCGGATCATCCTCGTGCGGCACGGGGAGTCCGAGGGCAACGCCGACGACACGATCTACGAACGGGTCCCGGACCACCGGATCGGCCTCACCCCGCGCGGCCTCGAGCAGGCGCGGGCGACGGGCGAGCGGCTGCGCGCGATCGTCGCCGGGGAGCCGCTCGTCGTCTACGCCTCCCCCTACCACCGGGTGCGCCAGACCCTCGAGGCCCTCGCCCTGCCGGTGACCGATTACGACGTGCGGGTCGAGCCGCGGCTGCGCGAGCAGGACTGGGCCAACTTCCAGGACCCCGCCGACATCGCGGAGCAGCGCCGTCTGCGTGACCGCTACGGCCACTTCTACTACCGCTTCGCCGCTGGCGAGTCCGGGTCCGACGTCTACGACCGCGTCTCGACCTTCCTCGAGTCGATGCACCGGACCTTCGAGCGGGTCGGGGCCCCGGGCAACGTCGTCATCGTCACCCACGGCCTGACGATGCGGCTGTTCTGCATGCGGTGGTTCCACTGGAGCGTCGAGTACTTCGAGTCGCTCGACAACCCCGACAACGCCGCACCGATGGTGCTCGCACGCCAGACCGACCTCACCTACCGGCTCGAGCAGCCGTTCAGCCAGTGGGACACCTCCGTCGTGCCGACGGACCGGGAGCGCTCGAGCTGGCTCTGAGCCGAGGGCGGTCTCGCGGCAGCGAGCGTATGCCGCTGGGGCGGCTCAGCGGCATACCTGCGGGTTGCCGGTGGCGGGGTCAGAGGTACTGGCCGGTGGGCCCCGCGTCGGGGAACTGCCCCGGCCGGTGCTCGGCGCCGGGCGGGGTGCCGTAGGAGGTCCCGGGCCCGGGGAGGGCGCGCATCTGCTGGAGCTGCTGCTGCGCGGCCATCTGCTGGGCGACGAGCGCGGTCTGGATGCCGTGGAAGAGGCCCTCGAGCCAGCCGACGAGCTGGGCCTGGGCGATCCGCAGCTCGGGGTCGCTCGGGGACTCGTCGCGGAACGGGGTCGCGATCCGGTCGAGCTCCTCGACGAGCTCGGGGGCCAGGCCGTCCTTCAGCTCCTCGATGGAGCGGTGGTGGATGTCGGCGAGGCGCCGCCGCCCGGCCTCGTCGAGGGGAGCGTTGCGCACCTCCTCGAGCAGCTGCTTGATCATCGAGCCGATCCGCATCACCTTGGCCGGCTCCTCGACGAGGTCGGCGGGGTTGGTGCGCTCGTGGTTTCGGTGTCCACCGTTCGCACTGTCGGAGGAGCGCTCGCCGGGCGTCGAGACGCCCATCCCCTCGGAGGTGACGACGACGATGCGCGGCTCGTCCCGCGCGGTGTCGGTATCGGCTCCCTGGCCCTGTCGGGTCGCATCGTCACTCATGCGTTCCATCCTGCCTCACCGGATCCCGGCCCTTGCGCCCCCCGTCAGGTAGCCCGTCGCACGACGACCGGGGCGCGGCGGATGGAGACCCAGGCCAGGGCTCCCCCCACGAGCGGCACGAGCAGCAGCGGCAGGATCTGGAGCCACGGGACGCCGACCGACCCGGACAGGGTGCGGGTGCCGTCGTCGGCGACCCTCGTCAGGACGATCCGCGCGAGACCGAGGCCGGGTGCGAGACCGACGAGGACCCCGAGCACCGCACCGAGCAGGCCGAGGTAGGTGGCCTGGGCGCCGGCGAGGGCGCGGCGGGTGCGGCGCGTCGCCCCGATGGCCGCGAGGGTGCCGAGGAGGGGGGCGTTCTCGGTCTGGGAGAGGGCGGTGGCGATGAGGGTCGCGACGAGGATGACGAGGCCGATCACCCCGAAGATGATGGCGACCCCCAGGCCATCGTGCTGGAAACCGCGCTCGACCTGGATCGTGGCGTCGCGCTGCCGGGCTCTCAGCGCGTCGCTGAGGCGTGACTCGAGCTCCGGCGTGATGCCGCCGTCGGCGCGGACGAGCAGCAGCGAGGGTGTGCTCCCCAGCCCCAGACGGGCAGCGGTCCCGCTCGTGACGAGGCCGGCCGGTCCGCCACCGTAGGCGGCGTAGAGGCGGGTCCACTGCTCCCTCGTCAGGTGCACGACGGGCAGGACCTCCCGCACGGTGTCACTGGCCGACGGGCGCACCCAGGAGCCGTCCGCCATGACCTTCTGGTGCCAGGTGACGAAGGTCGCCCTCCCCGCGCTCTCGTCGAGGGTGACGGGACGCACGTCGTCGAGGCTCGAGCTGCTTCCCGCCGAGGGCGTGGCGGGCGCGAGGTCCGCGACCTCCGCCGGGTCGACGACGGCGACACCACCCGCGGCGAGGACCTCCTGCTGCCTGGCGTCGAGGTCGAGGAAGGACGCGAGCGATCCGAGGTCCGCCGCCTGCAGGGTCGCGGAGGCGCCTGCGATGTAGTCCCGGCCCATCGTGGACGCGGTGGCGCAGCGGGGGCTGAGGTCAGGGGCCACGTCCCCGCCGATGGGTTGGGGCAGGAGCTGGTCGATCGTGCAGCCGGGTCGCCGGGCCACCATGATCACGCGTCCGTCGTCCTGCCGGTAGTCCACGAGGTCACGGACGACGAGCGAGTGCAGGGTCGGCGA
>JBBRGO010000267.1:0-4420 GCA_038224055.1 Actinomycetales bacterium
CGGGTCGAGCACGCAGTCGGTGACGTCGTGGTAGCGCCCGTGGAAGTCGGACCGGCCCTCGCGGACGAGCTCGCGGATGATCGTGAACGCCTCCTCGAAGCGGGACACCCGCGCGTCGAAGGGGAAGCCGAACGCGGCATACTCCCGGGCGTTCCAGCCGGCGCCGAGGCCGAGCAGGAGGCGGCCGCCCGAGATGCCGTCGACGGTGGCGGCCATCTTGGCGAGCATCGCGGGGGAGTGGAAGCTCGTCGAGGCCACGAAGGGACCGAGCTCGACCCGCTCGGTGACGGCCGCGACGGCCGCCAGGGACGTCCAGGCCTCCCACGGCCCGCGGGTCACCCCGCCCGGCAGGTCGTAGAGCAGGTGGTCCCCGAGCCACACCGAGTCGAAGCCGACGTCCTCGGCCCGCCGCGCCATCGCCACGAGCTCGGGCCAGTCCACCCGGCGCTCGACCTCCGGCAGCTGCACCCCGACCTTGAGCGGCCTCATCGGGCAGCGCCCGCGGTCGTGTAGCGCACGGTCTGCGTCAGGTGGAGCAGCCCGTCGTCGCCGCGCGCCGCCTCCAGCGACCGGGTCACCTGCTCGAGCACGCCCGGCAGCGCTGCCTCGGGCACGGCGGCCCAGAACTGGCGCATCCCGAGCGTCATCGTCCAGGTCCGCCAGGCCTCCGCGTCGGGAAGCACCACCGCGAGCGGCTCGTCGTGGCTGGTGACGTCCACGCCACCACAGCGCTCGACGAGGTCGGTCAGGGACCCGGTGCTGGCGAAGGGTCCACGGGTCCCACTCGTGCGAGGGTCGAGCTGGCCGGCCGGGGCGTGGGCGAGGACCGCGGCGTCGGCGGCCTGCCAGGCGGCGTCGACCGGGCCGAAGGTGCTGAGCCCGAGACGGCCGCTGCCCGGCCGGACGAGACGGAGCCACTCGTGCAACGTGGCCTGCGGGTCCGGGTCGAAGAAGAGCACGAGGGATGCCGTCACGACGTCGTAGGGCGCGTCGGGCAGCAGGTCGGTGCGTGCCTCGCCCACCTGTGTGTGGAGCCACGTGGTGCCCCGGCGTCGGGCGTCGGCCTCGAGGTGCCCGATCATCCCGGTCGACAGGTCGACCGCGGTGACCCGGCCCTCCGGACCGACCCGGTCGCAGAGCGGGAAGGTGGCGGCGCCACGCCCTGCGCCGATGTCGAGGGCGCTCTCGCCCGCGGCCGGCGCCACGAGGTCGACGAGGCGAGCAGCGATCGGCCGGAACCACGGGACCGGACCCTGGTCGTAGCCCGGGGCGAGCCCGTCGAAGAGCGCCGCCACCGTGGTCCGACGTGCCTCGTCCGTTGTCATGGTCCGATCGTGCACCCGGAGGGACGCTCCGTCGAGGTGAACGACCCGGCTACTGGCCGAGGGCGGCGAGGACGACCGTGTCGGTCCCGTCGACGAGATGGGCATGCGCCCGGAAAGTGCCTTGCGCGAAGGCCGCGTCGAGGGCGCCACCGCCGAGCAGCGTTCCGGCTGGGATGGCGGCTCGCACCTCGTCGACGACGTCGAGCGTCGAGCCGCTCGCAGTGGGGTTCGTCGCCCGGAGGGCTTGCGCCGCAGCGGGGGAGAGCTCGACGACGGCGTCGATCCAGTAGGTCGAGGGTCCCGGTGCGGAGCCGGAGAGCGTCCCCGACCGCCAGGTCGCCGAGACGGGGGTGCCCAGGGCGGAGAAGCGCTTCGTCAAGGGCTCGACGTCGTGGCGGACCGTGGGGTCGCCCTCCTTGACCGGGGTCTGGGTCTGGCTCATGTCGCTCCTGCCCGTGACGGGGTTCTCCGGATCGGTGTACGTCGTCTGGCCGACACAGCCCGTGAGCGCCAGCACCGTGGTCAGGGCCACGGCGGCGAGCGGGGCCGGGGATCGTCTGCTCATCACGGCACCCTCGCACGGCCGGTGTCGCGGTCGTTGTCCGGCGCGCCCGGGCGGGGGTTGCCGCGCTCGTCGACGCGGTCCTCGCGGCCGGGGTTGCGGCTCTCGTCGGCGGACCCGAGGTCGGCGGAGTCGGGGGGTGGGTCCCCGACCGGCCAGGTGACCGTCCGGGTGAGGTCGCCGCTCGAGGGGAAGGGACGGGCCCAGCCGATCTCGGTGAAGCGGCCGTTCTCGTCGTCACCCGCTCCGGTCGCGATGTCGGACTGGTGCGGGTTGAAGTTGTAGTAGTCCTCGGCGTGCACCGTCACCTCCATGGTCACCATGCCGTTCTCGACGGAGACGTCGGCGGTGCTCCACTGCTGGTAGCCGCCGATCGTCTTCTGCCAGTTCTCGGTCTCCGGGTAGGCCGCGTTGGGGTGCGGGTCGCCGGTGACGCGGAAGTCCGTGTTGCCCGCCCTCACCATCGCGTCGACGGCGGCGGCGGTGCGGCCCACCTCCACCTCGACGCTGCGTCGGATGTTGGCGTCCTCGCGGTAGCCCTCCTCGTAGTCGAAGCGGATCGGCTCGCCGTCGTTGTCCCAGTAGTGGGCGTACATCGCCGTCGCGTCGTCGAGGTCCGTGGCGATCAGCCGCCCACCGTGCAGCTTGGCCATCCACTCGGCCTTGGCGAGGTGGTCGCGCCACCCGGCCTCCTTGGAGTCGTAGACGAAGCCCTCGTCCCACTCGATGTCCGGCCTCGTCGGATCGCCGAAGTCGTAGCCGTCTACCGGCCCGCCGCTCCCACCAGCCACGCCGCCGCCACCACCGACGGGGCTGACCGGGAACGAGGCCGGGACCGCGCCGCCGGGGCCACCGGTCCCACCTGCTCCGCCCGATCCGCTCGCGCCGCGCTGGGCCCGGGCGTTCTCGCGCAGCCGGATGCCCATGCCGCGCAGCGAGGCCTCGAGGTGGTCGAGGGTCGGCGCCGACCTGTGCCAGGACGAGCGGAACCCCTCGAAGTCCGGTCCGCCCCACGCGCCGGCCAGGGCGCTGACGGCCTGGTCGACCGCAGTCCGAGCGTGCCGGCTCTCGCCCGCACAGCCGTCGAGGCGCGCGGCCGTCGCGTCGAGCACGTCAGGATCAGCGCCCTTGCGGAACACCACCACGGCCCATCCCTCCCCGACTCGACTCGACTCGACCAGACCGACCAGACTCGTGCCAGCGTAGGCAGCGGTGACCGACCCGGCCAATGGGGAGCGCTCCCCGGTCGGCCCCGGGGGCTGGCTAGGCTCACGGGCATGGCTCCTTCGTCCCACGCGTTCGACACCGACACCGAGGCGCAGGGGCTGATCGACTTCGTCGACGCCTCGCCCACGCCGTTCCACGCCTGCGAGCAGGCCGCGGCCCGCCTGGCGGAGGCCGGCTTCACCGAGGTCGACGAGCGCGACCCGTTCCCGACGGAGCCGGGTCGGCACTGGCTCCTGCGCGGTGGGTCCCTCATCGCCTGGGACACGACCGGCGCCCACGCGTCCGGCGCCGGACCCGCTGCAGGCTTCCGCGTCGTCGGCGCGCACACCGACAGCCCGAACCTCCGGCTCAAGCCGCACGCCGACCACGTCAAGGCCGGCTGGCAGATGCTCGCCGTCGAGCCCTACGGCGGCCTGCTCCTCAACTCCTGGCTCGACCGCGACCTCGGTCTCGCCGGTCGGGTCAGCGTGCGCACCGCCGACGGCGTCGCGACCCGCCTCTTCCACGACCACTCCCCGCTGCTCCGCGTGGCCCAGCTCGCGATCCACCTCGACCGCACCGTCTCCGATGGGCTCACGCTCGACAAGCAGCAGCACATGGTCCCCCTGTGGGGGGTCGGTGACGAGCCCGGCGACGTCACGGCATACCTCGCCGAGCAGGTCGGGGTGGACCGTGAGGACGTGTTGGGACACGACGTGATGACGCATCCGACCCAGCCGTCCGAGCGGATCGGGCGCGAGCGCGACCTCATCGCCGCCCCGCGCCTGGACAACCTCGCCACCTCGTATGCCGGTGTGCGCGCCCTGCTCGACGCCTCCGCCAGCGAGCCCGCCCACGTCCCCGTCCTCGTCCTGTTCGACCACGAGGAGATCGGCAGCCAGTCGGAGCGGGGCGCCGTCTCGACGCTGCTGCCCTCGGTGCTGGAGCGGATCGTCCTCGCCGGCGCGGGAGGGCGGGACGACTACTGGCGGGCTCTGGCCTCGACGGTCATCGCGTCCGGCGACATGGGGCACGCAACCCACCCCAACTACGCCGACCGCCACGAGCCGCTGCACCGGATCGCCGTCAACGGCGGCCCCGTCCTCAAGGTCAACACCAACCTGCGCTACGCGACCGACGCGGTCGGCGCGGCCGCCTTCCGGCTCGCCTGCGAGCAGGCCGGGGTGCCGATGCAGACCTTCGTCACGCGCAGCGACCTGCCCTGCGGCTCGACGGTGGGCCCGGTCACCGCGGCCCTCACCGGTGCCACGACCGTCGACTTCGGGGCGGCCACCCTGTCGATGCACAGCGCCCGCGAGCTGATGGG
>JBBRGO010000268.1:0-4398 GCA_038224055.1 Actinomycetales bacterium
GGGCCGCTGGGCTCGCTACGGTCGGGGGATGCCGACCGAGCAGCGCAGCCTTGTCGTCGCGATCGACCAGGGCACGACCAGCACCCGGGCCATCGTCTTCGACCGGTCCGGTCAGATCGTGGCCACCGACCAGATCGAGCACCGGCAGATCATGCCGCGCGCTGGGTGGGTCGAGCACGACCCCCTCGAGATCTGGCGCAACACGCGCGAGGTCGTCGGTGGCGCCCTCGGCAAGGGGAACCTGAACGCGACCCAGATCGTCGCCATCGGCATCACGAACCAGCGCGAGACGACCGTGGTCTGGGACCGGACGACGGGGCAACCCGTCCACAACGCGATCGTCTGGCAGGACACCCGGACGCAGGCGATCTGCCACGAGCTCGCCGGCGACGAGGGCCCCGAGCGCTTCAAGGAGCGCACCGGTCTGCCGCTCGCCACCTACTTCGCCGGCCCGAAGGTGCGCTGGATCCTCGACCACGTCGAGGGAGCCCGGGAGCGGGCCGAGGCCGGCGACCTCCTCTTCGGCACCATCGACACCTGGCTGCTCTGGAACCTCACCGGCGGCGCCGACGACGGCGGGGTCCACGTCACCGACGTCACCAACGCCTCGCGCACGCTCCTCATGGACATCCACACGCTCACGTGGGACGAGGACATCGCGGCCGAGATGGGGATCCCCCTCTCGATGCTCCCGGAGATCCGCTCCTCGTCCGAGGTCTACGGCATCTGCCATCCCGGGATCCTCCTCGGGGTGCCGGTGGCCGGCATCCTCGGCGACCAGCACGCCGCGACCTTCGGGCAGGCGTGCCTCACCGTCGGCGCGGCCAAGAACACCTACGGCACCGGCAACTTCATGCTCCTCAACACGGGGGAGGATCTCGTCGCCTCGGCACACGGACTGCTCACGACCGTGTGCTACCAGCTCGGGGACGCCCCACCGGTCTACGCCCTCGAGGGCTCGATCGCCGTCACCGGCTCACTCATCCAGTGGCTGCGCGACAACCTCGGCCTGATCGGGTCGGCCGAGGAGGTCGAGCACCTCGCGGCGACCGTCGACGACAACGGCGGCGCCTACTTCGTGCCGGCCTTCTCCGGGCTCTTCGCGCCGCACTGGCGCCCCGACGCCCGGGGCGCGCTGGTCGGCCTGACCCGGTTCGTGAACAAGGGCCACATCGCCCGAGCCGCCTTGGAGGCCACGGCGTTCCAGACCCGCGAGGTGCTCGACGCGATGAACGCCGACTCGGGCGTCCCGCTCACCGAGCTCCGGGTGGACGGCGGCATGGTCGTGAACGAGACGCTCATGCAGTTCCAGGCCGACATCCTCGGGGTCGACGTCGTCCGCCCCAAGGTGAGCGAGACAACCGCCCTCGGGGCTGCGTACGCCGCCGGCCTCGCCGTCGGCTACTGGGCCTCCACCGACGAGATCACCGCGAACTGGCGAGAGGACAAGCGTTGGACCCCGCAGCTCGACGAGGCCGAGCGCGAGCGGCTCTACCGGACGTGGAGGAAGGCCGTCCAGCGCACCCTCGACTGGGTCGACGAGGACACCCCGTGACCCGAGGTGCCCGTCGCGAGCAGGCGTCGCTCCGTCAGCCGAGGGCGGCCACGGCGGCGTCGTAGTCCGGCTCGCGGCTGATCTCGGGGACGACCTCGGTGTGCAGGACCGACCCGTCGGTGTCGATGACGACGACCGACCGGGCGAGCAGTCCGCGGAAACCGCCGTCGGTCAACGTCATCCCGTAGTCCTCGCCGAAGCTCGAGCGGAAGGTCGACCCGGTCGCCACGCTCTCGATCCCCTCGGCCCCGCAGAACTCCTTGAAGGCGAAGGGGAGGTCGGCCGAGACGCAGATGACCGTCGTGTTCTCGAGGCCGGCCGCCAGCTCGTTGAACTTGCGCACGCTCGCGGCGCAGACCCCGGTGTTGACGCTGGGGAAGATGTTGAGCACCACCCGGGTGCCGCTGGGCAGGGGCAGGTCACGCAGGTCGTCCCCGGCGAGGACGAAGTCGGGCGCGGGGGAGCCGACCGGGGGCAGGTCCCCGACGGTGTGTGCTGAGGTGCCTCCGAGGGCGGTGATGGCCATGAGACTGTTTCTAACATGATCGGAGACGGCGCGACGTGCCGGTCGACCCGCTGCTTCTGTGAGGCGGTGCGCGGCAGTGGTCTGGCCCAGCCCGCCAACGCGTGGTCGTCGCTCGCCTTCGTCCTCGTCGGAGTGCTCGTCGCCACGGTGTTGGTCGGGCGGGCCCGCGGGGGCGTCGCCCCGGAGACCGGCCTGGTCCGGGCCCTCGGCGTCGCGCTCGCGGCGGTTGGCCTCGGCAGCTTCGCCTTCCACGCGACCCTGACGCTCTGGGGCCAGTTCCTCGACGTCTTCCCGATGTATGCCGTCGGCTCCGTCCTGCTCGCCGGCGCGCTGGTCCGGCTCGGCTGGGCGCGCCTCCGGGTCGCCGTCGCGGGCGGGGCTGTCCTGCTCGTGCTGCTCGGAATGGTGCTGCTCGCCTGGCCTGAGTCGCGCCGGTGGGTCTTCGCGGCCGTGCTGCTTCCCGGAGTCGCCCTCGAGGCGTGGCGCAGCCGCACCGTCGCGGGCGCGGGGCCGCCGTCCACGTGGTTGTGGGTGGGGCTGGGGCTGCAGTCAGCGGCATACGTGTTGTGGCTGCTCGACCAGTCGGGGACGGTGTGCGACCCGCTGAGCCCGCTCCAGGGGCACGCCGCGTGGCACGTCCTCGGGGCGCTCGCCGGGGGTTGTCTGGCCCTGCACTGGCTCGCGACGTCGGGCGCCCGGCCCCGTAGGTTGGGCCCATGACGGACGGCGGCGCGTGGGACGTGATCGGTGCGGAGCAGCGGCAGCAGGTGACGGCACTCGCGATGGACTTCGCCCGGGAGGGGCGGACGGGAGAGCTGACGGAGCTGCTCGACCACAGCGTCCCGGTCGACGTCACCGATGGCGACGGCAACTCACTCGTCATGCTCGCGGCCTACCACGGCCGCGCCGGGACCGTCGCCGCCCTCGTCGCTCGCGGCGCGGACGTCGACCTGCCCAACGGCCGGGGACAGACCCCCGTGGCCGGCGCGCTCTTCAAGGGTGAGGACGCCGTGGTCCGAGCGCTCGTCGACGCCGGCGCAGACCTCGACGCCGGGACGCCCTCCGGACGCGCGACCGCGGCGATGTTCGGCGCGGACCACCTCCTCTCCGGCGTCTCCGTCCACGAGCAGGACTGAGGCCGTGGCCGACCCAATGGACAACACCGGCGCCGGCCAGCGGTTCGTCATCAACGTCGTCGGCGCGATCGGGCTCGTCTTCGGGATGGTGCCCATCGTGCGCTACCTGCTCGAGCTCGACCTCTTCGCCTTCACCGTGGCCCCCTACGCGTGGTTGCAGCTCGAGGGTTGGGCCCGCTTCCTGCCGCCGGCCATGGTCCTCGTCGTCTGCCTCGGGGTGGCGTTCTGGCTCGAGCGGCGGATGCAGCGGGACTGACGCCCCGACGGGACCAGGGGTCGCCGTGATGTGATGGGCGCATGCCGTTCGGACCCGCCTCGCGCTCGCGCAGACGTCGGCCGGGCCGACGCACCGTCACCCGGTCGCTCCTCACCGCGGGCCTCGGCGGTGTGCTGTCCCTGGGCCTCGCGACCGGCGGGGCCTCGGTCGCGGCGGTCACGACCCCGGCCACCGTCGCCCCCCTGGTCGCGAACCTGGCGTCCGCCCCGGCTCCGCAGGCGACGATGCTCCCGGTCAGGGCCGAGCCGGACGGCACCGCGGTCGGGCTCGACGTCTCCTTCTGGCCCCAGGACGACGGGGCCAGGCACCCGCTCGTGCTCCTCGCCCACGGCTTCGGCGGCAGCAAGGACTCGATGAGCAGCCAGGCCACGGCGCTCCAGGCCCGCGGTTACGTCGTGGCAACGTGGAGCGCCCGCGGCCACGGGGAGTCCGGCGGCCGCATCCACCTGAACGACCCCGCCTACGAGGTGGCCGACGCGCGCGCCATCGTGAACGCCGCAGCGAAACGTGGTGACGTCGAGCTCGATGCGGCCGGTGATCCCCGGATGGGTGTCATGGGCGGCTCCTACGGCGGTGCGCTCGGGCTCATGCTCGCCGGCATCGACCCGCGCGTCGACGCCGTCGTCTCCGCCATCACGTGGAACGACCTCGCGACCGCCTTCTTCCCCCAGGCCGCCCTCGCCGCCCCTCCGACGACCGCTGCCGGTCGGAGCCCGATCGACGAGCCCGGACCGTTCAAGCAGGTCTGGGCCACCAACTTCTTCCTCTCCGCGAGCGGACGGCCCGGGGCGACGCCCTCGGCCGCCACGTCGTGTGGACGCTTCGACCCGACGATCTGCCGGCTCTTCGTCCAGACGTCCGAGTCGGGCACGACGTCGCCGGAGCTGACGGCCCTGCTCCGTGC
>JBBRGO010000269.1:0-4317 GCA_038224055.1 Actinomycetales bacterium
CACCACTGGTCAACGTTTTTGGTGTTCGTGTTCGCACGCTCGCAGGGAAACGATGTTGCGAGCGCAGCCGTCCTTCAGCTTCTGGAGTGGTCGCGTTTTGCCCGACCCGGACCGCCACGTAGTGCGGTCCGTCATCTCATATGAAGGATTTTCACCATGGCTCAAGGCACCGTCAAGTGGTTCAACTCCGAGAAGGGCTTCGGCTTCATCGCCCCGACCGAGGGACCCGACGTGTTCGTCCACTACTCCGAGATCTCCGGCGGCGGCTACCGCAGCCTCGAGGAGAACCAGGCCGTCGAGTTCGACGTCGAGCAGGGCCCCAAGGGCCCGCAGGCGATGCGCGTTCGCGTCCTCTGATCCTCACGCGGGTCCTGCACCCGTAACCGGAAAGGGCCGGCCCCCACGGGGGCCGGCCCTTTCTGCGTGTTGCCCCGCCCCCGGCGGCACGTGTCGTCGGGGCCGGACGGGCCGGGACGCACGCGCTGGGACGCACGAAATGGGCCCGGCCTGGATCAGGTCGGGCCCAGCTCGGTACGGCGCAGGTGGGGGTCGCTAGATCTTCGTCATCAGATCTTCGTCATCAGATCTTCGTCATCCGGGCGAACGGGCTCGCGATGCGGATGCGCTGAGCACCGAAGGCGACGGTGATCGTCGAGGTGTCGTGGGAGAGCACCGTGCCGAGGCCGTGCTTGTCGTGCGTCACGCGGTCGCCGACGGAGAACTCCTCGATGGCACGCGCGGGCTGTGCCTTGAAGGGGCTGCTGGACAGGTGTGGCCGATCTGCGGCGGATCCGGTAGTCATCCTCTCCATTATGGGGCACCGGGCGGCGCATCCCGTCACTGTGCCTCATCTGAGACACAAACGATGCTTCGGGTGTTGGGCTCGGGGGAGGGCACGATGGGGTCGCGATCGCAGCTTCTCGTGCCGTCGGGGCTGCGATCACGACCCCTTGGCATCGCTCGGGATGCCTTCGTGACCTCTTTCCCGGGGTGGGGCCGAGCGGGGCCTACGACTCGAGCTCGAGGGCGTTGACGATGCGGTCGAACGAGCTCGTCAGCCCGTGCTCGAGCGCCAGCCGGGACATCAGCCGTGGATCGGCCACCGTGCGCGGCAGGCTGATGTCGAGGTCGGGCACCGCGGCGTCCTGCGCGACCGCGACGACCCGGGGGGCCACGTCGAGGTAGTCGCTCGCGGCCTCGAGCCGGGTGCGCTGGGCCCCCTTGATCGCCGGGTCGCCGTCGGCGATGGCCTGCCGGATCGCGGCGAGCGTCCCGTAGGCGTCGATGAGCTTCGCTGCCGTCTTCTCGCCGATCCCGGGGACGCCGGGCAGCCCGTCGCTCGTGTCTCCCCGCAGCGCGGCCATGTCGGCGTACGCGGTGCCGGTCGGGACGGCATACTTCTCGGTGAGGAAGGCCTGGTCGACGAGGTCGGGCGAGCGGACGCCTCCGCGCGCCGTGTAGAGGACCCGGATCCCGTGCTCGTCATCGACGAGCTGGAAGAGGTCGCGGTCGCCGGTGACGATGTCGACGGGCATCACGCCGCGGTGGCGGGCGGTGTAGGTCCCGATGACGTCGTCAGCCTCGTAGCCGTCGACGCCGACCCGCGCGATGCCGAGGGCTGCGAGGGCCTCGACGATGATCGGGACCTGGACGCCGAGCCGGTCGTCGACCTCCTCACCCCCGTCGTCGGAGAGCCGGTGCGCCTTGTAGGAGGGGATCGCCTCGACGCGGAAGGCGGGCCGCCAGTCGTTGTCCCAGCAGGCTACGAGGTGGGTCGGGCGGCCGCGCTCGACGAGCGAGGCGATCATGTCGAGCAGGCCCCGCACGGCGTTGGTCGGCACACCGCTCGGCCCGACCACCTCGGGCACGCCGAAGAAGGCGCGGAAGTAGAGCGACGCCGAGTCGAGGAGCATCAGTCGGGGGGTCCGGTCAGCCATCCCGCGATCGTAGCGAGACGTCTCCGACGAGAAGCGGCAGCGGCCTCCGGCGCCGTGGCTCTATCCTTCGCGGATGGAAGACCTCGACCGCCGTCTCGTCGGGCTGCTCCTCGCCGACGGCCGGATGAGCTACACCGACCTCGGCAAGGCCACCGGGCTCTCGACCTCCGCCGTGCACCAGCGGGTCCGCCGGCTCGAGGAGCGCGGGGTGATCACGGGGTATGCCGCAACGGTCTCGCCCGAGGCGATCGGCCTGCCGCTCACCGCCCTCATCTCGGTCGCGCCCTTCGACCCCAGCGCCCCCGACGACGTGCCGCAGCGGTTGTCCCACATCCGGGAGATCGAGGACTGCCACTCGGTCGCCGGGATGGAGAGCTACATCCTCAAGGTGCGGGTCACGACGCCCGCGAACCTCGAGGACCTGCTGGCGCGGATCCGGGCGGCGGCCAACGTCTCCACCCACACGACCGTCGTGCTGTCCACCCCCTGGGAGGGTCGCAGCGCCACGGCGGTGTCGGACGACCGATCGGGTTGACCGCTACGGCGCAGTGAACGCTCAGCGGGAGTCAGCCCAGCAGCGCGCGCGCCCAGGCGTCGGCGACCCAATCGGTGAACGCCTCTGGCGTCCACGATCGTTCGTGGACGAGAAGGACCCAGTACTCGGGTGCGTTCATGCTCCAGATGACGTCGGCGACCTGCCGGTCGGTCAGGTCCGCGCGCAGCTCCCCGGTGGTCCGCAGGTCCTCGGCGAAGCAGAGCATGTTCGCTGCTCGGCGTTCGGCGATCTCACGCCACAGCGCGGCGCACTCGGGATCGGCCACTGCCGCGTCTCTCAGGGCCAGGAAGACCGGAGCCATCCGTTGGTGGATGGCGGCCAGGGCGGAGGCGTAGACGGCGAGCTTGTCCCGGGCGGCCGGCTGTCTGGAGATCTGCTGGACGTAGTCCCGTTCGTCCGCCGGGACCGCTCGGTCGACGCCGGAGATCGACGTCTCCACGAGCACGCGCAGGAGGTCGGGCTTCCGGCCGATGGAGGCATACAGGGTGTCCACGGAGACCTGGGCCAGGGTGGCGATCTCCGTGACGGTCGTCAGGGGATAGCCCTTCGTCACGAACAGGGTCCGTGCGGCCTCGAGGATGGCCAGGCGGGTGCGTGCCGCCTGCGCTGCCCGGCGGGGCGAGTGGTACGGACGCGCGCTCGAGGCGGGACCCTTGACGCTGTCAACCATTGGCCATAATCTCCTTTTATTGATCCGAAAGCGTTTCGGACCACTGTACAGGAGGTGGGATCATGGTCTACGCCTACACCCAGGACGTGCCGATCGGTGAGGACCTCTACCGGAGGGTGATGCGCGAGCTCGGGCCCGAACCGTTGACCGGACAGCTCGCCCACCTGTGCGTGAGACAGGCCGATGGCACCTTGAGGTACATCGACGTCTGGGAGTCGAAGCAGGCTTGCGCGAAGGCGTTCGACGACCGCATCCACCCGGCCGTCGACGCGGCCTTCGGTGGCAACCGCCCCGCGGACGAGCCCACCGTCCACGTGCTCGACGTGCTCCACGCCTCCCTCGTCGGTCGGGACGAGGCGTGGGCCTGAGCCCCCGCGAGCCGACGCGAGCCGACGCGAGCCCTGGCGGACGGCGGGGTCGGCGGTCACGGGCGTCACTGTGGGGACGCACGGGGAGCCGGGAGCGACCTCCTTCGCGCCGTGCGTCCGCTCAGGCGGGACGGCCGATCGCGGCCCGCAACGCGCCGGTGACGACCGCGAGGTCGTCGGCCGCCAGCTCGAGGTCGAAGCCGCGTCGGCCGCCCGAGACGAAGACGGTGTCGTGGTCGAACGCCGACTCGTCGAGCACGGTCGGCAGAGCCCGGCGTTGACCCACGGGGGAGATGCCGCCGATGACGTAGCCGGTCGATCTCTCGGCCGCGGCGGTGTCGGCCATCCGCACGCTCTTGACCGCGAGGGCCGCCGCCATCGCCTTGAGGTCGAGCTGGCCGGCGACCGGGACGACGCCCACGGCGAGTCCTGCGCCCGTGTCGACGAGCAGGGTCTTGAGGACCCGCTCGGGGGCGATGCCGAGTGCCTGCGCCGCCTCGAGCCCGTAGCTCGGCGCGGCCGGGTCGTGGTCGTAGGGGTGTCGGCGGTAGGACACCGCCGCTCGGTCGAGGGCCACCGTGGCCGGCGTCGACGGGCCGTCAGCAGAGCGCGCCCGTGCCACGGTGTCGGTGTCCTCGTCGGACCGGTCTCAGACGAGCTGCGACTCGGCGGCGGCGCGGCTCACGGCGGCCTGCTCCGTCGCGCTCGCGAGCAGCGCGTCGTGGTCGCTCGCGTCGCGCCACCACTGCTGGCCGGCCTCGGGGAGGGTGTAGATGGGGTCGTAGT
>JBBRGO010000270.1:0-4315 GCA_038224055.1 Actinomycetales bacterium
GTAGACGCCGTTGGGGATGACGATGGCATCTCCGCCGACGTGGGTCGTCACCGTGCGCCGGGCGTCCTCGCTGACGGCGATCCGGGCGTCGATCTTCTCGAGGTTCGATCGCAGGATCGGATAGGCGGTCTGCATGGTGCGCGACCGCAACATCGAGGTGTGGAAGGTCGCGACGAGCGGGCCCTCACACGCGGAGAGGGCGATCACGCTCACGCTCGGGGTGACCGGCTCGTGCAGGTGCAGGACGTCGAAGGCGCCGGCGTCGAGCCAGCGACCCACCTTCGAGGCGGTGACGGGGCCAAAGTTGAGGCGGGCCACCGACCCGTTGTAGCGGACGGCCGTCGCCCGGCCCGCCGAGACGACGTAGTCGGGCAGCTCGGTCTCGCTGTCCGCGGGCGCGAGGACTGACACCTCGTGGCCGTGGTTGATGAGGTGCTCGGCGAGGTCCCGCACGTGGAACTGGACGCCCCCGGGCACGTCGAAGGAGTACGGGCAGACGATGCCGATCTTCATG
This sequence comes from Actinomycetales bacterium, assembly GCA_038224055.1. Taxonomy (GTDB): domain Bacteria; phylum Actinomycetota; class Actinomycetes; order Actinomycetales; family Dermatophilaceae; genus JBDSSS01. The sequence goes on from JBBRGO010000270.1 coordinate 515, forward strand.
GCCGGACCTTGACCGACCTCGACCGCAGCGGGTCAAGGTCCTCGACGAAGATCCGCTGGAGCATGTGCCAGCTCGACGTGTGCTCCCGGACCGTGCCGGCGAGGTGGTCCGCGCACTGCTGGACGAGGTCCTGGACCCGCACCGCCGTCGGACCCTCGACCCGCGGCGTGAGAGCCGGGCTGAAGTCGATGACGGTGCGGTGGCCCCCGAGCCCGGTGCCCTTCGGCGCCGGCTCGTAGTGGATCGTCGCCGCGTAGAGCGGTGCCCCCGTGAGCAGCGCGAGCACGGCGGGACCCTTGGCCATCCGGGCCCGGCGACCGAGGAAGTCGACCTCGACCCCGTTGCTCGTGAGGTCACGGTCGCTCGCGAGCGCGATGACCCGTCCGCCCTCGCGGGCCCGTGCGACGAGCTCACCGAAGGGGTCGCCCCCGCCGGTGAGCGGGATGATGTCCATGTCGATGCTGCGGCGGAAGGCCACGAACTCCTGGAAGACCGCCTCGGGCTCGAGCCGCTCGGCGACGGTCGTCACCGGTCCGATGTTGCTCGCCGACCAGGCCGCGCCGAGGTCGAAGTTGCCGAGGTGGCCGACGAAGACGACGACGGTCTCCCCGGCGACGGCGTGGGCCCTCGGCTCCTCGTGACCCGTGCAGCTCACGGCGGCATCGATCTGGTCAGTGGTGAGCGACGGCAGGCGGAAGGCCTCGCAGTAGTAGCGCATGTAGGAGCGCATCCCGGCGTGGACGAGGGCCTCGAGCTGCGCCGTGTCGAGCTCGGGACGGGCCCGCGCGTAGTTGGCCCGAAGTCGCACGACCCCCGAGCCGCCACGCCGGAAGGCGAGGTCGGCGATCCGGTCGAACATCGCGTATGCCGCTCGCTCCGGGAGCGCCTTGACGACCGTCCAGCCCAACCGGAAGCCGAGCACGCTCACCGAGTCGGTGACCCGGGCGGTGACGGACCGGCTCACTCGCCCACCTCGCCGGTGGCGACCTCGCCGGTGGCGAGTGCTTGACGACGGACCTCGAGCATCCGCTGGACGACGGTGATGAGGCTCGCGACCGCGAGCAGGGCGAGGACGACCCCGAGCAGGAGGGTCGACCCGAAGACGCCGGAGAAGAAGGTGGCGACGAGCACGGCGACGAGGCGGTCCGCGCGCTCGGCGATCCCGACGTTGGCCGTGTAGCCGAGACCCTCGGCCCTGGCCTTGGCGTAGGAGACGACGCTGCCGAGGATGAGGCAGGCGAGGGCGAGGCCGGCCATGAGCTGGTTGTTGCCGCGGCCGGCGTAGAAGATGACGAGCCCACCGAAGATGGCGGCGTCGGCGACCCGGTCGAGGGTCGAGTCGAGGTAGGCGCCCCACTTGCTCGAGCGCCCCGATGCACGAGCCATGATGCCGTCGACGTTGTCCGCGAAGACGAAGGCCGTGATCACGAGGGTGCCCACCCAGAGCTCACCGCGGGGAAAGAAGGCGAGCGCTCCGACACAGACGCCGAGAGTGCCGATGACCGTGACGACATCAGGGCTGATGCCGAACCGGAGGAAGAGGTGGGCGACCGGACCGAGGATCCTGGTCATGGTCGCGCGCAGGAGTCTGTTCAGCATGGTGGGAACAGACTACTGACCCTGCGGCCCGTGCCCGACGACGTCCGTACGGGCGGCGTGGCCGGGTGGATCCGGTCCGAGCCCCGCCGAGCCCCGCCGAGCTCCGCCGAGCTCCGCCGGGCCCCGGTCAGGCGTCGGGCCAGGCCGCGACGATCCGCGTGCGGGTGTCCTCGAGCAGGACCGGCAGCGCCTTGGTCTGCCCGACGATCGGCAGGAAGTTCGAGTCGCCGGCCCACCGCGGCACGATGTGCTGGTGGAGGTGCGCGGCGACACCGGCCCCCGCGACGGCGCCCTGGTTCATGCCGAGGTTGAAGCCGTGCGGCTCGGACGCGGACTGGAGGGCGTGGACCGCCTGCTTGGTCAGCGCGGTGAACTCGGCGGTCTCCTCGTCCGTGAGGTCGATGTAGAGGGAGACGTGCCGGTAGGGGCAGACCAGCAGGTGGCCGGGGTTGTACGGGAAGAGGTTGAGCACGACGTAGGCGTGCTCGCCCCGGTGCACGATGAGTCCCTGGGCGTCGGTCTTCGCCGGGGCCGCGCAGAACGGGCAGCCGGTACCCGCCTCGACCGTGGGGCGCTCCCCCTCGATGTAGGCCATCCGGTGAGGGGTCCAGAGCCGCTCGAAGCCGTCGTCGACGTGGGCGAAGTCGCGCTCGGTCTCGAGGGCTCGTCCGTCGGCCGACTCGTCCGTCACGTCCGTCACGTCCGTCATGGAGGAAATCCTAGGGTGTGTCGGTCACGGGTCCGACGCCCCGGTCCGGCTTCAATGAGAGTGGCCCTGCGGTGTGTGAGATCGCAGGGCCGCTCGCTACCCCCGTCGCTGCAGCGGCGCGGTCCCGCTGTCAGGGAAGGGTGAAGGCCCCGGGAAGTATGAGTTCCCGGGGCCTTCGGATGACGCGGCGTGGCGCTCCGTGTCTCACGGGTCCGCTCCTGCACCTACCCGCCGCACCACCGGCGTGCCCGTGCGAGTCGCCCCGCTCGGAAGAGGTGCCTTCTTGGTCCCGATCCCCGGCCCGCCGAAGCGAGCTGGTAGATCAGTTCTACGGCGAGAAACCTCTCTTGGCAAGGGGTTTCGCGGATCTCGTGTGAACCACCGAGCCTCGTCGGCGTGTCGTCGGCGTGTCGCGTGACGACTGTGACGACGCCGTCGTACAGGACCTGCGTCAGACCTGTGCGCGGGTCTCGATGGCAGCGACGATCTCGTCGATCGCGTCCTCCACCGGGACCCCGTTCTTCTGCGAGCCGTCCCGGTAGCGGAACGAGACGGCGCCGGCAGCGCGGTCGTCCTCTCCCGCGATGAGCACGAAGGGCACCTTCGACTTGCTCGCGTTGCGGATCTTCTTGGGAAAGCGGTCGTCGCTCGCGTCGAGCTCGACCCGGACGCCGCAGCGCTTGAGCCGCGCCAGGACGTCGGCGAGGTAGTCGGCGTAGTCCTCGGCCACCGGCACCCCGAGGGCCTGGACCGGCGAGAGCCAGACCGGGAACGCCCCGGCGTAGTGCTCGACGAGCACCCCGAGGAAGCGCTCGATCGAGCCGAACTTCGCCGAGTGGATCATCACCGGCTCCTGCCGGGTGCCGTCGGCCGCCTGGTACTCGAGCCCGAACCGCTCCGGCTGGTTGAAGTCGTACTGGATCGTCGACATCTGCCAGGTCCGACCGATCGCGTCCCGGGCCTGGACGGAGATCTTCGGGCCGTAGAACGCGGCGCCACCGGGGTCGGGCACGAGGTCGAGGCCGGACTCGGTCGCGACCTGCTCGAGGATCGCCGTCGCCTCGGCCCACTGCTCCTCGCTGCCGATGAACTTGTCCTTCTTGTCCCCGTCGTCGTCCCTGGTCGACAGCTCGAGGTAGAAGTCGTCGAGGCCGAAGTCACGCAGCAGTGACAGCACGAACTCGAGGAGGTGCTTGATCTCTGCCGGCGCCTGCTCCCGGGTCACGTAGGAGTGGGAGTCGTCCATCTCGAGCCCGCGCACGCGGGTCAGCCCGTGGACGACGCCCGACTTCTCGTAGCGGTAGACCGAGCCGAACTCGAAGAAGCGCAGCGGCAGCTCGCGGTAGGAGCGTCCGCGGGACTTGTAGATGAGGTTGTGCATCGGGCAGTTCATCGCCTTGAGCTGGTACTTCGCGCCCTCGAGCTCCATCGGCGGGAACATCGTGTCCGCGTAGTACGGCAGGTGCCCGGAGGTGTGGAAGAGCCCGTCCTTG
>JBBRGO010000271.1:0-4285 GCA_038224055.1 Actinomycetales bacterium
GACACCTCGGAGCCCGACCGGGCCGCCATGGCAGCGGTCGTCTCGGCGCTGGGCGACGCCCTGGTCGAGGAGCGGGAGGAGCGCGTCGTGCTCGCGGGCCAGGCCAACCTCGCCCGCTCCGTCGCCGACTTCCCGCGGACCATCGGGCCGATCCTCGAGGCGATCGAGGAGCACGTCGTGCTGCTGCGCCTGCTGGGGCAGCTCGGCGACGATCCCGAGCTCGTCTCGGTGCGGATCGGGACCGAGAACCCCGTCTCCGGACTGCAGAGCACGTCGCTCGTGTCGATGGGCTACGGCACCGGGCCCGAGCGGGTCGCCAGCCTCGGCGTCCTCGGCCCGACCCGGATGGACTACGCGACGACGATGGCCTCGGTCCGCGCCGTCGCCCGCTACGTCTCCGAGATGCTCGACGACACCACCCCCACCTGACCGAGCTCCTGACCGACCACCTGACCGACCCACCACGACCTCGCGACCCGGACACCGACGCCCGGGCCCACCCCGTCCAGACGCACGCACCGCACCGACAGGATCAGCCGCTTGAACGACTACTACGCCGTCCTCGGAATCTCCCGCGACGCCAGCCAGGAAGAGATCAAGAAGGCCTACCGCCGGCTGGCCCGGCGCCTGCACCCCGACGTGAACCCCGGCCCCGAGGCCGAGGAGGAGTTCAAGCGGATCTCGCAGGCCTACGACGTGCTCGGGGACGCCGACAAGCGGGCGTCCTTCGACCGCGGCGCCGACCCCTACGCGAGCGGCGGGGGCGCGGGCTTCGGCACCGGTCAGGGCTTCTCGTTCAACGACGTCATGGATGCCTTCTTCGGCGCCGGCGCGGCCCCGGGCAGCCGCGGCCCGCGCTCCCGGGTCCAGCGGGGTCAGGACGCGCTCGTGCGGCTCGACATCGACCTGGCCAAGGCGGTCTTCGGCTCCGAGGAGGAGCTGACCCTCGACACCGCCGTCGGCTGCTCCACCTGCAGGGGAGACGGCGCCCAGCCGGGGACGGGACGTCAGACCTGTGCCATCTGCAAGGGCAGCGGCGAGGTCCAGCAGGTGCAGCGGAGCTTCCTCGGCCAGGTGATGACCTCCCGGCCCTGCGTGAACTGCCAGGGCTTCGGCGCCACCCTCACCGACCCGTGCCACGAGTGCTCCGGCGACGGCCGCGTCCGGACCCGTCGCAGCATCAAGCTCAAGGTGCCCGCCGGGGTCGACACCGGCACCCGCATCCAGCTCACGGGTGAGGGCGAGGTGGGCCCGGGCAACGGACCGGCCGCCGACCTCTACGTCGAGATCCGGGTGCAGAACCACGACACCTACACCCGGCGCGGGGACGACCTGCACTGCACCGTCGAGCTGCCGATGGCCGCGGCCGCGCTCGGCACGTCGTTCAAGCTGTCGACCTTCGACGGCATGCAGGACCTCGAGATCAGGTCGGGGACCCAGGCGGGCGACGTCATGACGATGCGCGGTCTCGGGGTCACCCACCTGCGCCACGGCGGGCGGGGTGACCTGCTCGTGCACGCCAACGTGCAGACCCCGACCCGTCTCACGGAGGAGCAGGAGGAGCTGCTCCGACAGTTCGCCGTGCTCCGCGGGGAGGACCGGCCAGAGGGTCGGCTCACCCCCAACAAGGGGCTCTTCGGCAAGATCCGGGACGCCTTCAAGGAGAAGTGAGGCGACGGTGACCCGCTCGTGACGCACCAGCTCTTCCTCGCTCCCGTCGGGGTCCTCTCCTCGGCGCAGCCGGGGAGCTCGCTGCTGCTCGACGGCGAGGAGGGACGGCACGCCGCTGCCGTCGTCCGGATCCGTGTCGGCGAGCGCTACTTCGTCGGCGACGGGTGCGGCCGACGTGCGCTGCTCGAGGCCGAGAGCGTCGAGCGGGGTTCGGTGCTCGGCCGGGTCGTCGAGGTGCACGACGAGCCGGAGGCCCCCCTGCGCCTCGTCCTCGTGCAGGCGCTCGCGAAGGGCGACCGCGACGAGCAGGCGATCGAGGCGGCGACCGAGCTCGGCGTCGACGAGGTGGTGCCGTGGCAGGCGGAGCGCTCCGTCGTCGTCTGGCGAGCCGACCGGGTCGCCCGGTCCCTCGCCCGGTGGGTCGCCGTCGTGACCCGGGCGACGAAGCAGTCCCGACGTGCCCGGATGCCGCTCACCTCCGAGCCGGTGACCCTGACCTCCCTCGTCGGGAGGGTCGGACGGTCGGCGCTCGTACTCGTCCTCCACGAGTCGGCCTCCGAGCCGCTCGCCGGCGTCGGCCTCCCCGATGTGGGGGACGTGCTCGTCGTCGTCGGTCCCGAGGGCGGCATCAGCGACCGGGAGATCGCCGCCCTCACGGGTGCGGGCGCGCGTCCGGTGCGTCTCGGCCCGACCATCCTGCGGTCGTCGTCCGCGGGTCCGGCCGCGCTCGCCGTCCTCCTCTCGCGCTCCCGCTGGCGCTGACCTCCGGGTCGGTCGACCGACCCGGGCGCTCCCCGCGGCAGGAGCGCTCAGCCGACCGTGAAGGGGATCCGCTCCTCCGCGCTGACGGACCCGTCCTTGGCGCTCGTCGCATAGACCCGGATCACGTAGTCGCCGGCGGTGAGGGGCTTGGTGTCGAAGGCGTAGGCCCCGCGCGCCGGGGCGGCCGCATCGGCCGTCGTCGCCCCGGACTGGACCGGCTTGCCCCCCGAGAGCAGCTGCCACGAGACGGCGGCCTCGAACGTGCTCGCCACCCCCGTCACCGTGAGCGGGCCGGCCGCGACGGCGCTCCCCCGGGTGGGGTCGTCGACCCAGACGGGCGCGACGTCCTGCAGGACGGCCGCACCGGTGGGCTGGGAGTAGGTGCGGCCGGTGGGCTGACCCGGGGCCACCTCGGCCGCGCCGTCGGCGAGCTCGAAGGCCACGGGCAGCAGTCCCTGCCCGACCGCCCCCTGGACCGTCCACACCAGCTGTTGCACGGCCAGTCGGGCCTCGTCGCCGGCGACTGCGGACAGGCCGGCGGAGAGTCGCACGGTGATCCGGTCGGCACCGACCGTGACGGCCAGTGGCGTGACGGAGGCCCACGGGGCGACGTACGCCGAACCGTCCGGGGCCGGTCCCATCGCGCTGACGAGAGCGGCGAGTCCGCGGTCGTCTGGGGTGGCGGGCGTGCCCACCTCGTGTGCGGTGAACTCGCGGAAGAGTCGCAGGGTGGCGGACTTCGGGGCCACCGGCCCGAGGCGGTAGACGGGCAGCACGACGTTGGTGACCGGGGGGACCGTCGTCGTCGCGGGCGTCGTCGTCGGCGGGGTGGTCGCCGGCGTCGTCGAGGTGGGAGGGGTGGTCGTCGTCGGGGTCGGCGGTGTCGTGACCGGCGGTGCCACCGTCGTCGTGACGATGACCGGTGGGGCGACCGTCGGGGTGGGACGGCTCGGGGTGACCGTCGGCACGGTGGACGGTCCGACGTCGGTCGACGGGGTGGACGCCGTCGGCGGCGCCGTGGGAACGGCGGTCGTCGCGGCCACAAACGGTGGCTGGTCGGACGGTCGATGGGTGATCCAGAACGACCCGGCGACGACCGCTGCCACACCGGCGGCCGCTGCCGCGGGCAGCAACCAGCCGCGTCGCGCCGCAGCGCCGGGTCGCGGGGCAGCGCCGGCGGCTCCGCCGGCCGCGAGGATCGCGTCGAGGCGGTCGCCGGGGGAGATCGAGGCGGCCTCGGCGGCCATCGAGGACCGCAGGTCGGACTCGACCCGGCTCACGCCGACGCCTGGGCTCAGTCCGGGGCTCACTCCGGGGCTTACTCCGTGGCTCAGTTCTGGGCTCACTTCGGCGCTCAGCCCATCCCCGACCTCGGACCCCTGACCGGGGCCGGCGTCCTGCCCGGCGGGGGAGGCCGACGGGGGGGTGTCCTGCTCGGGGAGGCGGAACGGCGCGGTCGGCTCGCCGGCGTCCTCGGGCCCGGTGGGCGGCCGTTCGTCGCTGGTCATTGGCTCTCCCGTGCATCGTGGTGTGTCGTCTGGCCGGGGCCGCCCGGCTGGTCCTGGTGTTCCTCGTAGTCCTGGTGGTCCTCGTGGTCCTGGTGGTCCTCGTGGTCCGGGTCGGCCCCGTGGCGCCGGACCCGGCGCGTCTCGTCGGCGTCGGACCCCGGCCGGGTGCCCACGTCCGGGCCCACGTCCGGGCCGGCGTCGGCCGCTCCGGGGACGAGCCGTCGGAGGGCGTGCAGGCCTCGGTGGGCATGCGCCTTGACCGAACCGGTCGAGATCTCGAGGGCCGCCGCGATCTGGGCCTCCGACAGGTCGGCGTAGTAGCGCAGCACGAGGACCTCGCGCTG
>JBBRGO010000272.1:0-4284 GCA_038224055.1 Actinomycetales bacterium
CGACGAGGCGGTCGCGCAGCGGCCCGGCATCGTGCCCGTCATCAAGGGCAACGGCTACGGATTCGGCCGGGACCTGCTCTGCGCCGAGGCGACCCGGCTCGGCGTCGACCTCATCGCCATCGGGACGTATGCCGAGCTGCCTGACGCGCTCGCGGCCTTCGGTGGCGACGTGCTCGTGATGGAGCCGTTCCGGGCGCCGCTGCACGCCGGGATGGCCGGACTGGGCAGTCGCCGGGCCGTCCACACGGTGACGTCACGCGCCGACCTCGACCGGCTGCGCGAGGCCGAGCCCGCGGCCCAGGTCGTCGTCGAGGCCCTCACCTCGATGAACCGCTTCGGCGCCCCGGTCGAGCAGGTCGGCGACCTCGTTGCCGCCGCGGCCACGACCGGGGTCACCCTGCACCTGCCGCTCGGCACCGGGCACCTCGAGGAGATCGAGCGGTTCGTCACCGCGGTCCCCGGGGCTCGGGACTGGTACGTCTCCCACGTCTCGGCGGCGGAGCTCGCGACGCTGCGCGGCAGGCACCCCGAGCGCGTTTTCCGGCCCCGGGTCGGCACCGACCTGTGGTTCGCCGACCCCGGCGCCTACCAGGCCCGGGCCGACGTCCTCGACGTGCGTGCGGTGCCCAAGGGGGCCCGGGCCGGCTACCGGCAGCGCTCCCTGCCGGAAGGTCACGTCGTCGTCGTGAGCGGCGGCACGTCGCACGGGGTCGCGATGGAGGCACCCGCGCCGGCCCAGACCGGGCGGGCGAGGGCCATCGCGGTGGCCGAGGGGATCCTCGAGGCCGCGCACCGGGTGCGCTCCCCCTTCACCATCGGGGGGACGATGCCGCGCTTCGCCGAGCCACCGCACATGCAGTGCAGCCTGCTGGCCCTCCCCACAGGCGTGACGCCGCCCCGGGTGGGCGACTCGGTGCCGGTGCGGCTGCGCCTCACCACGGCATACGTCGACGTCGTCGTCGTGCACTGACCCGCACTAGGGTGACGTCGTGAACAACCGGACCACGCCGCTCCCCTCGCGCCCCTCGTGCCTTGCATCGCCCGAGGCGCGGTGACATGAGCTTCAACGACAGCGCCCAGCTCGACACCTCCCAGGTCCAGAGCGGCGGCAGTGGCGGGGGCGGCTTCGGCGGCGGACGTGGAGGTGGCGGCGGGGGCTTCCCGGGCGGCATCCAGGTCGGCGGCGGCATCGGCGGGCTCGTCGTCCTCGTCCTCATGCTCGTCTTCGGCGGCAACATCCTCGGCGGGGGCGGCGGTTCCGGCTCGACCGGTGGCCTGCCCTCCCAGCAGCTTCAGACCGACCAGGTCGCCGCCGCCGGGCAGGTGCCGGACTCCGCCTTCGCCGCCTGCAAGACCGGGGCCGACGCGAACAAGAACGACGTCTGCCTCATCGTGGCCACCGTCAACAGCGTCCAGGACTACTGGTCGAAGACCCTGCCGAAGTACGACATGAACTACACGAACGCGACGACGGTCATCTACCAGGGCCAGACCCAGTCCGGCTGCGGCACCGCCAGCGCCCAGGTCGGCCCGTTCTACTGTCCCCTCGACAAGCAGGTCTACGTCGACGCGGCCTTCTTCTCCGAGCTGGAGGACCGCTTCGGCGCCGACGGCGGTCAGCTCGCCAAGGAGTACGTCATCGCGCACGAGTACGGCCACCACATCCAAGACATCCTCGGCCTGCTCAACCGCGCGCAGCAGGACCCCCAGGGCGCCAACTCCGGAGCCGTCCGGGTCGAGCTGATGGCCGACTGCCTCGCCGGCACGTGGGTCGCCCACGCGACCGAGACGACGGACGCCAACGGGACGACGCTGCTCAAGCCGATCACCGACTCCGACATCACGTCGGCCCTCACCGCCGCGTCGGCCGTCGGCGACGACCGGATCCAGCAGGCGTCCACGGGCCGGGTCACCCCCGAGAGCTGGACCCACGGCTCCTCGACCGCGCGCAAGAAGTGGTTCAGGCAGGGCTACGACACCGGCGACATCAACCAGTGCAACACCTTCGGCGTCGACAAGGTCGTCTGATCGGCCGGTTTGACTGAGGGTCCAGCAACAGGCGTAGGAGGCAGGCTTGCGTCAGCGCCGAGCGACGCAGGACGGGAACCGAGGACCGTCCCCGTCACCCCGCGGCTGCGGTCAGTCTGAGCAGTCAACTGCGACAGCCAGGGCGGCGCAGACCTGCCGCATCCGCTCCTCGGCCAGCCGGCCCAGACGTTCGACCAGGATCGCGATCGAGACGGATTCCACCGAATCCAGATTGACCGCCGAACGAAGCGGCACCGGGTCCTCACCGGGCTCGAGGACGACCTCGCTCGGCAGGTCTCGGATCGTGGTGGTGCAGGGGGCGATCAGTGCTCGACGGTGGCGCGGGATCACGACATCACGAGACAGGACGACGACCGGCCGGCGACCGATCTCAGCCATCTCGCACCACCACACCTCCCCCCGTGCGGGCAGGTCGGTCACGAGGCCTCGACCGCACGCCGGAACGACGCCAGGTCTCCCCATTCGTCCGGCTCGTCGAGCGGGTGAGCATCGTAGGCACCGTAGCTCGCGTCCAGTTCCGCTGCGCGGTGCCGGGCGAGCAGGGCTGCGAGGGCTTCGTCGACGAGCGCGGAGTCCTGCTTGCCAGACGTCCGCCGGGCGCTTTCCAGAAGGTCGGCGTCCACCGTGGTGCTCAAGCGTATGCGGCTCATGCCACAATCATGCCACTGATTGTCAGGGCCAGCGAGGGCGCCCTCCACACGGCAGCGAGACGCAGGTTCACGTCACGCCGGTGTGTGAACGGCCCGCACGACCTGCGTCAGGCTCGCGGACCTCTTGGCGCTCGGTGGTTGCGTGGAGGGCGAGCGGCCGGCTGCTGTTGCTCGACGAGGGCCACCGTAAACTTCGGCGTGTGAGCAACCCTCCCGCGTATCCCACGATGGAGGACGTCATCGGTGGCACCCCGCTGGTGCGTCTGCAGCGCCTGCCGGGGCTAGAGAACGAACGCCGCGGCAACGTGCTGCTCGCCAAGCTCGAGGGAAACAACCCGGCCGGCTCGGTCAAGGACCGCCCGGCGATCAGCATGATCCGGGGCGCGGAGGCGCGAGGGGAGATCTCCCCCGGCGACACCCTGCTCGAGGCGACGGCGGGCAACACCGGGATCGGCCTGGCGATGGCAGCAGCGATCAGCGGCTACCCACTGGTCATCGTGATGCCCGAGGACGCCTCCACCGAGCGGATCCAGACGATGAAGGCCTACGGAGCCGAGCTCGTCCTCACCCCGGCCGGTGGCGGCATGGAAGAGGCCCGCGACGTCGTGACGCGGATGGAGCGGGAGGGCCGCGGCCGGGTCCTGGACCAGTTCGGCAACCCGGACAACCCCCGCGCCCACGAGGAAGGGACGGGCCCGGAGCTGTGGAGCCAGACCGACGGACGGATCACGCATTTCGTGTCCGCGATGGGCACCACCGGCACGATCACCGGGGTCTCGCGGTTCCTGAAGTCGCGCAACCCCGGCATACAGATCATCGGGGCTCAGCCTGCCCCGGGCTCCAAGATCCCTGGGATCCGCGCCTGGTCACCGAAGTACGTGCCGAGGATCTTCGACCCGTCGGCGGTGGACCGGACCATCGAGGTCACCCAGACTGACGCCGAGCAGACGGCCCGCCGGCTGGCCCGCGAGGAGGGCATCTTCGGCGGTGTCTCCGAGGCCGGCGCCTGCTGGACCGCCCTGCAGGTTGCCCAAGAGGTCGAGGGCGCGACGATCGTCTTCGTGGTCTGCGACCGCGGCGACAGGTACCTCTCCAGCGGCGTGTTCCCCGCCTGAGACTCGCGGCTGACGCCCGGAGACATCCGGCCCCAAGCACGCGTCATGACGTTCCATCCCGTCCGCGAACGTCAGGTCGACGTGCGGCCGATAGGCGGTGGGCCGCAGTGGTCGACCTTCGGGATGCGCGACCTCGGTGAGCGCACTCGTGAGTGGTTCCGTCAGACCCTCATGAGTGACGACCCGGTCCTCGTCGAGCCAGGCACGTGGTTCACCGACGACTCGTGGTTCCTCGACCAGGGCAACCGCACCCAGTTGCCTACCGACGGCTGGTGGGTCCTGCACCCCGGTCAGGCCGAGGGCCGCATCGTCGGCGGGAACCTCTGCACCCTCAACCTGCTCCAGGGCACTTCCTACATGCCGTCGATCGCTGACACGGTCCTGTTCGTGGAAGACGACGAGATCAGCAACCCCGTCGAGTTCCGCCGCGACCTCCACTCCCTGATGCAGCAGCCCGGAGCCGAGACCGT
>JBBRGO010000273.1:0-4263 GCA_038224055.1 Actinomycetales bacterium
GCGCCGAACCAGCCGGCGGCGGTCGGGGAGGTCATCGTCGCCATCGTCCCGAGGGTCGCGACGAGGCCGAAGAACACGAAGACGAAGACCTCGCCGAGGCCGAGGTAGCCGTAGGGCCGGCTGCCACCGGTGTAGAACCACGCGGCGGCGATGGCGGCGACCCCGATGGGGACCATCCACCACACGCCGGACAGGCCGACGAGCGCGAGCCCGAGCAGGCCGGCGAAGAAGAAGCTCGCGAAGGCGGCGAACTTGACCGAGGACGGGGCGGCGAGTCGTTGCCCGACGAGGCGAACCGGTCCGACCCGCACCTCGTCGGTGCCGCGGATGCCGTCGGAGTAGTCGTTGGCGTAGTTGACCCCGACCTGGAGGGCGACGGCGACGGCGAGGGCGAGGATCGCGTAGGCCCAGACGATGTTGCCGGTCTGGTAGGCGGCACCGGTGCCGACGAGGATCGGGGAGACGGCGGCGGGGAGGGTCCGGGGGCGCGCGCCCTCGATCCACTGGTTCAGCGTTGCCATGGGTCCTTCACGGGAGGGGCGAGCGTCAGAGCTTGCGCAGGAAGTCGGGGTCGTCGTCCGGTCCACGGGGTCCCGTCGGGCCGGACGGACGCGGGCCCCGTCCGGGGATCTGCGGTGGGCGGCCGCCACGGGCATCGGTGCGGCCGGCCACGAGCCAGACGATCGGGCCGATGACCGGGACGAGGACCGCGATCAGCCAGGCCGGTTTCGGCATGATCCGGACGAGCCGGCGGTCGGTCTGGGCGCAGTCGACGAAGGCGTAGATCGTCGCGAACACCACGAGGGCGACGAGGACGACGCGGGCCACGGTCACTCCTGGCTGGAAGGGATGCTGCTCGGACGCCCGGCTGCTCGGATCCGCGAGCACTCGGACGCGGATGCCGAGGGGTGCCCCTCATCTTGCCATTGCGTCAGTCCTGCGCGAGCACGGCGCGTCGGATGGCGTCCCGGTCCGGCTTGCCCGGACCCCGTTGCGGGATGGCCGACAGGACGAGGACCCGCCTCGGCAGGGCGGCGTCGGGCACGATCCCGCGCAACCGGGCCCGCAGCCCCTCCACCGCGATCGTCGCCGAGCCGTCGGCGAGGGTCAGGGCCACGGACACCGCTTCGCCCCAGATCGGGTCGGGGACCCCGAGCACCACGACGTCGACGACCTCGGGGACGTGCCGCGAGATGGCGTCCTCGAGCACCCCCGGCGTGATCTTGAGGCCGCCGGTGTTGATCACGTCGTCCGCGCGACCGTCGACGACGAGCAGCCCGTCGTCGTCGAAGTGCCCGAGATCCTCGGTGCGGAACCAGCGCACCCCCTCGACGTCGGTGGCGAACGCGTCCGCCCGCATCCCGGGTTCGGCGAGGTAGCCGTGCGCCACGGTGTCGCCACCGAGCACGATGTGCCGGTCGCTGTCGACGTGGACGTGGCTCACCGACAGCGGCGCTCCGTCGTAGACGCAGCCACCGGCCGTCTCGCTCATCCCGAACGTCATGGTCACCGCGACCCCCGCCGCTCGGGCCCGCTCGAGCAGGGCGGAGGGAGCGGCGGCTCCCCCGACGAGGACCCCGTCGAAGGTCCGCAGCGACGCGACACCGACCGGGTCGTCGAGGAGGCGACCGAGCTGGATCGGCACGAGGGCCGTGTAGCGCCGTGAGCCGGACCGGTTGGGCACGACGCGGTCGGCCGCCCGGGCGAACCCGACGGCGGTGAACCCGTCGGTGAGGTCGAGGACGGCCGGGGTCGTGCCGGCCGCGATCGACCGGAAGAGGACCTGCAGGCCGGCGATGTGGTGCGCGGGCAGCGCGAGCAGCCAGGCGCCGCTGCCGCCGAGGACCTGGTGGGTGGCCCACGCCGACCGGGTCAGGGCCTCGGTGGTGAGCAGGGCCCGCTTGGGTCGCCCCGTCGAGCCCGAGGTCCCCACGGCGATCGCGAGGTCGTCGGGGAGCTGCGCCGGGTCGTGGGAGGCGATGACGGGGGAGGGCTCGTCAGCGGCATACGGCAGGACGGGATGACCCCCCTCGAGGGCGGCTTGGAGGGCGGGCAGCACGGACAGCGCCCCGGGCCCCGGGGGCACCGCGAGGGGGCGGGGGGAGCGGGGGCTCACCGGGCCACCCCCGGCACGGCGGACCGGGTGCCGCGGGGCATCCGGGTGCGGGCGGCGAGCACGACGGTGCCAAGCAGTGCGAGGGCGCACACGGGGAAACCGATCCGGGGGTTGAGCGGGAGGATGATGCCGAGCGCGCCCCCGACGACCCAGAGCACCTGGAGCATCGTCTCGGACCACGCGAAGACGCTGGCGCGGACGTGCTCCTGCACCTCGCGCTGGATGAGGGCGTCGAAGCAGAGCTTGGACAGCTGCGCCGAGAGGCCCTGCACCACGCCGAGGAGCACGAGGGTGGCGATGCCGTACCAGACGGCGGTCGCCACGCAGGCGAGCGTGGCGCCGAGCACGGACAGCATGGCGATGCGCTGCGGCGGCAGGTCGCGAAGGCGCGTGCCGAGGACGCTGCCGATCGCGTTGCCGACGCCGATCCCGGCGACGATGAGGCCGAGCACGACCTCGCCCCGGACCCCGTCGATGGGGTGTTCCTTGGCGAGGAAGGCCATGAACATGATGAGGAAGCCGGTGAGCAGCCGGGTGCCGCCCGTCGACCACATCGCGTGCCGCACGGGCCAGGGCACGGCCCTCATTCGTCGCCGCCAGCGTCCGACCAGCCCGGCGGCGTCGACCTCGAGCGCGGCGCCTTCGCTGTCGGCCCGCACGCGACGGGTCCGGCTGGTCGTGCCGGTCGGGGTTGCCGCTGTGGTTGCCGCTGTGGTTGCCGTCGTCCAGGTGGTTGCCGTGCTCGCTGTCGGCACGGTGCGGCCGTCACCGGCCTCGGTGGGTTCGTGGACGGGGATCGGCGTGGTGTCCCCCAGCCCGACCTCGCCGAGGGCGGAGTCGACACGGGCCGGGAGCCGGATGGCCTGGACCGTGCCGACGACGAAGATGACGAAGGCGACCCGCAGCGCCCACGACGGCCCGGCCCAGAGCGCCGCGGCCGCGAGCCCGCCGCCGACCACGGCGCCGAGGACGCCGGCCATCGAGACCCGGGAGTTGGCTCGCACGAGGGTGGTGCCGGCCGGGAGCAGCCGCGGGACGGCGGCGGCGCGGGCGACCGTGTAGGCCTTGGAGGCGACGAGGCACAGCAGCGCCGTCGGGTAGAGCCAGCTGCTGTCGTGGTTGATCGCCTCGGCGAGCACCCAGCAGAGGAACGCCCGGGTCGCCATCGTCGTCCCGATCGCCCAGCGGCGGCCGTGGCGGAACCGGTCGAGCAGGGGCCCGATGAAGGGCGCGACGAGGGTGAAGGGGATCATGGTCACCAGCAGGAACCACGCGACCTGCCCGCGCACCTGAGCGGTCTGCGGGTTGAAGAAGAGGGTGCCTGCTAGCGCGAGCATCATCGCCGCGTCGCCGGCCGCGTGGCTCGCGTGCAGCTCGGTGAGGCGGGCCAGCCCGCTCTCCCCGGCGCCGCCCGCGTTGGTGTAGGCCCGCAGCCGGGCGGCGGCGTACCGGCCCGAGGCCGCGGTGACCCGGACGCTGCCCGTGGCGGCCCGGCCGAGTCCCCGGCCGACGGACCGGGATCCCCCCGAACCCGTCCGGGCGCGCGTCTGCGCCGGGCCACGGTCGTCGGGGGAGGTCACCGGTCCATCCTGCCCTGTCCCGCTGGGGGTCGGGCGCTGGATCGCGGCGGGTCCGACGTCGCGTGGGATCAGTCTGCGGATCAGGCTGCACGAGGTGTTGCCCTGGCAGCGCCGCACGCAGACTGATCCGCCGCTTGATGCTCCCCGCCGGCGTCGGCGCCGGGGTCGGCGCCGATCGACGGGGTCAGCCGCGGAAGATCGACGTCGGGTCGTCGTCGACCTCTGCCAGCAGCTCTTCCATCGAGCCGAACTGGCGGTTGCCCTCGGCGTACTCGTGCCAGCGCTCGTTGCGGTCGCGCCAGTAGAGCGCCCAGTCGCGTCCACCCACCCGGTAGCGCAGCTGCGCAAAGGGGAAGTGCGTCCAGTCACCCACGCCGTCCCAGGGAACACGCGTCTCGCACAGCGTCAGGCTTCGGCCGCGGACGTGTGGCTCGACCCGCACCTGGTGCAGGGCGCGTCCCGGCACCGCGGCACTGCACCAGCGACGCGCTCTGGCCAGGTCGATGTCCGGGGGTGGGGTGAGCGGCATACGCAGTCGTCTCCTCAGTAGTACCAGGGGAAGGGCGA
>JBBRGO010000274.1:0-4216 GCA_038224055.1 Actinomycetales bacterium
CATGGAGTTCGTCAAGGCGTACAACGCCGCGACGGAGGCCCAGCGCGGCAATGTCATCCCGGTCGAGATCACGGTCTACGAGGACCGCTCGTTCACCTTCATCACCAAGACCCCCCCGGCCGCCGAGCTGATCAAGAAGGCAGCCGGCGTTGCCAAGGGCTCGGGTGAGCCGCACAAGACCAAGGTCGCCAAGCTCTCCCGCGACCAGGTCTACGACATCGCCCGTCAGAAGATGGAAGACCTCAATGCCAACGACGAGGAGATGGCGGCACGCATCATCGCCGGCACCGCTCGCTCGATGGGCATCGACACGGAGCTCTAACGACGCACGCAGCGGAGGTTGGGGGCCGAGCTTGCGAGGCACCCGGCCGAAGCGGAGTGTGAGGAAGAGCGACCATGAACACGGAGCTCTGACGACGCACGCAGCGGAGGTTGGGGGCCGAGCTTGCGAGGCACCCGGCCGAAGCGGAGTGTGAGGAAGAGCGACAATTGAACACGGAGCTCTGAGCTCTCGTACAGCCGTTCACCCGGTCGGGACGCAACGCGTCCCGACCGGTGAACCGGGCCCAGCGGCATACGTCGCAGGGCTCGCGTGGGAGGACCGCGCTGGTCCGTCACCACGACTCCCGCACCACACCACCACAGGAGCAGAGATGAAGCGCAGCAAGAACTACCGCGCCGCCGCGGAACTGGTCAACCAGGACACGGTCTACGCGCCCCTCGACGCCGTGCGCGTCGCCAAGCAGACCGCCCGCGCCAAGTACGACGAGACCGTCGAGGTCGCGATGCGTCTCGGCGTCGACCCCCGCAAGGCCGACCAGGCCGTCCGCGGCACGGTCAACCTGCCGCACGGCACGGGCAAGACCGCCAAGGTCCTCGTCTTCGCCAACGCCGAGAAGGCCGAGGCTGCCCGTGAGGCCGGTGCCGACTACGTCGGCTCCGACGACATGCTCGAGAAGGTCCAGGGCGGCTGGCTCGACTTCGACGCCGTCGTCGCGACCCCCGACATGATGGGCAAGGTCGGTCGCCTCGGAAAGGTCCTCGGCCCGCGCGGTCTCATGCCGAACCCGAAGACCGGCACCGTCACGATGGACGTCGCCAAGGCCGTCACCGACATCAAGGGCGGCAAGATCGAGTTCCGCGTCGACAAGCACGCGAACCTCCACTTCATCATCGGCAAGGCGTCCTTCGACGAGACCAAGCTCGTCGAGAACTACGCCGCCGCGCTCGAGGAGATCCTGCGTCTCAAGCCGTCCTCCTCCAAGGGCCGCTACATCGAGAAGGCGACCATCTCCACGACGATGGGCCCGGGCATCCCGCTCGACTTCTCCAAGACGCGCAACCTCCTCGGCGAGGACGCCCCCGCCTGACCCAGGCCCCGGCCTGACGTGGAGCCCGTCACCCCTGCTGGGGTGGCGGGCTCTCGTGCGTCACCTTCGGGTTCGCTGGGCGCCACGCGCCTCGCGCCGGGCCCGCGCTGGCTCCGCGCCGCGGGCCACGACGCGCCTCGCGCCCGGCGTCGGCGGCCCACCCGTCCCAGCCATGGGCACCTCGGTATGCCGGTGGGCCGCCGCCGACGGCGCTCGACCCGCCGCACCCCGCCACTCTGCAGGTTCTTCCCAGATCGGTGGGTCCCGGGGGCAGACGGAGGTGGGGGAGCGGGTCTACCGTCGGAAAATGAGCCGACGAAGCAGACGACGCACACGCTGGGTGGTGGTCGCTGCGGCGTCCGTCCTCCCGATCGCTCTCATCGCCCCGCAGGGGCAGGCACGCGCCTCCACGGCACCCAGTTCGGACCGGGGTGGCGACGACCACGGCGACCGCGGCTGGCACGGCAGACCCGTGACGCTGCCCAAGGTCCCCGTGATGAAGGGGTCCGGCGGCGCGGTCAGCTCGGTCGACCGTGACGCCTCGCAGATCGGCATCGACGTGCTGGCGCGAGGGGGGAACGCCGCCGACGCCGCAGTCGCCACCGCGGCGGCCCTCGGGGTGACCGAGCCGTACAGCGCCGGTCTCGGAGGCGGCGGCTTCCTCGTCTACTACGACGCGAAGCGCAAGCAGGTCTCGACGATCGACGGGCGCGAGACGGCGCCGAAGTCGTTCACCTCGACGACCTACACCAACCCGGACGGCTCGCCGATGAGCTTCTCCACCGTCGTCAGCTCGGGCCTGTCAGTCGGGGTCCCGGGCACGCCGGCCCTGTGGGTCAACGCGCTCAAGAAGTACGGCACGCTCTCGCTCAACGCCGCGCTCAAGCCCGCCGAGCAGCTGGCCCGGAAGGGTTTCGTCGTCGACGACACCTTCCACGACCAGACGGCCGCGAATGCCGCCCGCTTCGCGATGTTCCCGGAGACGGCCCGGCTCTTCCTCCGGGACGGGCAGGCGCCGGCGGTGGGATCGACCTTCACCAACCCCGACCTCGCAGCCACCTACCGGATGCTCGGGGCGCGCGGGATGTCCCAGCTCTACACCGGTGCCCTCGGCCGCGCGATCGTCAAGGAGGTGCAGGCGCCGACGACGGCGCCCGGCGTCTCCGTCATGGGCGGCGAGATGACGGCTCGTGACCTCCGGGCCTACACCGCTCCGACGCGTCAGCCGATCCACTCGAGCTACCACGGCTACGACGTCTACGGCATGCCGGTCCCGAGCTCGGGTGGTATCGCCGTCGCCGAGATCCTCAACCTGATGAAGGCCTACGAGGACCGCACGGGCACGAGAACGAGCGCCGTCGACGACGTGGCCTACCTGCACCGCTTCTCCGAGGCGTCCTCGACCGCCTTCGCCGACCGCAACCGCTACGTGGGCGACGTGCCCGGAGTCCCGGTCCGCGAGCTCGTCAGCGCCGGCTTCGCCGCCGAGCGGGCGTGCCTCTTCGACCCCGCGGCGGCTCAGGCGCGGCCGATCCCCTTCGGGTCACCGGACGGCAGCTACCGCGGGTGCACCCGGGGGACGGTGGCGCAGCCCGAGCCCTACGAGGGGCTGTCGACCACCCACCTGACCGCCATGGACCGGTGGGGCAACATCGCCTCGTACACCCTGACGATCGAGCAGACCGGCGGTTCGGGGATCACGGTCCCGGGTTACGGCTTCATCCTCAACAACGAGCTCACCGACTTCAACTTCACGCCGACCACCCCGGGCGTGCCCGACCCGAACCTGCCCGGGCCGGGGAAGCGGCCGCGGTCATCGATGAGCCCGACGATCCTGCTCGAGGACGGCAAGCCCTTCCTCGCCGTCGGCTCGCCGGGCGGGTCGACGATCATCACCTCGACGAGCCAGACGATCCTCGGTTACCTCGACCGGGGTCTTCCCCTCGTCGACGCCGTCGCGGCCCCGCGGCTCTCGTCGCGCAACGGGTCCAGTGAGAGTGCGGAGCCGCAGATCGCGAACGGTCCGGTCGGCGACGGCCTGCGGGCTCTCGGCCACCAGCTGTCGCCGACGAGCGAGATCGGCGCGGTCACCGCGATCCGCTCCCTGGGCCGGGGCGTGTTCGAGGCCGCGGCGGAGACGACGCGCCGCGGCGGTGGGTCGGCCATGGTGGTCCGGCCGCGGCGCTGAGGGTCCGCGTCGGCGCGGCGGTAGCCTGTCGAGTCCGACCTGCCGCGCCGATGCGACCCCGAGGAGATCCCCCATGACCGAGGCGTTCGTCTACGACGCCGTCCGCTCGCCGTTCGGACGCTTCGGGGGAGCGCTGGCCGGCGTCCGGCCCGACGACCTCGCGGCGTTCGTCATCGCCGAAACGGTGCGCCGTGCGCCGGGGCTCTCGGATGAGGGGGTGGCTCACGTCGACGAGGTGGTCCTCGGCAACGCGAACGGTGCGGGTGAGGAGAACCGCAACGTGGCCCGGATGGCCAGCCTGCTCGCGGGTCTGCCCACATCGGTGCCGGGCTCCACCGTCAACCGTCTCTGCGGGTCGAGCCTCGACGCCGTGATGAGTGCGTCTCGCCAGATCGCCGTCGGCGACGCGGACGTCGTCATCGCCGGTGGTGTCGAGTCGATGTCCCGGGCGCCCTGGGTGCTGCCCAAGACCGAGCGCCCCTACCCTCCAGGAGATCTTGCGCTCTCCTCGACCACGCTCGGCTGGCGGCTGGTCAACCCGGCGATGCCGCCGGCGTGGACCGTGTCGCTCGGGGAGGCCACCGAGCAGCTGCGCGAGCTGCACGGCGTGACGCGGGAACGGCAGGACGCCTTTGCCGCGAGGTCGCACGCGTTGGCC
>JBBRGO010000275.1:0-4207 GCA_038224055.1 Actinomycetales bacterium
GCCACGGCGGTCCTCGCTCCCACATACCCGCCGACGAGGTTGGCGGCGGCGATGACGAGACCCACCTTGACGAGCACGAGACCCATCGGGGCGAAGACGGTGAGGGCGCCGAGGTTGGTCGCGAAGTTCGCGATCTTCGCCTTGGCGCTCGCCTCGAGGAAGTTGTAGCCGAGCAGCCCGACGAGCGCGAACACCATGAAGGACCCGGTGCCGGGCCCGAGGGACCCGTCGTACACGCCGATGACGAACCCGGTCACCATCGCGAGCACGACGTGGGTCGGCCCCTCGAAGCGCCTCAGCGACTCCCGACCGAGGTCGGGCTTGAAGAGCGTGTAGGCGCCGACCGCGATGAGCAGCACGAGGATGATCGGGTTGAAGGCCAACTTCGGGATGTGCAGCCCGATCAGTGCGCCGCCGATCGCCCCGACGTAGGCGACCGCCGCCATGGGCAGCGCCGTGCGCAGGTCGGGGCGCACCCTGCGGTAGTAGGTGATCGAGCTCGTCGTGGTGCCGAAGATCGAGCCGAACTTGTTCGTGGCGAGCAGCTGGGCGGGGCTCGCCCCGGGGAGCCCGAGGAGCAGGGCGGGGAGCTGGATGAGGCCCCCGCCGCCGACGACGGCGTCGATCCAGCCCGCGGCGAAGGCCGCCACCCCGAGGAAGGCGAGGGTGGTGAGGGTCGGATCGGTCACGGACGCTCGACCGCTGCGGTCACCTCACCCACGACGGCGGCCACCGCGTCGTCTACCGCCACCTCGGTGCGCTCGCCGGTGCGACGGTCCTTGATCTCCACGACCCCGGTGGCCAGTCCCCGACCGACGACGACGATCGTCGGCACCCCGATCAGCTCGGAGTCCTTGAACTTCACGCCGGGGCTGACCCCCTTGCGGTCGTCGACGAGGACCGAGAGACCCTGCGCCTCGAGCTCGCGGGCGAGCTCCTCGGCCTTGACGAAGAGGGTCTCGTCCTTGCCCGCAGCGATGATGTGCACGTCGACGGGCGACAGCTCACGCGGCCAGATGATGCCCGACTCGTCGTGGTTGCCCTCGACGACGCAGGCCACCGCACGAGAGACACCGACGCCGTAGGAGCCCATGACGACCGTCACGAGCTTGCCGTTCCGGTCCAGCACCTTGAGCCCGAGAGCCTCCGCGTACTTCGTGCCGAGCTGGAAGACGTGGCCCATCTCGATGCCGCGCGCCGTCTCGAGCGTGTGATCGCAGTGGGGACAGGCGTCCCCGACCCGCACGTCCGCGGCCTCGATGGTGCCGTCCGCGATGAAGTCACGACCCGCGACGAGGTCGATGACGTGCCGCCCGGGCTCGTTCGCACCGGTCACCCACCGCGTACCCTCCGAGACCCGAGGGTCGAGCAGGTACCGGATCCCGGTGGATCCCTTCTCCCCCAGCGCGCCCGGGCCGATGTAGCCCTTGACGAGCCCGGGGTGCTGGGCGAACGCCGCCTCGTCGAAGGCCGCGACCTCGGCGGGCTCGACCTGCGCGCCGAGGCGCTTCTCGTCCACCTCGCGGTCACCGGGCAGTCCGATCGCGATCGGCTCCCGCGTGCCGTCGGGGTGGACGATCACGACGAGGACGTTCTTGAGGGTGTCCGCTGCCGCCCAGGGCCGGTCGTCGCGGGGGTGGCGCTCGTTGAGGTGCGCGACGAGAGTGTCGATCGTCGGGGTGGCCGGTGTGTCCTCGACGTGGGCGGCCGGCAGCCCCTCGAAGGGGACGGGGTCGGGGACCGGCACGCGGACGGCCTCGACGTTGGCGGCATACCCGCAGCTCGCGCAGTGGACGTAGGTGTCCTCGCCGACCTCGGCCGTCGCGAGGAACTCCTCGCTCTTGCTGCCACCCATCGCGCCGGCCATGGCCTCGACGATGACGTAGTGGAAGCCGAGTCGGTCGAAGATCCGGACGTAGGCGTCGCGGTGCAGCTGGTAGCTCTTGTCGAGCCCGGCCGTGTCGACGTCGAAGGAGTAGCTGTCCTTCATCACGAACTCACGCCCACGCAGGATGCCCGCCCGCGGACGGGCCTCGTCACGGTACTTCGTCTGGATCTGGTAGATCGACAGCGGCAGGTCCTTGTAGGAGGAGTAGAGGTCCCTGACCGTGAGGGTGAACATCTCCTCGTGCGTCGGCCCGAGCAGGTGCTGGGCACCCTTGCGGTCGGTCACGCGGAAGATGTTGTCGCCGTATTCCGTCCAGCGACCGGAGGTCTCGAAGGGCTCCTTGGGCAGCAGGGCCGGGAAGAGCAGCTCCTGGCTCCCGATCGCGTCCATCTCCTCACGCACGACCTGCTCGACGCGGCGCAGCACCCGCAGCCCCAGGGGCAGCCACGCGTAGACGCCGGGGCTCACCCGCCGGACGTACCCGGCACGGACGAGGAGTCTGTGGCTCGGGACCTCGGCGTCCACCGGGTCCTCGCGCAGGGTGCGGAGGAACAGGGACGACATGTGCAGGACCACGAGGGAGCTCCTTGGTGCTGGGCGCGGGGGGCGCCGACGGTTCGGCGGGTGGGGTGCCATCGGCAGGATATCGGGTGGGTGGGAGCGGTCTCCGTGCTCACTCGGACACCGGTCACCGACGGGCATCGTTACGGGGTTGTGACGGGCATGTTGCGCTCGGACCGCCGACAGGGACGGGTCACGTAGGTCAGAATCAGGCGGGTGGCCCGTCTGCAGGTGCTGCCTGCGCGGGAACGGGAACGACGCGAGGCACGACGCCATGCACGACACAAGGAAGTGGTGGGCGCTCTGATGAGCAGCAACGCAGGAGCCACGGGCTCCCGGCAGGACCCGGCTGGCTCGGCCCGCAGCGGCAGGGGGACCAACGAGGCCGCCCACACCATCCTCGAGATGCGTGACATCACCAAGGAGTTCCCCGGCGTCAAGGCGCTGTCGGACGTGACGATGAAGGTGCGGCGGGCCGAGGTCCACGCGATCTGCGGTGAGAACGGCGCCGGCAAGTCGACCCTGATGAAGGTCCTGTCCGGCGTCTACCCCGCCGGCACGTACGACGGCGAGATCCTCTTCGAGGGCAAGAAGGTCGAGTTCAACAACATCCGCGACAGCGAGCACGCGGGCATCGTCATCATCCACCAGGAGCTCGCGCTCGTCCCGGAGCTGTCGATCGCCGAGAACATCTTCCTCGGCAACGAACAGGCCGCCCGCGGCGTCATCAACTGGACGCACACCAAGGTCAAGGCGACCGAGCTGCTTGCGCGCGTCGGGCTGTCGGAGAACCCCGACACCAAGATCCGTGAGATCGGCGTCGGCAAG
This sequence comes from Actinomycetales bacterium, assembly GCA_038224055.1. Taxonomy (GTDB): domain Bacteria; phylum Actinomycetota; class Actinomycetes; order Actinomycetales; family Dermatophilaceae; genus JBDSSS01. The sequence goes on from JBBRGO010000275.1 coordinate 3,278, forward strand.
CAGCAGCTCGTCGAGATCGCCAAGGCACTGTCCAAGGACGTCAAGCTCCTCATCCTCGACGAGCCCACCGCGGCGCTCAACGAGGGCGACTCGCAGCACCTGCTCGACCTCATCGTCGGGCTGCGCGAGCGCGGCGTCACCTGCATCATGATCAGCCACAAGCTCAACGAGATCGAGAAGATCTCCGACGCGATCACCATCATCCGCGACGGGAAGTCCATCGAGACCCTCCGCGTGAGGGAGGACGGTGTCGACGAGAACCGCATCATCCGCGGCATGGTCGGCCGCGACCTCGAGTCCCGCTTCCCGGAGCACACCCCCCAGCTCGGCGAGACCTTCTTCGAGGTGAAGCACTGGACGGTGCAGCACCCGAGCGTCCCCGACCGTCTCGTCGCGAAGGACAGCAACTTCTTCGTGCGGCGCGGTGAGATCGTCGGCTTCGCGGGTCTGATGGGCGCCGGGCGCACCGAGCTGATGCGCAGCCTCTTCGGCCGCTCCTACGGCACCTGGATATCGGGCACCATCATCAAGGACGGCAAGGAGATCCAGCTGCGCCACGTGTCCGATGCCATCGAGCACGGACTGGCCTACGTGACCGAGGACCGCAAGACGCTCGGGCTCAACCTGCTCGACGACATCAAGCGGACCACCGTCTCGGCGCGTCTGTCCCGGATCACGCACGGCCTCGTCGTCGACTCCCGCGAGGAGTACAACTTCGCGGAGTCCTTCCGGAAGTCGTTGCGCACCAAGGCCCCCACCGTCGACGAGGGGGTCAGCAAGCTCTCGGGCGGCAACCAGCAGAAGGTCGTCCTCGCCAAGTGGCTCTTCACCGAGCCGGACCTGCTCATCCTCGACGAGCCGACCCGCGGCATCGACGTCGGCGCCAAGTTCGAGATCTACGGCATCATCCAGAAGATGGCCCAGGAGGGG
>JBBRGO010000276.1:0-4162 GCA_038224055.1 Actinomycetales bacterium
CCGTCTTCTTCGTCGGGAAGGAGTCGCGCTTCTCCTTGATCTTGGCGGCCTTGCCGCGCAGACCACGGAGGTAGTAGAGCTTCGCGCGACGCACGTCACCGCGGGTCATGACCTCGATGTGGTCGATGATCGGGGTGTGGACCGGGAAGGTGCGCTCCACGCCGACGCCGAAGGAGATCTTGCGGACGGTGAAGGTCTCGGCGACGCCACCACCGTGGCGGCGGATGACGATGCCCTGGAAGACCTGGACACGCGAGCGCGTGCCCTCGACGACCTTGACGTGGACACGGACGGTGTCGCCGGCGCGGAAGTCGGGGACGTCGGAGCGCAGTGATGCGGAGTTGATGTCGTCAAACGTGTGCATGATGCTTCGCTTTCCTGGGCGCCACAGGTCACCCGGCTGTGTGTCTCGAGGGTGTGTCCGGCTCGGCCGCGTGGACACCGCTGCGAGGCGCGCTCGCGAGGTGGTGACCAACTCCCCCTATGGCAGGGGCCGTCGATTGCCGGACGCAAGGATCAAGTCTGCCAGAGCGGGCGACATATCCGAAATCGGCGACCCGGGGGCGGGCCCGACCGCGTCCGTCACCGTCGCACCCTACGGTGGCAGCGTGGACGTCTCCCCCGGCTGGCCGGTCGCCAGCGCCATCGCCGCCCTCCTGCTCGTCACGGTCGCTGCCTACCGCATCGGGCGGCTGCCGCTCGCCCGGGACGCGGTGGTCGCCGGCGTGCGGGCCATCCTCCAGCTCGGCCTCGCTGCGCTCGTCATCACCTTCGTCGTGCGGTCGATCTGGCTGTCCCTGCTCGCGATCGCCGGAATGGCCACGATGGCGGTGTTCACGACGTGCACGCGCATCGAGGCCACCGGCTCGTGGCCGTGGGCCGCGCTGGCGATGGCCTGCGGCGTCCTGCCCGTGCTCGCGATCGTCATCGCCACGGGGGCGATCCCCTTCGTCGGCATCGCCCTCATCCCGGTCGCCGGGATCGTGCTGGGCAACACGATGACCGTCCACACCCTCGTCGGACGCCGCACCTTCGCGGCCCTGCGGGACGAGCGGGGACAGTACGAGGCGTGCCTGTCCGTCGGTCTCACCGCCGACCAGGGCATCGACGAGATCATCGCGCGCCGGGTGCCGGAGGGTCTCGTGCCCGGTCTCGACCAGATCCGCACCGCCGGGGTGGTGACCCTGCCGGGTGCCTTCATCGGGGTGATGCTCGGCGGCGGCAGCGCGGTCCAGGCAGCGACGGCCCAGGTGCTCGTCCTCTTCGCGATCATGGCGACGCAGTCGATCACCGCGGGTGTGCAGGCGCGGTTCATCCGCCAGCGCCGGCTCCTCCCGCCCGACCTGCGCCTGGCGCTCGTGTCGTGATCAGGCCCGACGCCGTTTGACGAGGTCGACGACACCGGGCACCCCCGAGGGGACCCGCGCGGGACGATAGCCCGCCTTCTTGTAGAACCTCAGGTTGTCGGCGCTGCCCGCGCCGGTCATCAGCGAGAGGGTGCGTATGCCGCTCACGGCCGTCCCCTCGGCGTGCTCGAGGAGCATCCGGCCGAGTCCCCTGCCCTGCAGGTCCGGTGCGACGCAAAGGCGTCCGATGAACAGCTCGCTCCCCCGCTCCTCCGTGCGCACCGAACCGATGAGGCGCCCGCCGCGGCGCGCGACCCAGGTCCGGGTCGTGTCCAGACTGGCCCGCAGGGTGTCGATGCCCTCGGTGAGGGCCGGGATCGCGAGGGTGCGGTTGGCGACGGCCTCCTGGACCCAGCAGGCCCGGACGAGGGTGAACAGCTCGGGCACGTCGCCCGCGGTGGCGAGCCGCAGCTCGATCTCCCCGTCGCCGTGGGAGACCGGCAGGAGGTCGGGGCGGCGCGCGGCTGTCCGCGCGAGACGCTGCTCGTGGCGCCACCGCGCGATTGCGGCGTGGTTGCCCGAGAGCAGGACCGGCGGCACCTCGCGCCCCTCCCACTCGCGCGGCTTGGTGTAGATCGGGTACTCGAGCAGGCCGTCCTCGTGCGACTCCTCGACGAGCGACTCGGCGTTGCCCACGACCCCGGGGACGAGCCGGGCGACCGCCTCGACCATGGCAAGCACCGCGACCTCGCCGCCGTTGAGGACGTAGTCCCCGAGGCTGACGACCGACACCCGCAGCCCGAGGTCGTCGAGGGCGTGCTCGTAGACGCGCTCGTCGATGCCTTCGTAGCGCCCGCAGGCGAAGGCGAGCCACGGCTCCGCGGCGAGATCGTGGGCGAGGGACTGGCTGAAGGGGACCCCACCCGGACCGGGGACGATGAGGTGTGGCCGCTCGACACCGGATGCCTCATCGGCTGCCGCACCGGCTGCGGCTCGCCGCGTGGCGAGGACGTGGTCGAGGGCCTCGGTCCACGGCTGCGCCTTCATCTCCATGCCGGCGCCGCCGCCGTAGGGCGTGTCATCGACCGTGCGGTGCCGATCGTGGGTGAAGTCGCGCAGGTCGTGCACCGCGAGGTCGAGCAGCCCGTCCTCGCGCGCCTTGCCGATCAGCGAGAGGTCGAGCGGGGCGAGGTAGTCAGGGAAGATCGAGACGACGTCGATCCTCATTCGGCCAGCTCGCGGTAGAGGTCGAACAGGCCTGCGGGAGGGTCGACGACGACGTGGTCGTTCGCGACGACGGGCACGAACTGCCGGACGAACGGGACGTAGGCCGTGACGCCCCCGGTGAGGGTGAGCACGAGACGGTCCTGCGCCGCCCCGAGCTCGAGTCCGCTGATCGTGGCGACGACGGCGCCGGAGAGGTCGCGCACCTCGAGGCCGACGAGGTCCTCCTCGTAGAAGGTGTCCTCGTCCGTCGTCGCGATCGCCTGGTCGTCGTCGATGACCAGGCGCGTCCCGCGTAGGCCCTCCGCGCCGGTCCGGTCGGGCACCTGCTCGAAGGCGACGAGCCAGACGCCGTTGTGGACCCGGGTGGAGCGGACGGTGAGCGAGCGCGGGACGCCCGAGCCCTCGCGGGCCTCGGTGTCGATCTCGGTGCCGACGGCGAAGCGGCGCTCCGGCTCGTCGGTGTGGACCTGGACGGTGACCTCGCCGTGCAGCCCGTGCGGCTTGCCGATCCGGGCGATGACCAGCTTCTCGACGCTCATGCGACGAATCCTCTCAGGTGCGAACGGCTTCGGTCGCCAGCTGTCGAAACGGGATCCACGGGGACCCGGGCTCGGCGGCACACGCGCAGCAGGGGCACCCCGGATGACCCGGGGCGCCCCTGCTGATGGCGCGTCGTGGTGCGTGATCGCGCGTGGTGGTGCGGGTGCTGCGGTCGATCAGCGAGCGCGGTCGGTGTCGACGATGTCGACCCGCACGTTTCCGTTGCCGGCGAGGGCCCCGACGACCGTGCGCAGCGCGCTCGCGGTGCGACCGGAGCGACCGATCACGCGGCCGAGGTCGTCGGGGTGGACCCGGACCTCGAGCAGCTCACCACGACGCAGCTCCTTGCGCTGCACGACGACGTCCTCGTCGTGCTCGACGATGCCCTTGACCAGGTGCTCGAGGGCTTCCTCGAGCATGCTCAGGCCTCGGACTTCTCGGCCTCGGCCGGGGCGTCAGCAGCCTCGGTCGTGTCGGCCTTCTTCTCGGCCTTCTTGCGCGGCGTCGTGGAGGCGTCCTTGCCGGAGTCGGACGTGCCGGCGGCGGCCAGGGCCGCCTCGTACAGGTCCTTCTTGGGGGTCTTGGCTGCCTTGAGCTTGAGGGTGCCTTCGCCGCCCTCGAGGCCCATGGCCTGCTGCCAGTCACCGGTCACCTTGAGCAGGGCCGCAACGGTCTCGGTGGGCTGAGCGCCCTGCTTGAGCCAGTACTGGGCGCGCTCGCCGTCGATCTCGATGAGCGAGGGCTCCTCGGTGGGGTGGTACTTGCCGATCTCCTCGATGGCACGACCATCGCGCTTCGTGCGCGAGTCCATGATGACGATGCGGTAGTACGGTGCACGGATCTTGCCCATGCGCTTCAGACGGATCTTGACCGACACGTGGTGGGTCTCCTGCTTCTGTGTGTGAGCGCGGCAAGACCACACAGGATCGCGTGGGGGGCCGACAGCTCGGTGTAGGCGTCCGGGTCAGGCGAGAGGACTTCCGGCCCGACGGGTACAGCCGTTCATTCTGCCAGAGATCGCCAGCCCCTCCGACCACCGCACGCCGTGG